>NZ_JBFBEK010000006.1:0-306708 GCF_040683715.1 Streptomyces sp. NPDC093260
CGGCGAACCCGGGCGGGCGCCGGGGCGTCCCGGGGCCCGGGCCCCCCCCCCCCCCCCCCGCCGCACCTGAGGGCTCGGAGGGCGGGACAGACGCTGTCTGTCCCGCCCTCCGAGCCCTCAGGCCGTTCAGCCGTTGCCGGGGCCGCCGAGCTGGAGCCCGGCCATCCGGGACCACTCGTACGGACCGGTCTTCACCTTCGCCGCGAACTCGCCGTCGAAGGACTCGTGGACCGTGATCCCCGACTTCCGCACCGCCTGCTCGGCGACGGCGTAGGTGGGGGCCACGATGTCGCCCCAGGCGCCGTCCTCGCCGACCAGGACGATCCGCGCGCCGCGCTGTCCGATGTACGCGACCTGCCCCTCGGCGCCGCCATGGGCCTTGGAGAACGAGCCGATGCGCCGCGCCAGGCGGGCCGCCTCGCGCTCGGCCTTCGGGTCAGCCTTGGGGTCAACCTGCTGCGTGTCGTCTGCCATGGCTGGATGCTACCCAGCGGTAGATCCAACGGCGACGGGCGGGGTGCGTGGCCTTGGCCACGCACCCCGCCCGTCGGCAGGCGTGAAGGGGGCTAACGGAGGAAGGGATCCACCGCGACGGCCACGAAGAGGATCGACACATAGGTGATCGACCAGTGGAACAGCCGCATCTCCTTCAGCTTGGCGCCGGTCACCTCGGCCTTGGCCCGGTTCTGCAGCCCGTGCGCCTCCCACAGCCAGAAGCCGCCGGCCGCGAGCGCCACCACCGTGTAGAACCAGCCGGTGTAGCCGAGGGGGGTCAGCAGCAGCGAGACCACCACCATCACCCAGCTGTAGATCACGATCTGCCGGGCGACCACCTTGTTGGAGGCGATGACCGGCAGCATCGGCACGCCCACGCGCGCGTAGTCCTCCTTGACCTTCATGGACAGCGGCCAGTAGTGCGGCGGCGTCCAGAAGAACATGACGAGGAAGAGGATGACCGGCGCCCACGACATGGAGTTCGTGACGGCGGACCAGCCGATCAGCACGGGCAGACAGCCGGCGATACCGCCCCAGACGATGTTCTGCGACGTACGCCGTTTGAGGATCATCGTGTAGACGACGACGTAGAAGAGGAGCGCTCCGAGCGACAGCCAGGCGGACAGCCAGTTGACGGTGAACCCGAACAACAGCGTCGAGACGACCGCCAGCGTGATGCCGAAGGCGAGGCACTCGCGCGGGCTGACCATGCCGGTCACCAGCGGCCGCTGCGAGGTGCGGTCCATCAGCGCGTCGATGTCGCGGTCGATGTACATGTTCAGCGCGTTGGCGCCACCTGCGGAGAGGTAACCGCCGACGCAGGTCAGCAGCACCAGCTTCAGATCGGGCACGCCCTGCTGCGCCAGGAACATCACCGGAACGGTGGTGATCAGCAGCAGTTCGATGATCCGTGGCTTGGTCAGTGCCACGAACGCCTTGACACGGGCCCCGAACGGCCGGTGGCTCGGGTTCTGGCCTGCACCGAGTGCTCCCTCCCCCAGAACCTTGAGGGTCTGGGAGGGACCCCCAGGACGGGATTCGACGGCCGTCACGCACACCCCTGACAGAGACTCCCAGCGAGCCCCGCCGATGTGCACCGACGGTGAAGGCTCGCGCGTACCACGCCACTGTAGACGTTGCCCAGACCCGGACATTCGCGGGGGTCGGGTCGTGTTGACCGCACCGCCCGCACAGGGGCCGCCGGGCGGGTGCGCGAACCCGGTGGGACGGGTTCCCGAACAGCGTCGGAACAATGTTCCGACGGGCGCGGGACGGCTCGATTGAGCGATCGGATGAGCGGGTCCGTATTCAGTTGCCGAATAGCGCTTCAGGGCCGGTCGGCAGGCGGATTTCGACGAGTCCCGGCACTCTTGAATGACGCGAAAAAACGCACGTCTTTACGAGGGTAGGCTCAACAACGGCCGGCCGACGCCGAGAACGCCGGCAGCCGGTGCGCGGGCACGCGTACCGGCATCCGACAGTGGAGAGGAGCCCTGAGCCAGGGTGAGCACCAAGCCGACCACCACAGACCTCGAGTGGACCGAATTGGACCAGCGCGCGGTGGACACCGCGCGTGTCCTGGCCGCCGATGCCGTACAGAAGGTCGGAAACGGCCATCCGGGTACGGCCATGAGCCTCGCTCCCGCCGCCTACACCCTGTTCCAGAAGGTGATGCGGCACGACCCCGCGGACACGCAGTGGGTGGGGCGCGACCGTTTCGTACTGTCCGCGGGCCACTCCTCCCTGACCCTCTACACCCAGTTGTACCTGGGCGGCTTCGGCCTGGAGCTGGACGACCTGAAGGCGTTCCGCACCTGGGGCTCGAAGACCCCGGGCCACCCCGAGTACGGGCACACCAAGGGCGTGGAGACCACGACCGGTCCGCTCGGCCAGGGTGTCGCCAACGCGGTGGGCATGGCGATGGCCGCCCGCTACGAGCGCGGTCTGTTCGACCCGGAGGCCGCGCAGGGCGAGTCGCCCTTCGACCACTTCATCTACTGCATCGCCGGTGACGGCTGCCTCCAGGAGGGCATCTCGGCCGAGGCGTCGTCGATGGCCGGCCACCAGAAGCTGGGCAACCTGATCCTGCTGTGGGACGACAACCACATCTCGATCGAGGGCGACACCGAGACGGCCGTATCCGAGGACACCGCTCTGCGCTACGAGGCCTACGGCTGGCACGTGCAGCGCGTGGAGCCGAAGACGGACGGCGACCTGGACCCGGCGGCGATCTACGCGGCGATCCAGGAGGCCAAGGCCGTCACCGACCGGCCGTCCTTCATCGCGATGCGCTCGATCATCGCCTGGCCCGCCCCGAACGCGCAGAACACCGAGGCGGCGCACGGATCGGCCCTCGGCGACGAGGAGGTCGCGGCCACCAAGCGCGTCCTCGGCTTCGACCCGGAGAAGACCTTCGAGGTCGCCGACGAGGTCCTCACCCACACCCGCGGCGCCCTGGAGCGCGGCCGCGCGGCCCGCGACGAGTGGGAGAAGTCCTTCCAGGCCTGGCGCGAGGCCAACCCGGAGCGCGCCGCCGAGTACGACCGCATCGCCCGGGGCGAGCTGCCCGCCGGCTGGGACGAGAAGATCCCGGTGTTCGAGGCGGGCAAGTCGGTCGCCACGCGCGCCGCCTCCGGCAAGGTGCTCCAGGCGCTCGGCGAGGTCGTTCCCGAGCTGTGGGGCGGCTCCGCCGACCTGGCCGGATCGAACAACACGACGATCGACAAGACGTCGTCGTTCCTGCCCGCGGGCAACCCGCTGCCCGAGGCGAACCCGTACGGGCGCACCGTCCACTTCGGCATCCGCGAGCACTCGATGGGCGCCGAGCTGAACGGCATCACGCTGCACGGCAACACCCGCGCCTACGGCGGCACCTTCCTGGTCTTCTCCGACTACATGCGCAACGCCGTGCGCCTGTCCGCGCTGATGCACCTGCCGGTGACGTACGTGTGGACGCACGACTCCATCGGCCTCGGCGAGGACGGCCCGACCCACCAGCCGGTCGAGCACCTGGCCTCACTGCGCGCCATCCCCGGCCTGAACGTGGTCCGCCCGGCCGACGCCAACGAGACCGCCATCGCCTGGCGCGAGATCCACCGCCGCTGGACGAAGGAGTACGGCAAGGGCGCTCCGCACGCGCTGGCGCTGACCCGCCAGGGCGTGCCCACGTACGAGCCCGACGACGACGCGGCCCGGGGCGGCTACGTCCTGCTGGAGGCCGAGGGCGGCGAGCCGCAGGTCATCCTGATCGCCACCGGTTCCGAGGTGCACGTCGCCGTCGAGGCGCGCGAGCAGCTCCAGGCCGACGGCGTGCCGACCCGCGTGGTGTCGATGCCGTCCGTCGAGTGGTTCGAGGAGCAGGACCAGGGGTACCGGGACAGCGTGCTGCCGCCGGCCGTGCGGGCGCGTGTCGCGGTCGAGGCGGGCGTCGGGCTGACCTGGCACAAGTACGTCGGGGACGCCGGGCGCATTGTTTCGCTGGAGCACTTCGGCGCCTCCGCCGACGCCAAGGTGCTCTTCCGCGAATTCGGTTTCACCGCCGAGAACGTGGCCGCCAAGGCCCGGGAATCGCTCACCGCCGCCCAGCGCTGACGCTCATACACGACACGTAGGAGATGCAATTTCCATGACAGACGCACTGAAGCGCCTCTCCGATGAAGGCGTCGCGATCTGGCTGGACGACCTGTCGCGCAAGCGGATCACGTCCGGCAACCTCGCCGAGCTGATCGACCAGCAGCACGTCGTGGGCGTCACCACCAATCCGACGATCTTCCAGAAGGCGATCTCGCAGGGCGACGGCTACGACCAGCAGCTGTCGGACCTGGCCGCCCGGAAGGTCACCGTCGAGGAAGCCATCCGGATGATCACGACGGCGGACGTCCGCGACGCCGCCGACATCCTGCGCCCGGTCTTCGACGCCACCGACGGCCAGGACGGCCGGGTCTCCATCGAGGTGGACCCGCGCCTGGCCCACAACACCAAGGCGACCGTCGCCGAGGCCCGCCAGCTTGCCTGGCTGGTGGACCGCCCCAACACCCTGATCAAGATCCCGGCCACCGAGGCGGGTCTGCCGGCGATCGCCGAGACCATCGGCAACGGCATCAGCGTCAACGTCACGCTGATCTTCTCGCTGGAGCGCTACCGGAAGGTCATGGACGCCTTCCTGACCGGCCTGGAGAAGGCCAAGGAACGCGGCCTGGACCTCTCCAAGATCCACTCGGTGGCGTCGTTCTTCGTCTCCCGCGTGGACACCGAGATCGACCGGCGCATCGACGAGATGGGCACCGACGAGGCCAAGGCCCTGCGCGGCAAGGCGGGCGTGGCCAACGCGCGTCTGGCCTACCAGGCCTACGAGGAGGTCTTCTCCTCGGACCGCTGGGACGCTCTGGAGAACGCGGGAGCGAACGAGCAGCGTCCGCTGTGGGCCTCCACCGGTGTGAAGGACAAGGCGTACAAGGACACCATGTACGTCGAGGAGCTGGTCGCCCCGAACACGGTCAACACCATGCCCGAGGCCACGCTGGAGGCCACGGACGACCACGGCGAGATCCGCGGTGACACGATCAGGGGCACCTACGAGCAGGCCCGCGCCGACCTGGACGCCCTGGAGAAGATCGGCATCTCCTACGACGACGTCGTGCAGGTGCTGGAGGACGAGGGCGTCGACAAGTTCGAGGGCTCCTGGAACGACCTTCTGAAGTCGACCGAGGCGGAGCTCCAGCGCCTCGCCCCCGCGGAGGGCTGACGCCTTGTCACCCCTTTCCGGTACCGGGGCGAACCCGCTCCGTGACCCTGCGGACCGACGGCTCCCGCGTATCGCGGGGCCGTCGGGCCTGGTCATCTTCGGCGTCACGGGCGACCTGTCCCGCAAGAAGCTGATGCCGGCCGTCTACGACCTCGCGAACCGGGGTCTGCTGCCGCCGGGCTTCTCGCTGGTGGGCTTCGCCCGGCGCGACTGGGAGCACGAGGACTTCGCGCAGGTCGTGCACGACGCGGTCAAGGAGCACGCGCGCACGCCGTTCCGCGAGGAGGTCTGGCAGCAGCTCAGCCAGGGCATGCGCTTCGTGCAGGGCACCTTCGACGACGACGAGGCGTTCGAGCGGCTGCGCGGCACGATCGACGAGCTGGACAAGGCACAGGGCACGGGCGGCAACTTCGCCTTCTACCTGTCCGTGCCGCCGAAGTCGTTCCCGGTCGTCATCCAACAGCTGAAGAAGCACGGTCTGGCCGACCAGTCGGGTGGTTCCTGGCGGCGCGCGGTCATCGAGAAGCCGTTCGGCCACGACCTGAAGTCGGCCGAGGAGCTGAACGCGATCGTCCACGAGGTGTTCGCGCCGGACCAGGTGTTCCGGATCGACCACTACCTGGGCAAGGAGACCGTCCAGAACATCCTGGCGCTGCGCTTCGCCAACCAGATGTTCGAGCCCATATGGAACCGGTCCTTCGTGGACCACGTCCAGATCACGATGGCCGAGGACATCGGCATCGGCGGCCGGGCCGGCTACTACGACGGCATCGGCGCCGCCCGCGACGTGATCCAGAACCATCTGCTCCAGCTGATGGCGCTCACCGCGATGGAGGAGCCCTCCTCGTTCGACGCGGACGCGCTCGCGGCGGAGAAGGAGAAGGTGCTCGGCGCGGTCCGGCTGCCCGACGACCTGGGCGCCCACACGGTGCGCGGCCAGTACGCCGCCGGCTGGCAGGGCGGCGAGAAGGTCATCGGCTACCTCGAAGAGGACGGCATCGACAAGAAGTCGAAGACCGACACCTACGCGGCCGTGAAGCTGGGCATAGACAACCGCCGCTGGGCGGGCGTGCCCTTCTATCTGCGCACCGGCAAGCGGCTGGGCCGCCGGGTCACCGAGATCGCGGTGGTCTTCCAGCGCGCCCCGCACTCCCCCTTCGACACCACCGCCACCGAGGAACTCGGGCAGAACGCGGTCGTCATCCGCGTCCAGCCGGACGAGGGCGTGACCGTGCGCTTCGGCTCGAAGGTGCCCGGCACGTCGATGGAGATCCGGGACGTGTCGATGGACTTCGCCTACGGCGAGTCCTTCACCGAGTCCAGCCCCGAGGCCTACGAGCGCCTCATCCTCGATGTGCTGCTCGGCGACTCCAACCTCTTCCCGCGCACGGAGGAGGTCGAGCTGTCCTGGAAGATCCTCGACCCGATCGAGGAGTACTGGGACGCGCACGGCAGGCCCGCGCAGTACCAGTCGGGGACCTGGGGCCCGGCGGAGGCGGACGAGATGCTCGCACGAGACGGACGGAGCTGGCGCCGGCCATGAAGATCGATCTGACGGACACCACGGCCGGAAAGATCAACAAGGCGTTGGTCGAGGGGCGCCGGGCGATCGGCACCCCCGCCGTCGGCATGGTGCTCACCCTGGTCATCGTCACCGACGAGGAGAACGCCTACGACGCCCTGAAGGCGGCCGGCGACGCCTCGCGCGAGCACCCTTCGCGCACCCTGGTCGTCATCCGCCGTGTCTCGCGCACCCTGCGAGACCGCACCTCCTCACGACTGGACGCCGAGGTGCGGGTGGGCGCGGAGGCCGGCACCGGCGAGACGGTGGTGCTGCGGCTGTACGGCGAGGTCTCCGACCACGCCCAGTCGGTGGTGCTGCCGCTGCTGCTGCCGGACGCGCCGGTCGTGGTGTGGTGGCCGGTGGACGCCCCGCTCGACCCGGCCAGCGACCCGCTGGGGGCTCTGGCCCAGCGCCGGGTCACCGACACCTACGCCTGCGAGGACCCGGTACGGGCGCTGACGGCGCGGGCCACGGCGTACACCCCCGGCGACACCGATCTGTCGTGGACCCGGATCACGCCCTGGCGCTCCATGCTGGCCGCCGCTCTCGACCAGGTGCCCTGCGAGGTCGAGAGCGTCGAGGTGGAGGGCGAGGAGTCCAACCCGAGCTGTGAGCTGCTGGCGATGTGGCTCGCGGACCGGCTGGACGTGCCGGTGAAGCGGACGCTGTCCGCCGGGCCGGGTCTGACCGCGGTCCGCATGGACACGAGCTGCGGGTCGATCCGGCTCGACCGCGCCGACGGACGGCTGGCGACGCTGTCCATCGAGGGGCAGCCGGAGCGTGCGGTGGCGCTCAAGCGCCGTGACACGGCCGAGCTGATCGCCGAGGAGCTGCGACGGCTCGACCCGGACGACACGTACGCGTCGGCGCTGCGCTACGGCGTGGACCGGCTCGGCCAGGGCGACCGGGAAGCCGCCGGGCAGGGGCCGGTGGCGGTCGCCACGCCCGAGGAGGAGGCGGTGAAGGCGCCCGCGCGCCGGGCCGCCGCCAAGACGGCCCGAAAGGCCCCGACCCGGAAGGCGACGGCGAAGTGAGCACTCCGCAGCTGGTCGTCCACCGCGACAAGGACCTGATGGCGCAGGCCGCCGCGGCCCGGCTGATCACGAAGATCGTGGACGCCCAGGCGTCGACGGGTTCGGCGAACGTCGTCCTGACGGGGGGGCGCAACGGCAACGGCGTGCTGGCCGCGCTGGCCGCCGCGCCCGCCCGCGACGCGATCGACTGGGGCCGCCTGGACCTGTGGTGGGGCGACGAACGGTTCCTGCCCGAGGGCGACCCCGAACGCAACGTCACGCAGGCCCGCGAGGCGCTGCTGGACTCCGTGCCGCTGGACCCCAAGCGGGTGCACGTCATGCCCGCGTCGGACGGTCCGTACGGCGCGGACGTCGAGGCCGCGGCGGACGCCTACGCCGAAGAGCTGGCCCGTGCGGCCGGCCCCGAGAACCACGGCACGGTGCCCTCCTTCGACGTCCTGATGCTGGGGGTCGGGCCGGACGCCCACGTCGCCTCCCTGTTCCCGGAGCATCCCGGCGTACGGGAGACCGAGCGCACGGTGATCGGCGTCCACGGCTCCCCGAAGCCGCCGCCCACCCGGATCTCCCTCACCCTCCCCGCGATCCGCTCGGCCCGTGAGGTCTGGCTGCTCGCGGCGGGCGAGGACAAGGCGAACGCGGTCGCCATGGCCCTCTCGGGCGCGGGCGAGATCCAGGCCCCCGCGGCAGGCGCCCAGGGCCGCACCCGCACCCTCTGGCTCCTGGACACAGCAGCAGCCGCCCAACTCCCGAGAAGTCTGTACCCTCCGGCGTCGGCGTGACCTGACCGCTGCGCAGCCGGCACGGCCCCGAAGGAGCCGGGCCGGCTGCCCCAGCCCGCACGGCGTCCGAGGACGAGGCCGCCCAGGCCGACAGCGGGGGCGGGGCCGGCGATTTCCCGCCCCTCCATCCCGCCCCATCCAGTTCGTCCGGCGCTTGAGGACGAGGCCGCCCGGGCTGGTGCGGGGGGACTGGAGGCGGCCGCCCCAGGGATGAGGGGGGGTTGCCCTGTCCGAGCGACCGAGAGCCGGGGGTGGGCAGGGGCTGCGGGGTCGACGACCTCTCGCCGCCTCCCGGCTCACCGGCCCCGGCCGGACCTCAACGCCGCGACGGACAGCACAAAGAACCCGGCCGCGAGCAACGCGGGCGTGTTCAGCCCCCACGCCCCGGCGACGACACCCCCCAGCACCGCCCCCACCGGCGCCCCCGCCACAGCGAGCGTACGGAACGCCGCACTCACCCGCCCCAGCATCCCCTCAGGGCTCCGCTCCTGCATCAGCGTCGTGGTGTTCACGTTCCACACCATGCCCATCACCCCGAACAGCGCCATCGCTGTCACCAGCGCCCCCAGTTCCCGCACCGACCCCATCACCACCAGCGCCCCGACCTGCACCACCCCCGCCACCAGCACGGCCCGCACCCGCCCCAGTCGAGCCACCACCCACCCGTTGACCGCTCCCCCGGCCAGACTCCCCAGCGTGTACGCGGTCATCGCCGCCGCATACCCCCCGGGCCCGGCGCCCAGCCAGCCCGTCACGAGCACCACGAGAGCGGCGATGAGCGCGCCCATCCCGACGTTGCACAGAGCGGTCGCGGCGCACAGCGCCCGCAGCGCGCGGTCCCGCCCGAGCACCCGCAAACCCTCGGCCATCTCACCACGCAGCGTGCTCCCGGACGGCCGCGGCGCCCGCTCGGGCGCCGCCACCCGCAGCGAGGCCACCAGAGCCGCGGCCACCAGGAAGGTGACGGCGTCGGCGGCGAAGGGCGCGGCCACGCCGACGGCGAGCAGCAGGGGCACGGCCGGCCCGCCCAGCAGCCCGCCGGCGATGCGCTGACCGGTCATCAGCCGGGCGTTGGCGCTGCCGAGCGCGGCACGGTCCACCAGGGCGGGCAGCAGGGCCGTCGCCGCGTTGTCGAAGAGGGTCTGGAGCGTGGTGAGCGCCAAGGCCAGACAGATCAGCAGGACGATCGAGGCGTGGCCGAGGGCGACGGCGAGCGCGAAGCCGCCGACCAGCGCCGCCCGTAACGCGTCCACCGTCCACATGGCCCGCCGCTGGTCCACCCGGTCCGCGACGGCGCCGCCGAGCAGCCCGAACAGCAGCCAGGGCAGATAGCCGCACGCGGTGACCGAGGCGATGAGCAGCGGCTCGTCGGTCAGCGAGGTGGCGAGCAGCGGCAGCGCCGCCGTGCGCAGCGCGTCGCCGAAGCTGGACAGCACCGAGGCGCCCCACAGCCGTCCGAACGGCCCGCCCCACGCGGGCCGCGCCGCGCTCTCGGCTGCCTGAGCCGCATCGACCGTCACCACCGTCGCCCCCTCACGATTCACCGGCACGACTGACCGGATGCGAGAACCGTAGAGGGCACCACTGACAATCGGTCTGCGGCGAGTGGCCGCCGCGGGCGGCAAGGGGTCCGGCGGCCTGCCCGTGGGCGTCCGACCGGACGTCAACTCCCAGGGCCGGTCCGACCATTCGCGTCGTCGCCCGGAAGGCGGCCGCGCGGCGTCCGGTGCGTGCTCTGGGGTCCCCCCTGCTCGAAGAGCTTGGGGAAGTGCCGGCTCCTGACCCTCGTACGGGGCGTACCCGGGTCAGGGACCGGTGCGGTGAGTGGGGTCCCCCCGCTCGAAGAACTCGGGAGAGCGTGCATGGCGTCGCACGGCAGACGGGAACTGTCCGACAGGTCCTAGATCTCGCCGCGCAGTTTGGCGAGGGCCTCGGCGAGGATCGCCTCGCCGTCCGCGTCGCTGCGCCGCTCCCGTACGTACGCGAGGTGCGTCTTGTAGGGCTCGGTGCGCGGCGGGTCCGGCGGGTTGTCCTGGTCCTGACCGGCCGGGAATCCGCAGCGCGGGCAGTCCCAGGTGTCCGGGACCTGCGCGTCGCTGGCGAAGCTCGGCTGGGTCTCGTGCCCGTTGGAGCACCAGAAGGAGATGCGCAGGCGCGGCGCGGACTCGCCGCGCTCGGCCTCGCCCATCGGCCCCGCACCGACCCGGCTCCCCCGGATCGCGTTGCCACTTGCCACGGTGTAACTCCCTGCGTGATGGTGCCGCGAAGCGAGACGGCGTTTCTCTTCGCTGCGAGCGCCTCAGTCTACGTAAGGCCCAACGCGCGTCCAGTGATTGGAGTTACCGCCCCCCACGCACAGACGCAAGCCCCATGATAGGCCGCGCTTTCGAGCGCGTACCGACCATGGGGCCTTACGTACGGAATGAGCGGTGTCCGCCGCGCCGTGACGATCCGTTCGACGGCTGTTCGGCTGCGGCGGTCTGCGGTGCGTCAGCCGTTCGACTTCATGAGGATGCCGAGCACGATGATGCACGCGAGCCACAGCAGGCCGATCACCACGGTGATGCGGTCGAGGTTGCGCTCGGCGACCGAGGAGCCGCCGACGGAGGACTGCATACCGCCACCGAACATGTCGGAGAGGCCGCCGCCCTTCCCCTTGTGCATCAGCACCAGCAGCATCAGCAGCAGGCTGAAGACGATCAGGGCGATCGAGAACCCCAAAACCACGGCTGGACCAACTTCCTCGGATTCGGATGGACGACGGGGGCCCGGCAGGTGTCACGCGGACCAGCCGCATGCCGACACGCTTGCCGCGCCCCCGCAAGGGTACGACGGATCGCCGCTACCGCATACTCACAGCTCGGCCCGCCTTCCGGCGCACCGCCGCGCTCACTGGTCGCGGAACCGGACGATCTTGACGAACTCGTCGGCGTCCAGCGAGGCGCCGCCGACCAGGGCGCCGTCGATGTCGGCCTGCGCCATGATCTCGGCGACGTTGCCCGACTTCACAGAACCGCCGTACTGGATGCGGACCCGGTCGGCCACCTCCTGGGAGTACAGCTCGGCGATCTTGCCGCGGATGGCGGCGCAGACCTCCTGGGCGTCCTCGGCGCCGCAGACCTTGCCGGTGCCGATGGCCCACACGGGCTCGTAGGCGATGACGACGGTCTCGGCCTGCTCGGCCGGGACGTCCTTCAGACCGCCCTCGACCTGGGCGAGGGTGTGGGAGACGTGGTTGCCCGCCTCGCGGACGTCCAGCTCCTCGCCGACGCACAGGATCGGGGTCAGACCGTGCCTGAAGGCGGCCTTGGCCTTGGCGTTGACGATCTCGTCGGTCTCGGCGTGGTACTGGCGGCGCTCCGAGTGGCCGACGGCGACGTAGGCGCACTTGAGCTTGGCCAGCATCGAGCCGGAGATCTCACCGGTGTAGGCGCCGGAGTCGTGCTGCGAGACGTCCTGGGCGCCGTACTTGATCTTCAGCTTGTCGCCGTCGACCAGGGTCTGCACGGAGCGCAGGTCGGTGAAGGGCGGCAGGACGGCGACCTCGACGGCCTCGTAGTCCTTGTCGGCCAGGGCGAAGGCGAGCTTCTGGACGTGCGCGATGGCCTCGAGGTGGTTGAGGTTCATCTTCCAGTTGCCCGCCATCAGCGGCGTGCGGGTGGTCATTGAGGTTCAGTCCTCCAGTGCGGCGAGGCCGGGGAGCGTCTTGCCCTCGAGGTATTCGAGGGAGGCGCCGCCACCGGTCGAGATGTGGCCGAATGCGGTCTCGTCGAAGCCGAGGGTGCGCACGGCGGCGGCGGAGTCGCCGCCGCCGACGACCGAGAAGCCGTCCGCGTCGACGAGGGCCTGGGCGACCGCCTTGGTGCCCTCGGCGTAGTCGGGGTGCTCGAAGACGCCCATGGGACCGTTCCAGAACACGGTCGCGGCGTCGGCGAGCTTCGAGGCGTACAGCTCACGGGTCTTCGGGCCGATGTCCAGGCCCTCCTGGTCGGCGGGGATCTTGTCCGCGTCGACCACGGTGTGGTCGGTCGGCGCCTTGGCCTTCAGGTCCGGGAACTCACGGGAGACCACGACGTCGACGGGGAGCAGCAGCTCCACGCCCTGCTTCTCGGCGCGCTCCAGGTACTCCTTGACGGCCGGGACCTGGTCCTCCTGGAGGAGGGAGATGCCGACCTCGTAACCCTTGGCCTTGAGGAAGGTGTAGGCCATGCCGCCGCCGATGAGCAGCCGGTCGGCCTTGCCGAGCAGCTGGTCGATGACGGCGAGCTTGTCGGAGACCTTGGCGCCGCCGAGGGCGACGACGTAGGGGCGCTTGACGTCCTCGGTGAGCTTCTTCAGGACGCCGACCTCGGTGGCGATGAGGTAGCCGGCGTAGTGCGGCAGGCGGGCCGGCAGGTCGTAGACCGAGGCGTGCTTGCGGTGCACCGCGCCGAAGCCGTCGCCGACGTAGACGTCCGCGAGGGCGGCGAGGGCGTCGGCGAACTCGCCGCGCTCGGTGTCGTCCTTGGACGTCTCGCCGGGGTTGAAGCGCAGGTTCTCGATGACCGCGACCTGCCCGGGCTCCAGGCCGTCCACGGCGTCGTGGGCGGCGGGGCCGACGGTGTCCTGCGCGAACGCCACGGGAGCGCCGAGGAGTTCACCGAGGCGCTCGGCGGCGGGCAGCAGCGAGAAGGCGGGGTCCGGGGCGCCCTTGGGCCGGCCGAGGTGCGAGGCCACGACCACCTTGGCGCCCGCCTCGGCGAGGGCCTTGACGGTGGGCAGGACGGCGCGGATGCGGCCGTCGTCGGTGATGACACCGTCGGCCAGCGGGACGTTGAGGTCGGCGCGGACGAAGACCCGCTTGCCGTTCACGCCTTCGGAGAGAAGTTCGTCGATCGTCTTCATGGATGGGACTCCTGAGGAGGTGGCTCTTGATCGTACGAGGGCTGGTCGATCCGCACGCGCGCCGGGGTGGCGCACCGGGGGCTGCGAGGGCCTCCCGTCCGGTGGCGCATCGGCGTCGCGCGCCGGCGGCGGGCCGGGGTGTGGCCCGGCCCGCCGCACGCGCGTCAGGGCCCGGGCGGCGCTGGTGCGCGCGGCCCGAGCCCTGATCTCACATCGAGGTGCCTGCCCTGCCGGTCAGAGCTGGTTGCCGATGAAGACGGTGAGGTCGACGAGGCGGTTGGAGTAGCCCCACTCGTTGTCGTACCAGCCGATGACCTTCACGTTCTTGCCCTCCTGGACCATGGTCAGGGAGGAGTCGAAGGTGCAGGACGCCGGCGCGTTGACGATGTCGGAGGAGACGATCGGGTCCTCCGTGTACTCGAGGATGCCCTTGAGCTCGCCCTCGGCGGCCTTCTGGAAGGCGGCGTTGACCTCTTCCTTGGTGACCTCGCGGGACAGCTCGACGACCAGGTCGGTGACCGAGCCGGTGGGGACCGGGACGCGCATCGCGATGCCGTCCAGCTTGCCCTTGAGCTGCGGCAGCACCAGGGCGGTGGCCTTGGCGGCGCCGGTGGTGGTCGGGATGATGTTCTCGGCGGCGGCACGCGCGCGGCGCAGGTCCTTGTGCGGGAAGTCCAGGATGCGCTGGTCGTTCGTGTACGCGTGCACGGTGGTCATGAGACCCCGGACGATGCCGAAGTTCTCGTCGAGGACCTTCGCCATCGGCGCCACACAGTTGGTGGTGCAGGAGGCGTTGGAGATGACGTTGTCCTTGGCGGGGTCGTACTTGTCCTGGTTGACGCCCATCACGATGGTGACGTCCTCGCCCTTCGCCGGGGCGGAGATGATGACCTTCTTGGCGCCGCCGGCGATGTGCTTCTCGGCGTCTTCCTTCTTGGTGAAGATGCCGGTGGACTCGATGACGATGTCGACGCCCAGCTCGCCCCACGGGATGTCGGCGGGGTTGCGCTCGGAGAGGACCTTGATGGTCTTGCCGTCGACGGTGATGGTGTCCTCGGTGTGCGTGACCTCCTGCTTGAGGCGACCGAGGATGGTGTCGTACTTCAGCAGGTGAGCGGTTGTCGCGGTGTCACCCAGGTCGTTGACAGCCACGATCTCGATGTCTGCACCCTGCTCCAGCAGCGCGCGGAAGTAGTTACGACCGATGCGGCCAAAGCCGTTGATGCCTACGCGGATCGTCACGAACCGATCTCCTCGTTGGTACGCCGGCTGCGACACCGGCGAGCTGTATTGGGATGTCCCCGACCACCCCCGACCCTACCCCTCCGAGGCCCCCCGGGTGACATTCGGACGCCCCCGGAAAACCGGGGCGCTTCGTACCCGACAGTAGAGATGCGGGGCGCTCGCACGAGCATCCGATTCACTCCTTTTCGCTACGGATGTCGATGGCGGCTTGACCGCATTGGTCACTCTTTCGTGAGCGTGTCGGCTCACATGAGAAGCGGGGTCTCCGCGGCCGTCGTCGGGGCCGTCCGGCGGGCCGCCGACGGGGGTGCGCGGGCGGCCGGAACCGGGCGGTTCGGCGCGGTCCGTGACGGCCGTCCGGCCGCCTCCGACGGCGGCCCGCCGACCGTCCGGTCCGTGCCAGGGGGCGGGTGCCCCGAACAGCACCGACACACGCCTGACTGGTCGAGAAGGGCGGCCGAACGCCGGTGGACGGGGGCCGCACGAGCAGCGGGCGCAGGGCGTGTCGGCGGCGGGGTCGCGGCGTGGCGGATGGCGGGAAAGCGTCCGCGTCCGGCTGTGGGGGTGCCCCTGGCCGATTCCGGCCCGAAGCGGGCCGGGGGCCGTACCTCGGGGACGGGGAGGCACGGGGGGTCCGGGATCGCAGGACACCGGGGATCGACGGGCGCCCGCGGCGGCTGAGGGGCGGGTGGCTCCTGGGCGGGCCCCGTACACGCCGCACAGCGCGGCGAGGTCTCTCCGGCGGACCGGAGAGACCTCGTGGGGCGCCGTAGGACCGTGGGGCCACCCGCGTCGCCGTCGGCCGCGACCGGATCCGACGGGGCGGTGGGCGGCTGTGAGGGCGGGGCCGCCGCCGGTGCGCCGCCCCCGGCCGCAGCCCCACGCGTGGGCGCGGGCCCCGGTGATGCCCCCAGGGCCCGTCGGCCGCGCGGTCCAGGAGCGGACTCAGCCCGCCAGGTTGTCCGCCAGTTCCTCGGAGAGGTTCGCCTCGGTGCTCGGGATGCCGAGGTCGGCGGCGCGCTTGTCGGCCATGGCGAGGAGGCGGCGGATGCGGCCGGCGACGGCGTCCTTGGTCAGCGGCGGGTCGGCGAGCGCGCCCAGCTCCTCCAGGGAGGCCTGCTTGTGCTCCATGCGCAGCCGCCCGGCCGCCGCGAGGTGCTCGGGAACGTCGTCGCCGAGGATCTCCAGCGCCCGCTGGACCCGCGCACCGGCGGCGACCGCGGCGCGGGCCGAGCGGCGCAGGTTGGCGTCGTCGAAGTTGGCCAGCCGGTTCGCCGTGGCGCGCACCTCGCGGCGCATCCGCCGCTCCTCCCAGGCGAGCACCGACTCGTGCGCGCCCAGACGGGTCAACAGGGCGCCGATGGCGTCACCGTCACGGACGACGACCCGGTCCACGCCACGCACCTCGCGGGCCTTGGCCGCGATGGAGAGCCGACGGGCGGCGCCGACGAGGGCGAGCGCGGCCTCCGGGCCGGGGCAGGTCACCTCCAGCGACGACGAGCGGCCCGGCTCGGTGAGCGAACCGTGCGCCAGGAACGCGCCGCGCCACGCGGCCTCGGCATCGCAGGTGGCCCCCGAGACCACCTGCGGGGGCAGCCCCCGGATCGGGCGGCCGCGGCCGTCGACGAGCCCCGTCTGACGGGCCAGCTGGTCGCCGCCGGCGACGACGCGCACGACGTAGCGCGAGCCGCGGCGCAGTCCGCCCGGGGCCATCACGATCAGTTCCGAGCTGTGCCCGAAGATCTCCAGGATGTCCCGCTTGAGGCGTCGGGCCGCCATCGCGGTGTCCAGTTCCGCCTCGATCACGATGCGCCCGCTGACCAGGTGGAGGCCGCCGGCGAACCGCAGAACGGCGGAGACCTCCGCCTTCCTGCAGCAGGTCCGGGTGACGGGGAGCCGGGAGATCTCGTCCTTCACCGCTGCCGTCATCGCCATGGGCCGATCCTTCCATGCATCCGAAAAATACGGTCGTACGCGGCGGCCAGCAGCTCCGGGTCATGCCGCGGAGTTCCGTCCCTCCGGGCCACCGGCGCCAGCTCGACCGCGCCGCCGAACCGCTTGGCGGCCTCGGTGAGGACTTCGCGGTCGGGCACGGCGGCCTCGTCGGCCAGCACCACGTCCAGGGCGAGTTTAGGGGCGTGTCGTCCCAAAACCTCCAAATGACGCTGCGGGGAGAAGCCGTCGGTTTCTCCCGGCTGCGGCGCGAGGTTCAGCGAGAGTACCCGGCGCGCCTTGGTCTCGGTGAGCGCGTCCAGCAGCTCGGGGACCAGCAGGTGCGGGATGACGGAGGAGAACCAGGAGCCGGGGCCGAGCACCACCCAGTCCGCGTCGAGGACCGCCTCGACGGCCTCGGGCACGGCGGGCGGGTCGTTCGGCACGAGGTGCACGGACTGCACCTCCCCCGGGGTGAGCGCGACGGTCGCCTGGCCGCGGACGGTGTCGACGTCGTCGGGCCGCTCCGGGTCGTGGCCCTTGACCAGGGCCTGGAGTTCCAGCGGCACGGCGGACATGGGCAGCACCCGTCCGTGCGCGCCGAGCAGCTTGCCGACCAGGTCCAGCGCCTGGACGTGGTCGCCGAGCTGCTCCCACAGGGCGACGATCAGCAGGTTGCCGACGGCGTGGTCGTGGAGGTCGCCCTGGGAGGTGAAGCGGTGCTGGATGACCCGGGCCCAGGTCTGGCCCCAGTCGTCGTCGCCGCACAGCGCGGCCAGCGCCTTGCGCAGGTCGCCGGGTGGCAGCACACCCAGTTCGTCGCGCAGCCGCCCGCTGGAGCCGCCGTCGTCGGCCACCGTGACGACAGCGGTGAGGTCGCCGGTGATCCGGCGCAGTGCGGCCAGCGAGGCGGACAGGCCCATGCCGCCGCCGAGGGCGACCACCTTGGGCTGTGCGCCCCGGCGGCGCGGGCGGGCGCCCCGGGCCTCGGTGGGGCGGGCCGCGCGGGCCTCGGCCGACTGGCGGGCCGCGCGCGACTCGGGCACCACCCGGCGCAGCCGGCTCAGCCGCGGAGAACGTCCGGTCACTCGCGCCCCATGTCCCGGTGGACGACGACGGTCTCCACACCCTCGGCCGCGAGTCGTGCGGCGAGCTTCTCCGACATGGCGACCGAGCGGTGCTTGCCGCCCGTGCAGCCGATGGCGATGGTCACGTAGCGCTTGCCCTCACGGCGGTAACCGGCCGCGACGAGTCTCAGCAGTTCGGCGTAGCGGTCCAGGAACTCCTTGGCGCCGGGCTGGTTGAAGACGTAGGCGGCGACCTCCTCGTTGACGCCGGTGTAGGGGCGCAGCTCCGGGACCCAGTGCGGGTTGGGCAGGAACCGCATGTCCGCGACCAGGTCGGCGTCGACCGGGAGGCCGTACTTGAAGCCGAAGGACATCACCGTGGCCCGCAGTTCGGGCTCCTCCTCGCCGGCGAACTGGGCGTCCATCTTGGCGCGCAGCTCGTGGACGTTGAGGCTGGAGGTGTCGATCACGAGGTCGGCGTCGCCACGCAGTTCGCGCAGCAGTTCGCGTTCGGCGGCGATGCCGTCCACGATGCGGCCGTCGCCCTGGAGGGGGTGGGGCCGGCGCACCGACTCGAAGCGGCGCACGAGGGCGTCGTCGGAGGACTCCAGGAAGACGATCCGCCGGGTGACGTGCTTGGACTCCAGGTCCGCCAGGGACTCGCGCAGGTTGTCGAAGAAGCGCCGGCCGCGGACGTCGACCACGACCGCGATCCGCGCGACGTTGCCCTGCGAGCGGGCGCCGAGTTCCACCATGGTGGGGATCAGCGCGGGCGGCAGGTTGTCCACGACGAACCAGCCGAGGTCCTCCAGACACTTGGCCGCCGTGGACCGGCCGGCCCCCGACATGCCGGAGATGATCACCAGCTCGGGAATGGCCGTGTCGGGGAAGCCCGCCGTGTCGATGCCCTGACTCACCTGTGCTCCGTGTTCCTGGACCGCGGGCTGCCGCTGGTCCTCGCCTGTTCCGTCATGAGCCTGATCTCGCCCCGTCCCGGGCCGGCTCTCGTGCTCGGTCATGTCCTGCCCCCGTCATTCGTCCGGGGCGCCCGTGGCCACGGGCTCCCCCGCGGCGTCCGGGGTCTTCCCGTGCGCCGTGTCCTGCTCGTCTTCCATGATCTCTCCGGTCGCCGTGTTCACGGCGGGTGCGGCCGGGGCCGCCTGCGCGAGGGCGGCGGCGATCGTCTCGGCCGTCTTCAGGCCTATGCCAGGCACCTCACGGATCTGGTCGATGGTGGCGGACCGCAGTTTCTTCACCGAACCGAAGTGCTTGATCAGCGCGCGTTTGCGGGTCTCGCCCAGGCCGGGGACCTCGTCGAGGGGGCCGGCCCGGAACCGCTTGGCCCGCTTGGTGCGCTGGTAGGTGATGGCGAAGCGGTGGGCCTCGTCGCGGATGCGCTGGAGCAGGTACAGCCCCTCGCTGGTGCGGGGCAGGACCACCGGGTCGTCGTCGCCGGGCAGCCACACCTCCTCCAGGCGCTTGGCCAGGCCGCAGACGGCTATGTCGTCGATGCCGAGTTCGTCCAGCGCCCGCTGCGCGGCGGCGACCTGCGGCTGTCCGCCGTCGACCACGACGAGCTGGGGCGGGTAGGCGAACCGCTTGGGCCGTCCGTCGTCCTCGGTGAGGGCGCCGTCGCCGAGGCCCGGGCCGGCGGGCGGCGAGCCGTCCGGGGCCAGGATCTCGCCGCCGGCGTCCTGACCGTTCTCAACCCACTCGCCGGTCTCCTCCTTCTCGGCCAGGTAGCGCCGGAAGCGGCGGGTGATGACCTCGTGCATGGAGCGGACGTCGTCCTGGCCCTCGAAGCCCTTGATCTGGAAGCGGCGGTACTCGCTCTTGCGTTGCAGGCCGTCCTCGAAGACCACCATGGACGCCACCACGTCATCGCCCTGGAGGTGGGAGATGTCGTAGCACTCGATGCGCAGCGGGGCACTGTCGAGGTCGAGGGCCTCGGCGATCTCCTCCAGGGCGCGCGAGCGGGTGGTCAGGTCGGAGGCGCGCTTGGTCTTGTGCAGGGCGAGTGCCTGCTGCGCGTTGCGCTGCACCGTCTCCATCAGAGCTTTCTTGTCGCCGCGCTGCGGGATGCGCAGCGAGACGCCGGAGCCGCGGCGCTCGGTGAGCCACTGCTGGACGGGTTCGACCGGGTCGGGCAGGGCCGGGACCAGGACCTCCTTGGGGACGGCGTCCCCGCTCTCCTCGCCGTAGAGCTGCTGGAGGGCGTGTTCGACGAGGGCGCCGGTGGTGACCTCCTCGACCTTGTCGGTGACCCAACCGCGCTGGCCGCGCACGCGCCCGCCGCGCACGTGGAAGATCTGGACGGCGGCCTCCAGCTCGTCCTCGGCGACGGCCATGAGGTCGGCGTCGGTCGCGTCGGCGAGCACGACGGCGTTCTTCTCCATGGCCTTCTTCAGGGCGCCGATGTCGTCGCGCAGGCGGGCGGCCCGCTCGTACTCCATCTCCTCGGCCGCCTGCGTCATCCGCTGCTCCAGGCGGCGCAGGTAGGCGCCGGTGCGGCCGGCCATGAAGTCGCAGAACTCCTCGGCCAGATCCCGGTGGTCCTCGGCGGAGATCCGGCCCACGCAGGGGGCGGAGCACTTGCCGATGTAGCCGAGCAGGCAGGGGCGGCCGGTGCGGGCGGCGTTCTTGAAGACGCCGGCCGAGCAGGTGCGCACCGGGAAGACGCGCAGCAGCAGGTCGACGGTGTCACGGATGGCCCACGCGTGCCCGTACGGCCCGAAGTAGCGCACGCCCTTCTTCTTGTGGCCGCGCATGACCTGGACGCGGGGGAACTCCTCGTTCATCGTGACCGCGAGGTAGGGGTAGCTCTTGTCGTCGCGGTACTTGACGTTGAACCGGGGGTCGAACTCCTTGATCCAGGAGTACTCCAGCTGGAGAGCCTCGACCTCCGTGGACACCACGGTCCACTCCACCGACGCGGCGGTGGTGACCATGGTGCGGGTGCGCGGGTGCAGGCCGGCCAGGTCCTGGAAGTAGTTCGCCAGGCGCTGGCGCAGGCTCTTCGCCTTTCCGACGTAGATCACGCGGCGGTGTTCGTCACGGAACCTGTAGACCCCGGGCGAGTCCGGGATGTCTCCCGGCTTGGGGCGGTAGCTGGAGGGGTCGGCCATGTCTCACACCCTACTGGCGGGGACCGACAGCGCGGCGAGCCTGTGGACAACCCGGGTCACGGCGCCGCCGACGGCCGCACTGGCGTGCGACTACCTGCTGTGACCAGCCCTCCTCGCCGGGTGAACGAGCGCGACGGACGGCGGGCGGTGCGGTCGGCCACAGGGGTGCGGACTCGGCCAGGCGGGGGCCGTCGTCGGGTCGCAGGTGTTGTCGGGACTTGGTCAACACGCTTCAATGCGGGGGAAGTCGGGGCCGGGACGGCGCACGGACGTGACGAAGCCCTCCGCCCACGCCGCACGCCGGCCGGTGATCCCGGCGCCCCCGTGCGAACGGACCGGCCGCCCGCCCGCACCTTCACAGAGAGGCCCGTGCATGCCGTACGCCCCCCAGCAGGCGGACGTCGCCACCCCGGAACTGGACTCGGCCCTGCGCGGCGGTCCCTTCCATGTGGCGCTGCGTGCCGCGATCGCCGCCCGCGGGCTGCCGTTGCAGCGTGTGCAGCACCATCTGACGCGCTACGGGGTCAGGGTCGGGGTCACCAGCCTGAGCTACTGGCAGCAGGGCGCCCGCCGCCCGCAGCGCCCCGAGTCGCTGCGGGCCGTGCGCGCCCTGGAGGAGATCCTGCGGCTGCCGGACGAGTCACTGATCCGGCTGCTGGCCGAGACCGGGGAGCAGCCGGCCGGCCGGCGAGCCGCCGCCCGCTCCTACCGCTCCCTGGTCGAGGCGTCGGACGTGCTGCGGGAGCTGCTGGCCGGGCTGGACGCCTCGCCCGGCGACGAGCCGCAGACGCTCGGCCACTACGAGCGGGTGCGGGTGGGGGCGCGCCGAGAGCTGGCGGGGCGCGAGTCGGAGCACATCGTGCGCGCCCACCGGGACGGCGTGGACCGTTTCGTGGCGGTCCACCACGGCGATCCGGGGTGCGCGCCGGAGCGGATGGCCGTGCACGCGCTGGAGAACTGCCGTACCGGACGGGTGCGGTGGCATCACGAGACGGGCGTGCTCGTGGCCGAACTGCTCTTTGACACCCGGCTGCGGGCGGGGGACACCTTCCTGTTCCGCTACGCCGTCGAGGACGGCACCGCCGGGGTGGCACACGAGTACGTGCGGGGGTCCGGCTCGTCGGGCGGGCAGTACGCCCTCCAGGTGCGTTTCGCCGCCGACGCCCTGCCGGTGCGCTGCCACCGGTTCACACAGCAGTCGCCGGCGGCGCCGCGCGGTGGCCGCCAGGACCTGCCGGTGAGCGAGCGGCACCGCTCGGTGCATCTGGTCGAGCCGCGGGTGCGGCCGGGGATGGTGGGGATCGGCTGGGACTGGGAGTGAGCCGTCCGCAGCCGCGGCGAAGGCGGCGCGACGCCGCCCGGGGACGGGCGGTGGATCAGGCGTCCGGGCCCGCGACGACTCTGCCGCCCTCGGCGTGCACCGGCAGCTCCTCCAGCGGCTGGGTGGCCGGGGAGCGCACCACCTCGCCGGTGGTGGCGTCGAACTCACTGCCGTGACAGGGGCAGACCAGGGTGGTGTCCCGCAGCTTGTTGATGGCGCACCCCGCGTGCGTGCAGATCGAGCTGAACGCCTTCAGGGCGCCGTTCGCGTCCCTGCTGACGACCACGTTGCGGTCCCGGTACAGCTTGGCGCCGCCCTTGGGGATCTCACTCTCCGCGCCGAGGTCGACCGGGGCCGTCGGGGCCGAGGGGCCGGCACCGCCGCCCGGGCCGCAGGCGGCGAGTCCCAGCCCGGCGACGGGCGTCAGAGCCGCTCCTCGGATGATCGTACGGCGGCTCGCGGAGGGACGGCCGGTCATGTGGTGCTCCACTGGTCGGGCGGGGTTCGGGCACGCCGACGATACCCACCGCCCAGGGCGCGCACGGGGGCCGGGGGTCCGGGGAGCGCGGGGCCGAAGGTCCCTTCCGTTCTCCCCGGGGGCGACCCCCCTCGCCCCGCCGGGCCGGGCCGCCGTACGGTGCGAGTGCCCCCGCGCGGGCCCGCCGCTCAGTCCGGCGCGCGCCCCGCGGCACCCGCACAGCCCGAGGAAGGAAGTCCCACTCGTGATCGTCGTCGCCGGTGAGGCCCTGATCGACCTGGTTCCACAGGGCGCGGGCGCGCTCGCGGACCTCAAGCCGGCGCTCGGCGGCGGCCCCTACAACACGGCCGTCGCGCTCGGCCGGCTCGGCTCCCCCACGGCCTTCTGCTCCCGCGTCTCCGCGGACGCCTTCGGCGAGGCCCTGCTGGCCGGGCTGCGCCGCGCCGGAGTGGACGTGTCCGGGGTGCAGCGCGGCGCCGAGCCGACCACGCTGGCCGTCGCGACGGTCGGGACCGACGGCTCCGCCGCCTACTCGTTCTACGTCGAGGGCACCGCCGACCGGCTGTTCGAGGCGCCCGCCGGACTGCCTCCGGGCGCCCGCGCGGTGTCCTTCGGCACCTGTTCGCTGGTGCTGGAGCCGGGTGCGAGCGCGTACGAGGAGCTGCTGCGGACCGCCGCCGCCGAGGGCGTGTTCACCGCCCTGGACCCGAACATCCGGGCCGGACTGATCCCGGACGCGGACGCCTACCGCGCGCGCTTTCGCGGCTGGCTGCCCTCGGTGTCGCTGCTCAAGCTCTCCGCGGAGGACGCACGGTGGCTGGGCGGCACGCCACGCGAGTGGCTGGCGGCCGGGCCATCGGCCGTCGTGATCACGCACGGCGGTGACGGGCTGATCGCGTACACCGAGGACGGCGCGGAGTACTCCGTGCCGGGTGAGAAGACCGAGGTGGTGGACACGATCGGCGCTGGCGACACGGTGAACGCCGCGCTGCTGCACGGACTGGCCGCCCTCGGCGCGTTGGACGCGGCGGCCCTCGCGGGGCTGGGGACGGCGGGCTGGACCCGGCTGCTGCGGTTCGCGGCCCGCGCGGCGGCGGTCACCTGTGCGCGGGCGGGTGCGGAACCGCCGTACGCCTCGGAGGTGGGCGAGCTGTAGCCCGGCCCGGGGACGGGCGGGCCCGTGGCTTCAGCGGGCCCGGAGACGGGCCAGGCGTTGTCGCACGCGTCCCGTCGCGCGACGCGGCGCCCCGCGGGAGTCCCACGGGGCGCCGGTCACGCGTGGCGAGGTCGTACGCCTCGCGGGGGTCACGCCTTGCGTGCCCGCGTCGTCTTCTTCGCGGGCGCCTTCTTGGCCGCCGTGCCGTCGGCCGTGCGGGCCGTGGCGGTCCTGCGGGTGGTCGCTGCCGCCGCCACCGCCTTCTTCGCGGTGGCCTTGCGCGGGGCCTTCACCGTCCTCACCGGCTCGGCGTCGCTGATCCGGTCGCCGAGGATGTCCCGCAGGAACTTGCCGGTGTGGCTGGCCGGGACCGCGGCGACCTGCTCGGGCGTGCCCTCGGCGACGACCAGACCGCCGCCCGCGCCGCCCTCCGGGCCCATGTCGACGACCCAGTCAGCGGTCTTGATCACATCGAGGTTGTGCTCGATGACGATGACCGTGTTGCCCTTGTCGACCAGGCCGGACAGGACCTTCAGCAGCTTGCTGATGTCCTCGAAGTGCAGACCGGTGGTCGGCTCGTCCAGCACGTAGACCGTGCGCCCGGTGGAGCGGCGCTGCAGCTCGCTGGCGAGCTTCACGCGCTGCGCCTCACCGCCGGACAGGGTGGTCGCGGACTGGCCGAGGCGGACATAGCCCAGGCCGACGTCCTTGAGGGTCTTCAGGTGCCGGGCGATAGCCGGGACCGCCTCGAAGAAGTCGGTTGCCTCCTCGATGGGCATGTTCAGCACATCGGCGATGGACTTGCCCTTGTAGTGGACCTCCAGGGTCTCCCGGTTGTACCGGGCGCCGTGGCAGACCTCGCACGGGACGTAGACGTCCGGGAGGAAGTTCATCTCGATCTTGATGGTGCCGTCGCCCGCGCAGTTCTCGCAGCGGCCGCCCTTGACGTTGAAGGAGAAGCGGCCGGGCTGGTAGCCGCGGACCTTCGCCTCGGTGGTCTCGGCGAACAGCTTGCGGATGTGGTCGAAGACGCCGGTGTACGTCGCCGGGTTGGACCGCGGGGTGCGGCCGATGGGCGACTGGTCGACATGCACGACCTTGTCCACGAGGTCGTCGCCGTCCACGCGCGTGTGCCGCCCGGGCACGTTGCGCGCGCCGTTCAGCTCGCGGGCCAGGTGCGTGTACAGGATGTCGTTGACCAGGGTCGACTTCCCGGAGCCGGACACGCCGGTGACGGCCGTGAAGACGCCGAGCGGGAAGGAGACGTCGATGTCCTGGAGGTTGTTCTCCCGGGCGCCGCGCACCGTGAGCTGCCGGGACGGGTCGAGCGGGCGCCGCACGTCGGGCAGCGGGATCGACTTCTTGCCCGAGAGGTACTGCCCGGTCTGCGACTCGGCGTTGGCCAGCAGTTCCTTGAGGGAGCCGCTGTGCACGACCTTGCCGCCGTGCTCGCCGGCGCCGGGGCCGATGTCGACGACCCAGTCGGCGACCTTGATGGTGTCCTCGTCGTGCTCCACGACGATGAGCGTGTTGCCCATGTCGCGCAGCCGTACCAGGGTCTCGATCAGGCGGTGGTTGTCGCGCTGGTGCAGGCCGATGGACGGCTCGTCCAGCACGTACAGGACGCCGACCAGGCCGGAGCCGATCTGGGTGGCC
The DNA here is from genome assembly GCF_040683715.1 of Streptomyces sp. NPDC093260. Lineage (NCBI taxonomy): Bacteria > Bacillati > Actinomycetota > Actinomycetes > Kitasatosporales > Streptomycetaceae > Streptomyces > Streptomyces sp. NPDC093260. Next base: position 25,481 of record NZ_JBFBEK010000006.1, read on the forward strand.
AGGCGGATGCGCTGGGCCTCGCCGCCGGAGAGGGTGCCGGCCGCACGGTTCAGCGACAGGTAGTCGAGGCCGACGTCGACCAGGAAGCGCAGCCGCTCGTTGACCTCCTTGAGCACGCGCTCGGCGATCTTCTTGTCGCGGGCTGTCAGCTTCAGCTCGCCGAGGAAGTCGGCGCAGTCGCTGATCGACATGGCGGAGATCTCGGCGATGGACTTGCCCATCAGCGTGACCGCGAGGACCACGGGCTTGAGGCGGGTGCCCTGACAGGTGGGGCAGGGCACCTCGCGCATATAGCCCTCGAAGCGCTCGCGGCTGGCGTCGCTCTCGGCCTCGCTGTGCCGGCGCTTGACGAAGGGGACCGCGCCCTCGAACGGCGTGGTGTACACCCGCTCGCGCCCGTACCGGTTGCGGTAGCGGACCTCGATCTGCGTCTTGTGGCCGTACAGCAGGGCCTTCTTGGCGCGCTGGGGCAGGCCCGCGAAGGGGATGTCGGTGCGGAAGCCGAGCGCGTCGGCGAGGGCGCCGATCAGCCGGCCGAAGTAGTCCTTGGTGTGCCCGTGCGACCAGGGGTGGATGGCGCCCTCGTCGAGGGACTTGTCCTCGTCGGGGACGATCAGCTCCGGGTCGACCTCCATGCGCGTGCCGATTCCGGTGCACTCGGGGCAGGCGCCGAAGGGCGAGTTGAAGGAGAAGGAGCGGGGCTCCAGCTCCTCGAAGGACAGGTCGTCGTACGGGCAGTACAGGTGCTCGGAGAACATGCGCTCGCGCTCGGGGTCGTCCTCGGGGAGGTCGACGAAGTCGAGCACGACCATGCCGCCCGACAGGCCGAGGGCGGTCTCGACGGAGTCGGTGAGGCGGCGCTTGGCCGAGTCCTTGACGGTGAGGCGGTCCACGACCACCTCGATGGTGTGCTTCTCCTGCTTCTTCAGCGTGGGCGGGTTGGACAGCTGGACGGTCTCGCCGTCCACGCGCGCGCGGGAGTAGCCCTTGGTCTGGAGGTCGGCGAACAGGTCCACGAACTCGCCCTTGCGCTCGCGCACCAACGGCGAGAGCACCTGGAAGCGGCTGCCCTCGGGCAGCTCCAGGACCCGGTCGACGATGGCCTGCGGCGACTGGCGGGAGATCGGCCGGCCGCACTCGGGGCAGTGCGGCTTGCCGATGCGGGCGAACAGCAGCCGCAGGTAGTCGTAGACCTCGGTGATGGTGCCGACCGTCGAGCGCGGGTTGCGCGAGGTCGACTTCTGGTCGATGGAGACCGCCGGGGAGAGGCCCTCGATGAAGTCGACGTCCGGCTTGTCCATCTGGCCGAGGAACTGCCGGGCGTAGGACGAGAGCGACTCCACGTAGCGCCGCTGGCCCTCGGCGAAGATCGTGTCGAAGGCCAGGGAGGACTTGCCCGACCCGGACAGGCCCGTGAAGACGATGAGCGAGTCACGAGGCAGGTCGAGCGAGACGTTCTTCAGGTTGTGCTCGCGCGCGCCACGGACGATGAGACGGTCGGCCACGCCGGTCCGCACCTTTCTTGAGAGAAGTGACAGGGGCGGGGCCCCCGTGCTTCTTCAGACTAGGGGGAGCCACTGACAACGCCGGGTGGATTTCCCGGATGCGCCCGAGTACCCAACAATCCCCGGCTCTCCAGCATGCCCGACGCCGCACCCGACCATATAGCACGTGCATTCGATTTACGGCCGGGTGCAGCCTCCTTCACCCGAAGGAGTGGCGCGGCTAGGGTCGGCGCCATGATTGATCACGCGCGCGACCTGGAGTCTGTACAACTCGCCACCGAACGACTGCTGAGCGCAGTCGGCGAACTGGACAACGCGGCTGTGACCGACCAGTCACGTCTGCCCGGCTGGACCCGTGGCCATGTCCTCGCCCACCTCGCCCGCAACGCGGAGGCGCTCGTGAACGTCCTGGAGGGCCGCCCCATGTACGCCTCCGCCGGCGACCGGGACGCGGACATCGAGCGCGGAGCCCCGCGCCCCCTGGACGCACAGCTCGCCGACCTGCGGGCGAGCGCGGACCGGTTCCGGGCGGCGGGCGCCGCGCCGGCCGACTGGTCCCGCACCGTCGAGCTGCGCAACGGCGTCACCGACTCCGCGTCACGGGTGCCGTTCCGGCGCTGGGTGGAGGTGGAACTGCACCATGTGGACCTCGGGATCGGCTACGAGCTGGAGGACCTGCCGACGGAGTTCACGCAGCGGGAGATCGACTTCCTGGCCGAGCGGTTCGCCGGGCACGAGGACGTGCCGTCGACTGAGCTGCGGACCGAGAACGGCCGGATCCGGATCACCGGCGGCGGCGCCGAGGGCGGCCCGGTCGCGGTGGAGGGGACGGCCGCCGATCTGCTCGGCTGGCTCGCGGGCCGGCGTGACGGGTCCGGCCTCGTCGTGAAGGGGGGTCCGCTGCCGTCCCTGCCGCCGCTGTAGCCCGCGAACAGCACCTGGAGCGGCCTGCGGCGATAGGCTGACGGCCATGACGTACAGCGGAGAGGTGCGGGTCGGCGGCCCTGCGGACGTGCATGAGCTGAAGGACCTGATGATCACCAAGATCGCGGTCGGTCCGATGGACAACAACGCCTATCTGCTGCGCTGCCGGGCCACGGACGAGCAGCTGCTGATCGACGCGGCCGCCGAGGCGCACGCACTGCTCGGCACGATCGGCGACGACGGCATCGCCTCGGTCGTCACCACGCACCGGCACGGCGACCACTGGCGGGCGCTGGCCGAGGTGGTGGCGGCCACCGGGGCGCGCACCTACGCGGGCCGCGAGGACGCCGAGGGGATCCCGGTACCGACCGACGTCCTGGTGGACGACGGGGACACGATCCGGGTCGGACAGGTGGAACTCACCGCCCGCCATCTGGTCGGCCACACCCCCGGCTCGATCGCGCTCGTCTACGACGACCCGCACGGCCACCCGCACGTGTTCACGGGCGACTGCCTCTTCCCGGGGGGCGTCGGCAACACGCGCAGGGACCCGAAGGCGTTCGCGAGCCTGATCCGCGACGTCGAGACGAAGATCTTCGACGCCCTGCCGGACGAGACCTGGGTCTATCCCGGTCACGGCAACGACACCACACTGGGCGCGGAGCGCCCGCACCTGCCGGAGTGGCACGCGCGCGGGTGGTGAGCGCGCCCGGGCGGTGAGGCCCGTGCCCGGGGGCGTGCGGGGGCGCTCGACACGGGGGCGCCCGCACACCCCGTGTGAAGGTCCCGCACGCGCCGGTCGTACGCGCGCGCTCCCCGCTGCGCCGCCCGCGCGGTGAACTGGGGTCTGTCCGCGCAGGTCGACGGCCCTGCGCGGCGCGAGCCCCGGGCCGCCGCGGCCTCGTTCCCCGCCCTCGGTCGACGGCCCGGGCCCGCCTCGTCCCTACGCGTCCGCCTGTGCCGCTCCGGCCAGCGCCGCCACCCGCTCCACCGCGAACGCGTACCCCTGCACCCCGCAGCCCGCGATGACGCCGTCGGCGCGCAGCGAGACATAGGAGTGGTGGCGGAAGGTCTCGCGGCGGTGGACGTTGGAGATGTGGACCTCCACGACGGGCAGGCCGTCGCAGGCGTTGAGCGCGTCCAGGATCGCCACGGAGGTGTGCGAGTAGGCGGCCGGGTTGATCACGATGCCGCAGTGGTTCAGCCGCGCCTCGTGGATCCAGTCGATGAGTTCGCCCTCGTGGTTGGACTGCCGGAAGTCCACGGTACCGCCGTGCGCGGCCGCCGCCTCGGCGCAGAGGGCCTCGATGTCCGCGAGGGTGTCGGAACCGTAGATCTCCGGCTGCCGCTGGCCGAGCAGGTTCAGGTTGGGGCCGTTGAGAATCATGATCGGGGCGCTGGCCAGGGTGCGGGGCACGGTTCCTCCATGTCCGTTCGGGCGTACGGCGGCCGCCGGGACCGCTGCTCGCACCCGGTCTATCACGGTGCGCCGACCGCCCCGCGGGCGCGGGAACGCCTACGGGTTGACGGCCAGTTCCAGATAGGCCGCGAAGATCACCAGATGGACGCCGCCCTGGAGGGGGGTTGCGCGGCCCGGCACCACGGTCAGCGAGCCGACCACCACCGTGAGCAGGAGCAGCAGCATATGGGTGGAGCCGAGGCCGAGCACCAGCGGTCCGGGGAGCCATACCGAGGCCAGGGCGACGGCCGGGATGGTCAGGCCGATGCTGGCCATGGCGGAGCCCAGGGCGAGGTTGAGGCTGGTCTGCATCCGGTCGCGCCGGGCGGAGCGCAGCGCGGCGATGGTCTCGGGCAGCAGCACCAGCAGCGCGATGATGACACCGACCACGGCGTGGTGCAGTCCGGCCGCGGCCACTCCGGACTCGATGGTCGGCGAGACGCTCTTGGCGAGCCCGACGACGCCGACCAGGGCGAGGCCGAGCAGTCCCAGGCTGGTCCAGGCCGTGCGCGCCGAGGGGCTAGCCACGTGGTGGTCGGAGGTGATCACATCTCCCTGCCGGGTGATCGGCAGGAAGTAGTCGCGGTGCCGCACGGTCAGGGTGGCCACGAACAGGCCGTAGAGGATCAGTGAGGACAGGGCCGCGAAGGTGAGCTGGACGCCGGAGAACTCGGGGCCGGGCTTGCTGGTGGTGAACGTCGGCAGGACCAGGCTGAGGGTGGCCAGGGTCGCCACGGTGCCGAGTGCGGCGATGGTGCCCTCGGCGTTGAAGACCGCCGTGCCGTGCCGCATCGAGGCGACGAGGAGGCACAGTCCGATCACGCCGTTGCAGGTGATCATCACCGCCGCGAAGACCGTGTCCCTGGCCAGGGTGGCGCTCTTGTCGCCGCCGTCGACCATGAGGGTCACGATCAGGGCGACCTCGATGACGGTGACGGCGACGGCGAGGACCAGGGAGCCGAAGGGTTCGCCGACCCGGTGGGCGACCACTTCCGCGTGGTGCACGGCCGCCAGTACCGAGCCGGCCAGCACCGCGGTGACCAGGACGACGACGGCGACGGGCAGGCTGCGTCCCCAGGTGAGTGCCAGCAGGACGACCGCGAGCACCGGCACGGCGGTCGTCCACGCCCTCATGAGCGTCCTGAGCCGCGTGATCATGCTGCGATCGTCGCAGAGGGCCGGTGGGTTCGCATTCCGGCCGCCGCCCGGCGGCGGAGGCCCCGCGCCGTCGGGTCGCGGGGACCGGTGACCGCCGGCCGCGGAGCGGGGCGGCCCGTGGCCGATGCGCGACGAGGGCCCGTGGCCGGCGCGGGGCGGCAGCGAGAGTTTTTTCCGGTGGTCAGGTATGGGTGCTCTCCTTCGTGGCGCTGTCGCCCCGGCCGTCCGCCACCTCCTCCGTCGCGGACTGCTTCCTGGTGGCCAGCAGGCTGGTGACCGTGGTGACGGCCAGGACCGCGCAGATCACGCCGAGGGAGACGGCGGTGCTGATCTCCGGGACCTGCACACCGGACTCGTGCAGCGCGTGCAGCACCAGCTTGACGCCGATGAAGCCGAGGATCACCGACAGGCCGTACGACAGGTGGACCAGCTTCTTCAGCAGGCCGCCGATCAGGAAGTACAGCTGCCTGAGACCCATCAGGGCGAAGGCGTTGGCGGTGAAGACGATGTACGGGTCCTGGGTCAGGCCGAAGATGGCGGGGATGGAATCGAGGGCGAAGAGCACGTCGGTGGTGCCGATCGCGAGCATGACCACCAGCATCGGGGTCATCACGCGCTTGCCGTTCTCCCGGATCCACAGTTTGGTGCCGTGGTACCGGTCGGCCACGCCGAAGCGGCGCTCGGCGGCCTTGAGCAGCTTGTTCTCCTCGAACTCCTCGTCCTCCGGGTCCGAGCCGGTCCTGGCCTCCTGGATCAGCTTCCACGCGGTCCATATCAGGAAGGCGCCGAAGAGGTAGAACACCCACGAGAAGTTCGCGAGGACGGCGGCTCCGGCCGCGATGAACGCGGCCCGCAGGACCAGGGCTATGAGAACGCCGATCAGCAGCACGCGCTGCTGGTAGTGCGACGGCACCGCGAACTTCGCCATGATCAGGACGAAGACGAAGAGGTTGTCGACACTGAGCGACTTCTCGGTGATGAAGCCGGCGAAGAACTCGCCGGCCGGCCGGCCGCCCGCGAAGACGAGCAGACCGAGCCCGAAGAGGCCGGCCAGGGTGATCCAGACGACGGTCCAGATCCCGGCCTCCTTGAGGGACACGTCGTGGGGCTTGCGGCCGATGAAGAAGTCGACCGCGATCAGGGCGGCCAGGCCGACGATGGTCAGGACCCACAGGGTCTTCGAGACATCCATTGCGCCTCCGGCAGGTGCGTACGTCATGGCAGATGTGTCAGCGGCGTCGCTGCCGGAGGTCTCTTCCACCCGGAGTACGGGCCGGCGCCCCGGGATCCGGTGGGATCCGTATTGACGGGTGCGCCGCAGCAGATGGGAGTACTCCCCTCCGTACGGAAACAGTACCCCAATCACCAAGGATTGGTAAAGAAAAAGGCAAGGGAAAGGACAAGTGCGCAGCTCAGAGGCACTTTACTTACCCTTGGTGCACGACTGCCCGCGGTCAGCGACCCAGGTCACGGCGGGCGGCGGCGACCTGGGCGAGCACCTGCCGCAGCACCTGGCTGCCCTCTGGGACCCGGGGCGGCCGGTACGTCCACGCGTGCCCGACCCAGGGGTCGGCGAGGTGGTCGTCGGGGACCGGCGTCAGCCGCAGCAGCGAGCGCCACAGCGGATCCAGCAGCGGGCCGTAGCCGCTGGCGTCCTCCCGCGCGGCGACCATCATCAGATGGACGCCGACGGACGGGCCCTCGTCCGCCAGGTAGCGCAGCCGGGTCACCGCGCGGTCGTCGAAGCCGTGCGGGAAGTCGTTGACGATCAGCAGCTGCTCGGACGTGTCGTAGCCCGGCGGCAGCGCGTCGGACGCGCCGCCGCGCAGCGCCATCTGCACCAGGTCCACCCGCGAGGTCAGCCGGCTCAGGACGTCCTCGACGCCCGCCGCGCCGCGGGCGGGCGGTCCCGCGAGCACACCGGTGTCCACCAGCGGCACGAGCGCCCGCGCGGCGGAACCGGCCGGATCGATGACGTGCACGCCGAACTCGCCCGCCGGGTACACGGCGAGCAGCCGGGCGGCCAGCGACACGGCCGTCTCCATCGCCAGGTGACGCGGGTCGGCCCCGCCGGCGGAGGTGTCGTCGAAGCCTGCCAAGCCGCCGCTGTCGATCCACAGGCCGCGCTCCAGCGGCAGCCGCAGCAGCATCGGGATGCGCAGGTCGGGGGCCTCCGGCAGGTGGAGATCGCCGAGACGGGTGGCCATCGGGATCTCCATGGGCACCCGGTAGCCGTGCCAGACGGGGTTGTCCCAGCCGGCGTAGGCCGGCGGCAGGGCGGGCTCCACCACCCCCGACTCGGCGGCCAGCTGGGCCAGGTCGCGGTCTAGGACCTCCCTGGCCCTCTCGACCAGCTCCGAGTGGCGGGCGCGGGCCGCCTCCCGTGCGGCCTCGTTCTGTCCCCCGATCCGGCTGCGCGGGTCGGACAGGGCCTCGTCCAGCTCCTTCTCCCTGCGCGAGTCGGCGAAGTCGACGGCGCTGCGGTATGCGGCCACGGTCCGGGCCAGGTCCTCGAACATGCCCCAGACCTGGTTGTAGAGCCGTTCGTCCATGGACCAGCCCGCCGCGTCACCGGCGACCGGCTGCGCGGGCCTGCCGGGCGGGGCCTGCGGGGGCGGGGGCGGAGCGGTCGTCCGCCGCCGCGGGTGGTTGTAGTCGATCCCGCCCGTGGTGCCCGCCGAGCCACCGGCCGCCCCGCCCGTGTCCGGCGCGGCGGGGCCGCCCGGGACGGACGGCGGTGTGGTGCCGTCCGCCGGGCGGGAGGGATGCGGGGCGGCGCCGTCCGGGTGGATCGGCTGCTGCGGCGGTACCGAGTGGGCCGCGCCGTCGGCGCCCTGGCCGTCGTACGGCGACCCCGGCTGGGCCGGCACCGCCGGGCCCCCCAGTGGGGGTGCGGCGGCGGTCTGCGCCGGGGTGGTTCCGTCGGGCCGGGCCGGCTGCGGGGCCGTCGGCGCGGTGCGGGCCGGCTGCGGGGCCGCGGGGGCGGTCCGGTCGGAGGCGGCCGGCCGGGGCGGACGGCCGGGGTCCGCCGGCTGCGGCGGCGGGGCCGACACCGAGCGGGCCATGCCCTGGGCCACCGCCTCCTCGATGGTGCGCGCCAACAGGTGCGCCTCGGCCAGGCCCTGGTCGGTCAGGAGTTCGACGAGGCCGCCGGCGTAGCCCTGGCCGACCGCGCGGACCTTCCAGGCGCCTTGCCGGCGGTACAGCTCCAGGGCGATCACGGCCGACTCGGCGTCCAGGCCGGTGAGGGTGTAGTCGGCGAGCGCGGTGCCGGACAGGCCGGTGACCGCGACGAAGGGCGCGGCGACCGCGCCGAACCGGGCCGGGGCGCCCGGGCCGCCGGGCAGGGCGAGCAGCACGTCGACGCGGTGCACGGTCTCGGGCAGCGCGGCCAGGTCGACGGCGAGCCGGTGCTCGGCGGCGGCCTGACGGGGGACTTCGAGTCCGGGCAGGGCGGGGGCGCCGGGATGGGCGACCCGGTCGGCGCCGCTCACCCTGCCGTCCTCTCCGACGGCCGTCAGGGCGGCCACGACCGGTGTGCCGGCCGAGACCCGGACTTCGAGGCGGACCTCGGAGAGCGGGTGGTTCTGCCCCCGCACCAGCTCGGCCGTCATCGCCTTCTCCCCCTGTTGTGCTGTGCTGCTCGTGCTCTGATGCGCCGTGCCGCTCGCCGCGGCGTCCTGCGAAGGTGCGCGTCCTACAGGTGCGGCCAGATCGCCGGCATCAGGTCCTGGAAGGTGCGGCCGTTGGCCGGGACGCCGAGAGCCGTCATGGACCAGCCGGTCCCCGCGCGGTGCACCTTGGCCATCACCTGGGCGGTGTAGTCGCCGCCGCCGGCCAGGGTGTAGCGGGCCAGCTCCTGGCCGTTGGTCTCGTCCACCAGCCGGCAGAAGGCGTTCTGCACCTCCTGGAAGGTCTGCCCCGTGAAGGAGTTCACGGTGAAGACGATCTGGTCGATGTGCACCGGGACCCGCTGGAGGTCGACGAGGATGGCCTCGTCGTCGCCGCCCTGGCCGACACCGCCGACCAGGTTGTCGCCGGTGTGGCGCACGGAGCCGTCGTCGCTCACCAGGTGGCGGAAGAAGACCACGTCGACCGGCTCCTTGCCGGCGAAGAGCACGGCGGAGGCGTCGAGGTCGATCTCCCGCGTGCGCGAGCCGAACAGACCCCGGCGCGGGGCCGCCTGCCAGCCGAGACCCATACGGACCGCACTCAGGCTGCCCCCGTCGTTCTTCTGCAGACTGATGGCCTGACCCTTGGTCAAGTTGACGGTCACGGCTGTTTCCCCTCTCGGACTACTCCCCGGTTGCCGCGAAGTGCGCGGTTGACCAGCACCCTACGCAGAGGCCCGCACCGCGCCGGAGCCGGTCCGCACTTTGTGTCGGTCTTGCAACACAGCGCGTACCAGGGTGTGCCGGGCCGCCGGCTCAGGCCAGGCCGGCCTCCCGCATCTGGCGCAGTTCCTTCTTCATCTCCGAGACCTCGTCGCGCAGCCGGGCCGCGACCTCGAACTGCAGCTCGGCCGCGGCGGCACGCATCCGCTCGGTCATCTGCTCGATCTGCTCGGCGAGCTGGGCCGCGGGACGGTCGGTCGGCACGGTCTCCGCCGCCCTGCCCTTGGCGGCCTTCCCGGCCTTGGCGCCCTTGCCGCCCTTGACCGTCTGGTCGCCGAGGGCGGGCACAGGCGCCTTGGCGCCCTTGCCGTCCTTGGTCTTGCGGTAGCCGGTGCCGAGCAGCTGTTCGGTGTCGACCTCCTCGCGGGCGATCTGCGCGACGATGTCGTTGATCTTCTTGCGCAGCGGCTGCGGGTCGATGCCGTTCGCCTTGTTGTAGGCGATCTGCCTCTCCCGGCGGCGGTTGGTCTCGTCGATGGCCTTCTCCATCGCCGGGGTGATCTTGTCGGCGTACATGTGGACCTGGCCGGAGACGTTGCGCGCCGCGCGGCCGATGGTCTGGATGAGCGAGGTGCCGGAGCGCAGGAAGCCCTCCTTGTCGGCGTCGAGGATGGCCACCAGGGACACCTCGGGCAGGTCGAGGCCCTCGCGCAGCAGGTTGATGCCGACCAGGACGTCGTACTCGCCGGAGCGCAGTTCGCGCAGCAGCTCGATGCGACGCAGGGTGTCGACGTCGCTGTGCAGGTAGCGCACCTGGATGCCCAGTTCCAGGAAGTAGTCCGTGAGGTCCTCGGCCATCTTCTTGGTGAGCGTGGTGACCAGGACGCGCTCGTCCTTCTCGGTGCGCGCGCGGATCTCGTGCACCAGGTCGTCGATCTGGCCCTCGGTGGGCTTGACGACGACCTCGGGGTCGACCAGGCCGGTGGGGCGGATGATCTGCTCGACCTGGCCGTCGGAGCGGGACAGCTCGTACTGGCCGGGGGTGGCGGACAGGTACACCGTCTGGCCGATGCGCTCCTGGAACTCCTCCCACTTCAGCGGGCGGTTGTCCAGGGCGGAGGGCAGCCGGAAGCCGTGCTCGACCAGGGTGCGCTTGCGGGAGGCGTCGCCCTCGTACATCGCGCCGATCTGGGGGACGGTGACGTGCGACTCGTCGATGACGAGCAGGAAGTCGTCCGGGAAGTAGTCGAGCAGGGTGTTGGGCGGGGTGCCGGGGGCGCGGTCGTCGAAGTGCATCGAGTAGTTCTCCACGCCGGAGCAGGTGCCGATCTGGCGGAGCATCTCGATGTCGTAGGTGGTGCGCATGCGCAGCCGCTGCGCCTCAAGCAGCTTGCCCTGTCTCTCCAGCTCGGTCAGCCGCTCGCCCAGCTCCTTCTCGATGCCGTTGACCGCGCGCTCCATGCGCTCGGGGCCGGCGACGTAGTGGGAGGCGGGGAAGACGTACAGCTGCTGGTCGTCGCTGATGATCTCGCCGGTGAGCGGGTGCAGGGTGGACAGCGCCTCGATCTCGTCGCCGAACATCTCGATCCGGACGGCCAGCTCCTCGTAGACCGGGAAGATCTCGATCGTGTCGCCGCGGACCCGGAAGGTGCCCCGGCTGAAGGCGAGGTCGTTGCGCGTGTACTGGATGTCGACGAAGCGGCGCAGCAGCTCGTCGCGGTCGACCTCGTCGCCGACGCGGAGCGGGACCATGCGGTCGACGTACTCCTGCGGAGTACCCAGGCCGTAGATGCACGAGACGGAGGCGACCACGACGACGTCGCGGCGGGTGAGCAGCGAGTTGGTCGCGGAATGGCGCAGCCGCTCGACCTCCTCGTTGATCGAGGAGTCCTTCTCGATGTAGGTGTCCGACTGCGGGACGTAGGCCTCAGGCTGGTAGTAGTCGTAGTACGAGACGAAGTACTCGACGGCGTTGTTGGGCAGCAGCTCGCGGAACTCGTTCGCCAGCTGGGCGGCGAGCGTCTTGTTCGGCGCCATCACCAGGGTCGGGCGCTGGAGCTTCTCGATCATCCACGCGGTGGTGGCGGACTTGCCGGTGCCGGTGGCGCCGAGCAGGACGACGTCCTTCTCGCCTGCCTGGATCCGCCGGGCGAGTTCGGCGATGGCCTGCGGCTGGTCGCCGCTGGGCTGGTAGGGGCTGACGACCTCGAAGGGCGCCACCGTGCGTTCGATCTGGGAAACGGGCCGCATGCCATCAACCGTACGACCCGCCACTGACAACGCGGGCCGATCAGGGGTTTCGCGAGGTCCGCGCGGTACGCGGGCCACGCCGGGCCGGGGCGCGCGGGCCGGTGTCCGAGCGGCCCGCGGGACGCGTGGGAAGCGTGGCGGGCGCCTGATGCGTGAGGTGCGGGGACTGCACGGGCTGCGGGGGTTGCGCGGGCGGCGCGGGGCGGACGGCCTGGGTGGCGCGGGACAGGTGGGTGGCGTGGGTGACGGGTTCGCGCGCGGGTACGCCCGGCTTGTCCTCGGCGGGGGTCCAGTCGCCCTTGCCCATGACCGTCAGCGGGTCGAACAGCACGACTGCGCCGGCCAGGAGCAGGAAGGAGAGCGGGCCGATGAGCATGGGCGCGAGCAGGGCGGCCGGGGTCTCGCCGGCGACCGGGGCGCCGGCGGCGGAGTGCAGGTGGACGCTGAGGGCGGCCATGCCGGTGTAGTGCATGCCGCTGACGGCCAGGCCCATGACGCAGCTCGCGCCGACGCTCCACCAGAACCCTCTGACCTGGCCCGCCGCCCACAGGGCCGCGGTCGCGGCGACGACCGCTATGACGACGGAGGCGGAGACGGTCCAGACGTTGTACTCGAACGTGCCGTCGAACTGCATCCCGGCCATGCCCAGGTAGTGCATGGAGGCGACGCCCAGACCGGTGATCGTTCCTCCGGTGAACAGCGCCGACCCGCGCGCGCCCCGGTAGCCGACGATGAAGATCCCCACGCCGACCATGACGATGGCGACGACCAGGCTCGCGTACGTGGTCGGGCGGTCGTAGTGGATCGGCGCGCCGTGGACCGTGAAGCCTGTCATGGCCACGAAGTGCATGGTCCAGATGCCCGAGCCCATCGCCGCCGAGGCGAGGGCGAGCCAGCCCGGCCGCCAGGAGTGGGCGACGAGCAGGGCGCGGGTGGTGCAGCGCAGGCCGAGGGCCCCGCCGAGGCAGGCCATGAGGTAGGCCACCAGCGGGGTGACCAGCCCGTAGCTGAATCCGTCGACCGTGCCGTCGTGCATGCGCGGCTGCCCTTCCGCCCTGTCGGGTCCCGGAACGTCCGGTACCTGGTGAAGTCGTCCCCGTCCCCGACCGCCCCCGCGGTCAGGGCAACCCGGGACCGCGCCGCGGCCTGGGTTGACGCAGAGAGTATGACTGCCACCGGAATGGTCGAACGATATTCCGGCAAAGAATCACGACCCCGTCGCAGATGTGCGGCAGCGGTGAGCGGACGGGGCACCGACCCCCGTTCCGGTGGTTCCGTCCCGCCCGGCCCGCGTCCGTGACCGTGTGCTGCCACTCTGGTGCTGTCCGTGATCGCCGAGGCGAGGAGTACGTATGCACGCGCGCGCTGTTGCCGCCACGACGGCCGCTCTCCTGGGGGCGATGGCACCGTCGCCCGGCTCCGCTGCCCACGCGGCCGGGCCTGCGGTACGGCCCGTGGTCGTCGCCCACCGGGGCGCCTGCGCCTACGCCCCGGAGAACACGCTGCCGGCCATCGACAAGGCGGCGGCGCTGGGCTTCACCTGGATGGAGAACGACGTGCAGCGCACCAAGGACGGCCGGCTTGTCGTCCTGCACGACGACAGCCTGCGGCGCACCACGAACGTCGAGCAGGTGTTCCCGAACCGGTCACCGTGGAAGGTCAAGGACTTCACGGCCGCCGAGATCGCCCGACTGGACGCGGGCAGCTGGTTCTCCCCCGCCTACCGGAACACGCGCGTGCCGACGCTCGACCAGTACATGCGCCGGATCGAGCACAACCACGAGAAGCTGCTCCTGGAGATCAAGAACCCCGAGCTGTACCCGGGCATCGAGCAGCAGACCCTGGCGCTGCTGCGCAAGGACGGCTGGCTGGACCGGGGGCACCTGGCGGGCCGGCTGATCGTGCAGAGCTTCAGCGCGGACAGCGTGCGCACGGTGCACAAGCTGGCCCCCGCGGTCACGACGGCCTTCCTCGGCCGCCCGGCCGCGGCCGACCTGAGCCGGTACGCGGGCTTCACGGACATGATCAACCCGTCGTACGGCACGATCGGCGCCGACTACGTCTCCGCCGTGCACAAGGTCGCCGGGCCGCACGGCAGGCGGCTGCAGGTGTACGCGTGGACGGTGGACGACGCGGCCCGCGCCCGGACCGTCGCCGGGTACGGCGTGGACGGCGTGATCACCGACCGGCCGGATGTGGTGCGGGAGGCGCTGAAGACCGCCTGACCTCTCCCTGGTCCGGGCAGATCCGCAGGTCACGGCCCGTTGTCAGTGGCGGGCCGTACGGTGCTCGCATGGACAGCCACGAGTGGGACGAGCAGCCGGCCGGGGGCGGCGGGCGGCAGGTCGTGTGGGCCGTGACCGCAAGCCGGATCGGTCCCCTGCTGCTGGCGGCGACGGCCGACGGCCTGGTCAACGTCGTCTTCCACGCCACCGGCGGGACACGGGCGCGGGCGCTGGAGCGGCTGTCGTCCCGGCTGGGCGCCGTGCCGGTCGAGGCGCCCGGCTCCCCGGTCCTGGCGGAGGCGATACGCCAGCTCGAGGCGTACTTCGCGGGCGAGCGGCGGGACTTCGCGGTGCCCTTGGACTGGTCCCTGATATCGGGCTTCAACCGGCAGGTGCTGCGCGAGCTGGCGACGGGCGTGCCCTACGGCACGGTCGTGGGGTACGGCGATCTGGCCCGGCGGGCCGGCCGGCCCCAGGCGGCTCAGGCGGTGGGCGTGGCGATGGGCGCCAACCCGCTGCCGCTGGTGGTGCCGTGCCATCGGGTGGTCGAGAGCGACGGGGGCATCGGCGGGTTCGGCGGCGGGCTGGAGACCAAGCGCACGCTGCTGGCGCTGGAGGGGGTCCTGCCCGAGCCGCTGTTCTGAGCGGCCCGCGCCGCTTCGGCGGCGGTTCGTCGGGGGCGGGCGCCGGCCACGGGTACGGGCTGCCGCGCCCCGGCGGCGGCCGCTCGCGGCGCATCCGGTCGTCCGTAGGGCACCCGACCGGTCACGAGGGCTGCCCGGTCGTCGTGAGAGGGGCGCCTAGCCGTAGTGCCGGGCCTCGAACACGTTGCCGTCCGGGTCGCGGAAGTAGAAGCTGCGGCGGGCGTTGCCGCGGGCGCCCGAGGAGTCGTAGGAGAAGTCCGAGACGGCCACGTCGTGTTCCTGGAGGCGGGTGCGGAGCGCGGCGAAGGCCTCGGTGGGCAGGGACAGGCACACGTGGTTCACCGGGTGCCCGGCGCTGCCGGCCGCGCCGGGGAGCATGTCCATGCGCGGGGCCAGGTCGAGCGGGGCGAGGTCGAGGATCGTCTCCTCGTTGACGCGGACCGAGGGGAAGGAGACCTTGCCCGCGCCGAACTCCTCGACGCCGATCGGTTCCAGGCCGACCGCCCGCTCGTAGAAGCCGGCGGCGGCCACCGGGTCGCGCACCCACAGGACGACGTGGTCGAGACGCATGGCGTTGTCGTGCGTACGGCTTTCGGTCATGCGTCCAGGCTGGTGCCGGTCTCGCCGCGGCCGCAAGTGTTTGGCCGGGGGCGCGGCCCGCCAGAGATGAGGGAGAGCCGACTGAGGGGAGGCAGGCACGTGCTGGTGGTGTCCGAAGAGGTGCGCGAGGCGCTCGCCGCGCGCCGTCCGGTGGTGGCCCTGGAGTCCACGATCATCGCCCATGGGCTGCCGCGCCCGCGCAACCTCCAGGTGGCGCTGGAGCTGGAGGACGCGGTACGCGACGAGGGCGCCGTACCGGCGACGATCGCCGTGCTGGACGGGCGGCCGCAGGTGGGGCTGGACAAGCGGCAGCTGGAGCGGGTCGCGAACGAGGACGGGATCCGCAAACTGGGCCACCGCGATCTGCCGCTCGCCGTGGCCACGGGGGCCAGCGGGGCGACGACCGTGTCGGCGACGGCCCGGCTCGCCACGCTGGCGGGCGTCCGCGTCTTCGCGACGGGCGGGCTCGGCGGGGTGCACCGGCAGTGGACGGTGACGCAGGACGAGTCCGCCGACCTGGGGCTGCTGGCGCGCACCCGGATCACGGTGGTGTGCGCGGGGGTGAAGTCGATCCTGGACGTGCCGGCCACCCTTGAGCGGCTGGAGACGCTGGGGGTCGCGGTGGCCGGATACGGCACGGACCGCTTCCCGGGCTTCTACCTCAGCGACTCCGGTCACCCGGTGGACTGGACGCTGCGCACGCCCGAGGAGGTCGCCGAGGTCATGCGGGCGCAGAACGCGCTGCGTGGACCCGAGTCGGCGCTGATCGTCGCCAATCCGGTGCCGCGGGCGGAGCAGCTGGACCCGGAGCTGCACGCGCGCGTGCTCGCCGACGCGCTGCACGCGTGCGAGGAGGAGGGCGTCACCGGGCAGGCGGTCACCCCGTTCCTGCTCGACCACCTGGTGCGGCACACGGACGGCGCGTCCCTGCGCGCCAACCTGGCCGCCGTGCGCGGCAACGTACGTCTGGCGGCGCGTGTCGCGGCGGCCTGGGCGCGCATGTGACGCCGGGCGGGGCGTGGTCCGGCGGGAGTTCGCCGGACAGCACGGAGGCGGGCGCGGCGGGGGCCGGTCGGGTGCCGGAGACCGGGGCGCCCGACGCGGGGCTGCTGGTGGTGGGGGACGTGGTGACGGACGTGGTCGCCCGGCATCGGGGGGCGCTCGCGACCGGCACGGACACCGTCGCCGAGATCCGGCTGGTGCCGGGCGGCGCCGGGGCCAACGTGGCCTGCTGGGCGGCCCACCGGGGGTGCCGGGACGTGCGGCTGCTGGCGCGGGTGGGCGCGGAGACCGCCACCTGGCACGAACGGGAGCTGGTCGCCTCGGGGGTGCGGGCCCGGCTCGTGGTGGACGCCGAGGCGCCGACCGGGACCGTGGTGTGCCTGGTCGACGGGGCGGCCTCGGCGGAGCGCACGTTCCTCACGGACAGTGGGGCGTCGCTGCGGCTGGCGCCCGGGGACTGGTCGGACGCGCTGCTCGACGGGGTGGCTCGGCTGCATCTGTCGGGTTATCTGCTGTTCTCCGCGCCGGGCCGGGCTCTGGTGGCCGTGGCCGTCGCGTCGGCACGCGCGCGTGGAGTGCCGGTCAGCCTGGACCCCGCCTCGGCCGGGTTCCTGGCCGCGCTGGGGGCCGGGCGGTTCCTGGATCTCGTCGAGGGGGTGGACGTGCTGCTGCCGAGCCGTGACGAGGCGTGTCTGCTGGCCGGGGCGCCGGACCCGGAGGTCGCGGCCGCCGAGCTGAGCCGGCGCATACCGCTGGTGGTGGCCAAGCAGGGCGCGGACGGCGCGCTGGTGGCCCAAGGCGGGGCCGTGCGCGCCCGCGTGGCCGCCCTGGCCGTGGCACCCCGGGACACCACGGGCGCGGGAGACGCCTTCACGGGGGCGTTCCTCGCCGCGCTGCTAACGGGTGCGGGGCCCGAGGAGGCGGCGGCGGAGGGCTGCCGTACGGGTGCGCTCGCGGTGGGCCGGGTGGGCGGGCGGCCGCCGCGGGCCGTCTCCCAGGACGTGGCCAAGGAGGCCTCCGGGTGCTGAGGCGGTCAGGCGGCGCGCCAGGCCGGGTGGCGCGGGTCGTCGGCGCGGACCAGTACGTCCGCCGTGCCGGCCGGATCGGTCTCGGCCTCGTAGCGGGCGAAGGCGGGCAGCGTCCAGTGCTCCGCCTCGGGAGTGCGGCGGCGCAGTGCGCCCGGGGACAGCAGGAGGTGGACGCTCAGGTCGAAGGGGAACCAGTGCCGCAGCAGTAGCGGGCCGTGCAGCAACAGCACTCCGCCGGGCGGGAGGGGGACGTAGGCGCTGCGGGTCGCTCGGTCCGTGACCGGGTCCCGCAGATCGGGCAGGACCCGCCCGTCACCGCCGGGTTCGAGCGGCCCGAACACCTCGCGCCACAGGGCGCCGGTGTCGAGCCAGCCGTCGTAGTACGAGTCCACGTCCCGGCGCCCGTGTTCGAGCCGCAGGGACGCCGGGCGCAGGAAGCTCGCGGCGTCGACGACCAGCGACGGGCGGCCCAGCGGGCGCAGGGCCTCGGCGACGCGGCCGGCCAGGTCGCCCGGGCGGGCGGCGGGGGCGCCGTCGAAGGCGACGCGCGGCCACGGGCTGCCGTCGGCCGGCTCCAGGTCGAGCAGCCGCTCGGCCAGCAGGTCGCCGAGCCGTTCCCAGGTGATCGCTTCGAGTCGCACACGGCCATGATGCGCCCGGCCGGGAGGGAGGCGTGGACGGGGGTGGAGCGGGGGCCACGTCCCTCTGGGCGGCCGCGCCTGGGGGCACGCCTCTCCTGCGGCCGCGCGAGAAGCGGGCGCAGGAGAGGCGTGCTGGACGTGGGCGGAGGCGCGCGGGCGCGGCCGCGCGGGGCGCGCACCATGGGTGTCCTGGCATGGGCGTGGCCCCCTACGCCCCCGGCCGCACGGGTGCGCGGGTGCGGGCGCGCCCCGTGCGGAGGTACCGAGAAGCGGCGCCGGCCAGGGTGGGAGGCACCCGGCCGCCGGCGGCAGCCGGGTGGCACGCGCGCCGGCGCGCGCCGGCGTCCGCCCGGACAGTCACCGCCGGGGCAGTCGCCGGGGCGGGCGGTCACCGCGCGGGCGCACGCCTACGCGCCGAGGCGAGTGCGTGCGGCCGCACCCGCGTGCGTCGGACCGCGGCACGCGTGCGCGGGGCGGCGGTGAGGGGAATGAACCCGGCATGGGCCGCCTTCCGACTCCCCCGTCCCGTCTCGGGCTTGTCGTCGTGCAGCCGTTGCGGGGCAAGCGCTGCGCCCGCTGCCGCCGGGGCCCGCTGTCGCTGCTCGTCCTGGAGGACGGTGTGCCCCGCTGCCTGGTGTGCGCCGATCTCGGGCACCTGGTGTTCCTGCCGCGCGGCGACACGGCACTGACCCGCCGCTCGCGGGAGGAGAGCACGCTGTCGGCGGTCGTCGTGCGGTTCAACCGGCGCAAGAGCCGGTACGAGCGGCAGGGCCTGCTCGTGGAGGAGGCGGCCCTCGCCCGGGCCGAGGCGCGGTGCCTGGCGGACGCCGAGGCGCGACGCCGGCGCAGGGCCCGTGACGCGCGGCGGCGGGCGGCTCAGGACGTACGGTTCGCGCAGGCGTTCGCAGTGGAGATCCTGCGGCTGTTCCCCCGGTGCCCGCCGGACCGGGCGGCGGACATCGCCGCCCATGCCTCGCTGCGCGGCAGTGGGCGGGTCGGCCGCAGCGCGGCGGGCCGGGCGCTGTCCGAGAGCGCGGTCGCATGGGCGGTGCGGGCGTCCGTACGGCACCTGGACACGCCGTACGACCGGTTGCTGATGGACGGCGTGGTCCGGCCGGAGGCCCGACGGCACACGGCTGCGCAGGTCGAGTCCGTGCTCGCCTCGTGGCGCGAGCCGGGCCCGCCCGCCGACTGAGCCGTCCCGGACCGCCGGCCGACACCGGGCGGGCGGAGCGGGACCAGGCCCGCGGGCGGCAGGAGCACGGCAGCCGCGACACGGCGGCGGGAGCCACGGCCCCGCGCGGCGGGCGGCGGCGCACGACCGTACGATGCCCGCCGCGTCGCGCCCCCTGCGCTCGCGGCCCGGCGGACGTATCGTGACCGAAAGAGCGCCGCCCGAGGACGCGCAGACGCACGCGAGTACGAGTACGCAAGGGGGACGGCCGTGGCCGATCCCAAGGGCTTCCTGTCCACGCCCCGGCAGGAGTGGCCGCGCAGGCCGGTCGAGGAGCGGGTGCGGGACTGGGACGAGGTGTACGTCCCCGGTGCGCTGCTGCCGATCATCAGCAAGCAGGCCGACCGCTGTATGGACTGCGGCGTCCCGTTCTGCCACCAGGCCTGTCCGCTCGGCAACCTGATCCCGGAGTGGAACGACCTGGTCTCCCGGGAGGACTGGCGGGCGGCGAGCGACCGGCTGCACGCCACGAACAACTTCCCCGAGTTCACCGGCCGGTTGTGCCCGGCACCGTGCGAGGCGGGGTGCGTCCTCGCGATCAACCAGCCGGCCGTCACCATCAAGAACGTCGAGTGCGCCATCGCCGACCGGGCCTGGGAGGAGGGTTTCGCTCCGCCACGCCCGCCGGACCGGCTGTCGGGCCGCACCGTCGCGGTGATCGGCTCCGGGCCGACGGGTCTCGCCGCGGCCCAGCAGCTCACCCGCGCGGGACACACGGTCGCCGTGTACGAGAAGGACGACCGGCTCGGCGGGCTGATGCGCTACGGCATCCCCGAGTTCAAGATGGAGAAGCGGCACCTGGAACGGCGACTGGAGCAGATGCGGGCCGAGGGGACCAAGTTCCGCACCTCCATGGCGGTCGGGCGGGACATCGGGGCGGCCGAGCTGCGAGCCCGCCACGACGCCCTGGTCATCGCCACCGGGGCGACGGCCTGGCGTGAACTCGACGTTTCGGGGCGCGAGTTGGCGGGCGTCCACCAGGCGATGGAGTATCTGCCGCTGGCCAACCGGGTGTGCGAGGGGGACCTCGAGGTCTCACCTCTGTCCGCGGCCGGCCGGCACGTGGTCATCGTGGGCGGCGGCGACACCGGGGCCGACTGTCTCGGCACGGCGGTGCGCGAGGGCGCGGCATCGGTGACCCAGCTCGACATCTACGCGCAGCCCGGCGCGGAGCGCGACGAGGACGCGGAGCCATGGCCGACGTATCCGAAGGTCTACCGGCTCTCAGCAGCCCACCAGGAGGCCGGGGAACTGCGGACGGCGCCCGCGGCCGACGCCGACGCACGGCTGTTCGCGGCGTCGACGCTGCGCTTCACCGGGGACGAGGACGGGCACGTGCGTGAGCTGCACCTGGTGGAGGTGGACGCCGGACGGCGGCCGCTGCCGGGCACCGAGCGCACGCTGCCGGCCGATCTCGTGCTGCTCGCGCTCGGCTTCTCGGGGCCCGACCGGGGCGACGGCCTGATCGACCAGCTGGGGATCGGACTGGCGCCGCGCGGCACGATCGTCCGGGACTCGGACTTCGCGACGAACGTCCCCGGTGTGTTCGTCGCCGGGGACGCCGCGCGCGGGCAGTCGCTCATCGTGTGGGCGATCGCCGAGGGGCGGGCGGTGGCGGCGGCGGTCGACCGCCGTCTGACGGGCAGTTCACGCCTGCCGGCGCCCATCGGACCGTACGACCGGCCGATGACCGTCTGACCGGACCGGCCCGCCGCTCCCCCGTGGCGACGAAACCGCCTACCGCTTGACGGCCACCGCTCCGTAGCCCGCCATCACGCCGTCGTCCTGGCCCGGCACCGGCTCACCCAGTTCGGGGTGCCACCGGTGCAGCACCTCGACGCCGGGTTCGACGAGTTCCAGGCCGTCGAAGAAGCGGGCGAACTCGGCCCGTGAGCGCAGCACCAGGGTGACGCCGGCCGCCTTGAGCATCTCCGTGGCCTGCTCCGATTCCTCCTCGGGGGTGAAGTCGGCGGTGGCGTGGGTCATCACCAGATGGCTGCCGGCCGGGAGTTCGGACAGCAGTCGCCGCACCAGTTCGTGCGCCCCGTCCTCGTCGGGGACGAAATGGAGCAGCGCGATCAGGGACAGCGCCACGGGCCGGGTGAGGTCCAGCACCTCGCGCGCCCGCTCCAGGATGACGGCCGGATCGCGTACATCGGCCTGGAGGTACTCGGTGAGGCCCTCGGGCGTGCCGCGCAGCAGCGCCTCCGCGTGGGCCAGCACGATCGGGTCGTTGTCGCAGTAGACGACCCGGGCGTCGGGCGCGACCTCCTGCGCCACCTGGTGCAGGTTGGGCTCGGTCGGTATGCCCGTGCCGATGTCGAGGAACTGCCGGACGCCGTTCCCGGCGAGCCAGCGGGTGGCGCGGTGCATGAACGCGCGGTTCGCCCTGGCCACGATCGGCACGCGCGGGTTGATGGCCACCATCCGGCGGCCCATCTCCTCGTCGACCGGGTAGTTGTCCTTGCCTCCGAGGTACCAGTCGTACATGCGCGCGGGATGGGGCCTGGTGGTGTCGATCCGCAACGACTCCCGGCCGGAGTCGAGGTCGGCGTCCTGCCCGGTCATACGGCACTCCGTAAGCGTGTGGGGGCGGATGGGAAAGCAGAGGCGGTGGTGGTCGGAAGAGCAAGGTCGACGATCAAGTCAGTGCCAAGGTTAGGAAGTCGAGCCAAGAAAACCAGTCAGGCCGGGTCAGGAGAGGAGGAAATCAGCCTCCCCGGCTTTGGCGCCCTGGATGAAGGCGGTCATCTCGTCGCTGGTGTAGATGAGCGCGGGTCCGTCCGGGTCGGTGGACTGGCGCACCGCTATCCGGCCGTCGGCCAGCTTCATCGCCTCCAGGCAGTTGCCTCCGTTGCCGCCGCTCCACGGCTTGTGCCAGCCCTCGCTGCCCAGGTCCCGGGCGGGCATGCCGTTGTAGATCCGCTGACCGCGGACACGCGGCCCGGACGGGGACGTCGTGCGATCCATTCACAACTCCTTGCGGAGATCCCGGAGGATCTCCTTCGTGCGATGTGCCGTAGCGGCCTGTGCCGCCATGCGGTCCATGACCTCGAGATGGGTCGCCACCTCGCTGCGCGCGTCCAGGTAGACGGCGCCGGTCAGGTACTCGCTGTAGACCATGTCCGGGAGTTCCGGCATGGCGAATCGGAACAGCACGAAGGGCCCGTACGTGCCGGGGTGCGGTCCCGAGGAGAACGGGGCGACCTGCAACGTCACGTTGGGCAGCTTCGTGGCCTCCAGCAGTCTGTCGATCTGGGCGCGCATCACCTCCGGGCCGCCGACCGGGCGGCGCAGCGCGGTCTCGTCGAGCACGACCCAGAAGCGGGGCGCGTCGGGGCGGGTGAGCAGTTCCTGACGCCGCATCCGCAGCGCGACATGGCGTTCGATGTCCTCGGGGCTGGTCTGCCCGACCGCGCCGGATTCCAGCACCCCACGCGCGTAGTCCTCGGTCTGGAGCAGACCGGGCACGAAGTGCGGCTCGTAGGACCGGATGAGCGAGGCGGCGCCCTCCAGGCTGACGTACATCGAGAACCAGCCCGGGAGGATGTCGTGGAACCGCTGCCACCAGCCGGGGCGGTTGGCGTCCTCCGCCAGCTGCACGAAGGCCTCGGCCTCGTCGTCGGGGACGCCGTACGCCTTCAGCAGCAGTTGCAGGTACGGGATCTTGAGGGCGACCTCGGCCATCTCCATACGGCGGATGGTGGCGGGCGCGACCCTGAGGACGCGGGCGGCCTCCTCGCGCTTGAGTCCCGCGCGTTCGCGCAGGTCGAACAGGCGCCGGCCGAGCACGACCTGCCCGACGGTCGGCGCGGACCGCGGTTCGCTCACGCTCCACCTCCATCAAAGAGTCCCGACAGCCCTGCGGCGCCACTCGAAGATCTTTTCGAAGATCCGGGTGGATCCCCGCCGATCCGAACTGGCGCCGCGCGACGTGCTGTTGCGAGCAGTGTGCCACGGCGCCTCACCGCGTCACACAGCACTCTGCATTTTTCAGAGTGGCTCTTGCCAAGTGTTCGAGGCGGGGGCGATAGTGGCAAGCGTGATTCCGTCCCCGCCCTTAGGAACAGCCGCCGCCGCGGGCCTTCTCGACCTCGGCACCGGTACGGCGACGGGCCCCGACGGGGCCGCCGCCGAGCGCCGGTTCCGCTTCGAGCTGGCCGCGCATCCGGGTTCCCCGGCCCAGGCCAGACGCCTGACCAGGGCCCGGCTGACCGGCTGGTCGGTGGACGAGGACACCTGTGACACCGCGGCTCTGGTCGTCTCCGAGCTGGTCACCAACGCCATCGTGCACACGGCCAGCAGGCGGGTCGTCTGCGAGCTGTCCGACGGCGCGGGCCTGGTGCGCATCGCCGTGCGTGACGAGGGCTGCGCGCCGGGCGAGCCGCACCCCTCTCCGCAGCGCCCGGAGGAGGAGCACGGCCGGGGGCTGATGCTGGTGGAGGCCCTGTGCCACGCCTGGGGCACGCGCGAGCACGGCCCGGGACTCGTGGTGTGGGCGGAACTGACGCGTACGGCCGCGGAGGCGGGCCCCGCGGGGACGGCTCCTGTGGACAGGACGTCCGCGGGCACGGCTTCCGCCGAGGGCACGGAGCCGGGCGACGCCCGGCGGGCCGCGTCCGCCGACGGCCGCGAGCCGGGGAGCACCGGCGCCCACCGGGCCGTATCCGGCTCCGGCCGCGAGGCGGCCCCCGGCCGCGCCCGCGAAACCGAGCCGGGCGACGACCACGGAGGCGGACTGCGCCAGGGACGCGGGACCGGGACCGGGCTCGACCAGGACTCCGAGGCCGGCCCGGCGCGTGCGGCCGGGACCGCGCCCGGCGTCGGCCGTCAGGCCGGGTCCGGGGACGACCGTGCGGGCCGTGCCCGCCGTGAGGCCCGGGACGACCTCGGCTGGGGCGCCCCCCGCCCCGCTCCGGACCGCCACCCTCATCCGCACCCGCACCGGGACACCGAGGACTCCTCGCGGACCGGCCGTGCCGCACGGCACGGCGCACCGCACGCGACGACACACGGAACGGGGGCCGTATGGCTGTGAGCGGTGGTTCCGGCCCGGGACCGGTGCTGAGCCTGGACACGCTCGTACGCCTGGGGCGCGAGACGCACGCGCCCGGCGCGCCGGACGGCCGCCTGCGCCCCGGCGCCGCCGAGGCGGCCGAGGGCGTCGGCACGGGCGAGGGAGCCGGGCGCACCGGGTCGTCCGGCGGGCTGCGCAGACTGCCGCTGCCGGCCGGCATGACGCTCCCCCTGGGCTGCGACGCCGTCGCCGTGCCCGCCCACCTCGGTCCCCCGCTGATGCCGCGGCTGCCCCGCGTGGGCTGCGTCTACGCCGACGAGAAGCACTGGTGGTGGATCGTCCCGGCCGACTCCGACTACGCGCTGCGCTGGCCCGACGCCGCGCATTACGCCACCGGCGCGGTGCTCCCGGACGCCCCGCACACGGACCGGCTGCCCACCCTGATCCACCAGCCGTCCGGCACGGTGCCCTACACCCCGCCGATCCCCCTCTACCTGGCCCTGTGCCGGGTGACGGGCACGACGCCGGCCTGGTCCCGCCCGGTCAGCGCCTGAACGAAGGCCGGGCGGCGGCCGAGCGGGAGCGTGCCGCGCGGCACGCGAACGGCGCGGGCGCGACTGCCGCGCCCGCGCGCGACCCCTGCCGCACCCGAGCCGCACGGGCGCCGAACGGCGGTCGGTCGTACGCGCCCGCGCGCTCCGGCCGTCCGGCCGCGCGCCCTGCCGTGCACGGCCCCGCCCCGCGATAGTGGCCTCCATTCACGATCGGGGAGGCCATCGGTGGAGCTGAGGCGCGGGCGAGGCGACGGTACGAGCACACCCGGGACACCCGCACCCGAGGTCTCCGAGTCCGAGCAGCTGCTCTTCGGCGGCCCGCTGCGCTACGACACCGGCTGGAACCAGCACAACGACGCCTTCCTGGAGCTGAACTTCCGGGGCATGGTGCGGCGGCTGCCCGGACTGCTGGCCGCCAGTTTCCGGCTGGCCCGGCAGGCCGACCGGCGGGCCACGAACACGGTGCTGGCCGCCGAGGCGGTCCGGGGCGTCGCGCAGGCGGTCAGCCTGCTCGCGGTGAACAGCGTGCTCAGCCGGGTGTTCGGCGACGGCGCGCTGGAGGACCGGCTGCGCGGCGCCTTGCCCGCGCTGGTCGTCATGGCGGCGGTGACGCTGGCCGGCGCCCTGCTGCGGGCCGCGTCCACCTACGCCACCGGGCGGCTGGAACCGAAGGTCGAACGGGTGGCGACCGAGCTGTACCTGGAGCGGGCGGCGGGGGTGGAGCTGGCCGCGATCGAGGACCACGCCTTCCACAAACTGCTGGACACGGCGCAGTACGGGGCCGCCTCCGCCCGCCGGATGATCATGTACGGCACACGCGTGGTGAACGCCATGATCTCGCTGGTCGCGGCGGCGGGCGTGCTGACCGTACTGCACTGGGCGCTGCTGCCGCTGCTGGTGACCATGACCCTGCCGAGCGCGTGGAGCGCGCTGACCAACGCGCGGCGGCGCTACGAGTCCTTCCACATCTGGGTGCAGCACGCGCGCGCGGGGCACCTGCTCAGCGGTCTGCTCACCGAACCGGCGGCGGCCCCGGAGATCCGGGTGCACGGTGTGGGGCCGTTCCTGCTGCACCACTACCGGCAGATGTCGGAGACCGCCGAGGCGGAACAGGCCCGGCTGGCCCGGCTGGCGGCGCGCACGGGCCTGTTCGCGGCGGGCTGGACGGGGCTGGCGACGGTGGCGACGTACGCGACGCTGGGCGGGCTGCTGCTGGCCGGGGCGATGGCGCTGTCCGTGGCCGGTACGGCGGTCATCGCGATCCGCACCGGCTCGGCGAGCCTGGACACCCTCGTCCTGGAGGTCAACCAGCTGCACGAGGAGGCCCTGTTCGTCGGCGATCTGCAGCGCCTGTACACCGAGGCGGAGAAACGGGCCGTCCCGGCCGGCGGCAGGCCGCTGCCTGAAGACCCGCGCGTGATCCGCTTCGAGCACGTCACGTTCGGCTACCCGAGCGCGTCGGGGACGGACCGCCCGGCCCTGGATGACGTGTCCCTGACGATTCCGCTGGGCCGGATCGTGGCCCTGGTCGGCGAGAACGGCTCCGGCAAGACCACGCTGGTGAAACTGCTGGCCGGGCTCTACACCCCGGACCGGGGCCGCATCCTGTGGGACGACGTGGATGCGGCGGACGCGGACCGGCACGCGCTCGCGGAGCGGATCGCGATGGTGGCGCAGGACTTCAAGCGCTGGCCGTTCACCGCGCGGGTCAATGTGGCGGTGGGCCGGTCCTCGGCGCCGCTCACCGACCAGCGGGTGGCGGATGCGGTGGCCGACGCGGGCGCTCAGGAGGTGGTCGCGGACCTGCCGCGCGGCCTGGACACGCTGCTGGCGCGCAACTTCAGCGGCGGGCACGAGCTGTCCGGCGGCCAGTGGCAGCGGCTGGGCATCGCGCGGGCCGCCTACCGGCGAGGCCGCGTCCTGATCGTGGACGAGCCGACGGCGGCGCTCGACGCCCGGGCCGAGCTGGAGGTTTTCGAGCGGATCAGGAAGCTGGCGGACAGCGGGCAGACCGTGGTGCTGATCACGCACCGGCTGGCGTCCGTGCGCCAAGCCGATCTGGTGCACGTCCTCGACCAGGGCCGGCTGGTGGAGTCCGGCCCGCCGGAGCAGCTGCTGGCCGCCGGTGGTCTGTACGCGGAGCTGTACGCGCTTCAGGCGGAGCAGTTCGCGGCCAAGGTCCCGGCCGCCCCGAAGGCGGGCTGACGGCGGGCGCACCCGGAAGCGTCCCGGCGCCGGAACGCACCAAGAGAGTCGTGTTCACGTCATCCTCGAAGCCGGCACCGTCCGGCACCGCTCAGGCGCTCACGTCGCCGCCCTCGCCGCTGCGGACGACCACCAGGAAGGTGTCCGAAGCCAGGTCCATGACGACCTCGGCCGGCAGGCCTTCCAGACGCCGCGCATGCGCGAATTCCTCCGCCGGCCACGATCCGCGCGGACCACCGGCGGGAAAGCGCTCTAGCACCGTTCGCCCATTCACCCTGCACCTCCACGATGTCGTACTCGGAGATTTAAACGCCAAGCATGGGGGGAACGGCTCGCTCAGTAACGCTACTGAGACGTACTCGACACGAGTTCCATGCCAAAAGTGCGTCCGACCTCACACTTCTGGCGTAACCGATCACTTTCCGCGCCCTTTTGGAAACGGCGGGTGTTCACAGAAGGTCCGCCGTCCGGGCCGCCGCGCGCAGGACCTCGCGGAGCATCTCGGCGGTGAGCCGCCCGGTGAAGGTGTTGCGCTGGCTGACGTGGAAGCAGCCAAAGAGGTCGACGCCGCCGAGCGGGACGCGGGCGCCGTGGGCGAAGGCGGGGCGGGGACGGGGCACCGTCCATCCGGCCGCCGCGAACGCGGGCAGCGCGGCCTGCCAGCCGAAGGCACCGAGCACGACGACCGACCGGAGGGTGGGGCGCAGCAGGTGCAGTTCCCGGACCAGCCAGGGGCGGCAGGTGTCGCGTTCTGCGGGCGTCGGCTTGTTGGCGGGTGGGGCGCAGTGCACGGGCGAGGTGATCCGCACCCCGTGCAGTTCCAGTCCGTCGTCGGCGGACACGGCAGTGGGCTGCGAGGCGAGCCCCAGGTCGTACAGCGCCCGGTAGAGGACGTCGCCGGAGCGGTCACCGGTGAACATACGGCCGGTGCGGTTGGCGCCGTGCGCGGCCGGGGCCAGGCCCACGATCAGCAGCCGGGCGTCCGGCGGGCCGAACCCCGGCACCGGCCGGCCCCAGTACGTCCAGTCGGCGAACGCGGCCCGTTTGGTACGGGCCACCTCCTCCCGCCACTCCACCAGGCGCGGGCAGGCCCGGCACTCACTGATCCGCCCGTCGAGCGCGGCGAGACTGCCGCTGTCCGTGTCCATAGCCCTGCCCTTGCCCATGGCTCCACCGTAAATTCGTACGGCACGCGGGGCCCGGGCGGCTAAGGTCGGAGCCATGGCTTCGGAGGACGACATGGACCATGGGCAGGACGGGAGCGGGGAGGGTTCCGCCGGACCGTCCGCGACCGCCGTGGACCCCAAGGTCGCCGCAGCCGTCGCCGCCGCCGAGGCGGCCGGTCCGGCGAGCGGTGAGAGCGTGCGGATCGACAGCTGGATCTGGGCCGTCCGCCTGGTCAAGACACGCTCCGTCGGCGCCACCGCCTGCCGGGGCGGCCACGTCCGGGTGAACGGCGAGCGGGTCAAGCCCGCCCACTCCGTCCGCGTCGGCGACGAGGTGCGGCTGCGGGGAGCCGAGGGACGGGAGCGGATCGTCGTCGTCACCCGGCTGATCCGCAAGCGCGTCGGCGCTCCGGTGGCCGTGCAGTGTTACCTCGACAACTCCCCTCCGCCCCCGCCCCGCGAGGCCGTGGCGCCCGTCGCGGTCCGCGACCGGGGCACCGGCCGTCCCACCAAGCGGGACCGCCGGGAGCTGGAGCGTCTGCGCGACATGGGCGGCCTCGACGGCCCGAGCGGCCCGTCCGGCCGCCCACGGAACAGCCGCTGACACCTTCCCCGGCCTCCCCGGGACGGCCGTCCGACTCCCAGGACTTCCGCCGGGGTGGGGCCGTCTGCCTTCCCGGGCTCCCGCCGGGTGGGCCGTCCGCCCTCGCGGGCTTCGACCGGGCAGGCCGGCCGCTGGCCCCTTACGCCGGTGGGCCGTCCACGCCCTGGCGCGCGGTCGCGGCGAGATGGTCACGCGCGGCGCAGCAGCAGGCGCAGCAGTTCCTTGTTGTGTTCGCGGCGGGCCCAGGCGATGAGGGCGAGCGGAACGATCAGGACGAGCGGGGTCGCCGCGTTCTCTGCGTCGAAGACGGTGAGCTGGACGACGAACGCGCCGACCATCAGCGCGCCCAGCGCCAGCGCCGCCACCGACTGGAGCACCGGGATCAGCAGGGCCACGGCCCCGGCCAGCTCCAACGCGCCGATGGTGTACATGCCCGCGTCGCTCCAGCCCATCCGGTCGAAGGACTCCACCGCCGAGGGGTGCGCGATGAGCTTGGGCAGCGCGCTCGCCAGGCCGTAGAACAGGGCCAGCGCCACCTGGACGACGCGCAGGACGCGCAGTGCGGCGGAGGGGGCGGTAGTGGGAGCGGCGGTCTCGGACATGGGGTCCTCCGGGAAGCAGTGTGTCGTCGTGCTGTCGCAGAGGTAGACCGGCCCGCACCGCGAATCTCATCGCATGGGCACCGCACGCACCCACGTCCCGTCGTCGGTCAGGCATCTGTCGACCCGCAGTCCCGCCTCCGCCAGCGCCGCCTCGAACTGCCGCGGGGTCAGCGGCCGGGAGAGGAACGTATGCGTCCACACGGCGTCCGGGAACTCGTACTCCGCGCGGACCGAGTTCACCCCGTCGCCGACCGGCTCGGCCGACAGGATCCGTACGATGCCCCCCGCGGAGTCCAGCCGCTCGCGCGGCAGGTTCGTGTGGTAGTCCGCGCCCTCCCGCTGGATCAGCACGCAGCCGTCCTCGGCGACATGCCGCGCGCAGGCACGCAGCAGGCCGCGCCGCACCTCCGGGTCGCCCGCGTGCACCAGGAACGACGCGAGCATCACGACGTCGAAAGTCTCTCCCAGCTCCAGGTCCTCGATCGGCCCGCATATGGTCCGCGCGCCCCGCACCCGCTCCAGCATCTCCGGTGACTCGTCCACCGCCGTGACGGTGAAGCCGCGCTCCAGCAGCGGGTGGGTCACGCGGCCCACGCCGCAGCCGAGTTCCAGGATGTGCGCGCCCGCCGGCACGGCTGCGGCGATGATGTCCGGCTCGTCCCGCACGCTCATACGGCTGTACAACTCGACCGCGCAGCCGTCCGGTGTGATCGGCCCCGGTCCCGTGCCCTGATATCCCTGACGCCTCTTCAGTTTCATGTCCGGAGAACGGCTCGCGCCCGGACGCCCGTTCCCGTCTCGTACGTCTTCACCCGTACGAGTGAGCGAGGGCCGCCGGAGGAGTACCTTGCAGAGAGGAGTGGTGAGTAGCGATGCGTACCGGCAGTGAGCCGACGACCGCGCGCAGTGCTCTGCGGGCGCGGTTGTGGCTGAGTGTGTGGGGGCTGGTCTGGGCGATGTTCGGCACGGCCGCGTTCACACTGGTGGGGCGGCCCGGGTGGGCGGCGGCCTGCGGAGTGCTGTGGCTGGTGATCGCGGTCGACTTCACGCTGATCGTCCGGCATCTGCGGCAGGGCCCGCACTACCAGCCGGGCCGCGACGTCCCGCCGTACCAGCCGCCCGGTCGCAGACGCCCGTAGAGCCCGTGGCCGCGCCCGCGCGGACCGGCGCCGGTCAGGTGTCGAAGCGGGCGCGCTGCAGGTACTCCGGGTTCGGGTCCAGCGCCGCGGCCAGCCGGAAGTGCCGTTTGGCCTGGTCGGGGCGGCCCTGGCGCTCGTAGGTGCGGCCGAGCGCGAAGTGGGCGAACGCGTTGTCCGGCTCGCGCTCCAGGACGACGGTGAACTCCAGCTCGGCGGGTCGGAGCTGCGCCGCCGCGAAGAAGGCACGCGCGCGCAGCAACCGGGCCGCGGTGTTCTCCGGGTGCGCGGCGATGACCCGGTCGAGCAGCTTCACCGCGCCCCGCGGGTCCCGCGCGGCGAGCAGCTGCTCGGCGGCGCGGAAGTCGATGACATGCGTTTCCGGAGTACGTCCGGTCGAACCGCTGGTGTCGGGCACAGCAAAGTCCTTCCCTCGCTGCGAGGGTTCAACGCCCCGCCCCGCCGCCGCTATTCCGGGCGGCGCCGGTCAGGCGGAACGCGTCCGCCGCACCAGGTCGCCCCAGACCTGGTCCACCCGCTTGCGCAGCTCCTCCAGCGGTACGTCGTTGTCGATGACCACGTCGGCGATCTCCCGGCGCTTCTCACGCGTCACCTGCGCGGCCATCCGGGCGCGGGCGTCCTCCTCGGTCATGCCGCGCAGCCGTACGAGGCGGTCGAGCTGGGTCTCGGGGGCGGCGTCGACCACGATCACCAGGTCGTACAGCGGGGCGAGGCCGTTCTCGGCCAGGAGCGGGACGTCGTGGACGACGACGGCGTCCTCGGCGGCGGACTCCTCCAGCTCGCGCGAGCGGGCCCCGACCAGTGGGTGCACGATGGAGTTCAGCACGGCCAGCTTGTCCGGGTCGGCGAAGACGATCGAGCCCAGCTTGGGCCGGTCCAGGCCGCCGTCCCCGGCGAGCACGTCCGGTCCGAAGGCCTCGACGACCGCCGCCAGACCGGGCGTGCCCGGGGCGACCACCTCGCGTGCGATGCGGTCGGCGTCGATCAGCACGGCCCCGTGCTCCACGAGCAGCCGCGACACCTCGCTCTTACCGGCTCCGATGCCCCCGGTCAGGCCCACCTTCAGCATGAGCGGCAGCTTAGGCCCTGGCCGCGGTGGCGCGCCCGGCGGGACCGTGCCTTCCGGGCCGCCGACGGCATCCGCGGCCCCGCGTCGGCACGCGCACGCCGGCGCGCGCCGGTCGTGGCACGTCGGTCGTCGCGCCTCAGTTGTCACCCTCCCGCTCGGCGAGGAACTTCTCGAACTCGCGCCCGATCTCGTCCGCGGAGGGGATCTCGACAGGTTCGGCGAGCATGTTGCCCCGGGTCTCGGCGCCCGCCGCCGCGTCGTACTGGTGCTCGAGGCCCTGGACGAGGGCGGTGAGTTCCTCGTCGCCCTCCCGGATCTGCCGCTCGATCTCGGTCTGGGTGCGGTGGGCGTCGTTGCGCAGGGCGTGGGCGAGACTCGGCAGGACCAGGCCGGTGGCCGAGGTGATGGCCTCCAGGACGGTCAGCGCCGCGTCGGGGTAGGCGGAGCGGGCGATGTAGTGCGGCACATGCGCGGCGACGCCCAGGACGTCGTGGCCGGCCTCCATCAGCCGGTACTCCAGCAGCGCCTCGACACTGCCCGGCACCTGCGCCTCCTCGAAGGGGCTGCGGTGGCCGGGGACGAGTTCGCTGCGGTTGCCGTGCGGGGTCAGGCCCACCGGGCGGGTGTGGGGGACGCCCATGGGGATGCCGTGGAAGTTCACCGACAGACGTACGCCGAGCCGCTCAACGATCTGCCGCACGGCGGCCGTGAACCGCTCCCACTCCACGTCCGGCTCGGGGCCGGACAGCAGCAGGAAGGGCGCGCCGGTGGCGTCCTGGACGAGGCGCACCTCGATGGTGGGCTCCTCGTAGTCGGTCCAGCGGTCGCGCTTGAAGGTCAGCAACGGGCGGCGCGCCCGGTAGTCGACGAGCCGATCGTGGTCGAACCGCGCCACGACCTGGTGGGGCAGCGAGTCGAGCAGTCCGTCGACGATCTGGTCGCCGGTCTCGCCCGCGTCGATGTATCCGTCGAAGTGGTAGAGCATGACAAGGCCGGCCGACTCCTGGGCGAGCGCCATGTCGACGACTGCCAGGCCCTTCGGCTCCCATGCGTACAAACCCTGCGGATCAAGCACTGTGACCGCCCCTCCTCGTATTCGTAGGTTCACAACGAGGAACGAGACGCGGACATTCCCCTCCCTGGAGGGTTCACTCGGGGAAACGCCTCGGGCCGGGCGGGCTCCCCGCGGCGACCCATGTCGCACAACGGCCACGGCCCGCACCCCGGTGGGGTGCGGGCCGTGGTCATCGGCTGCTAGCGCCTAGCGGCGAGCGCTCAGCTCTGGCCGCCGGCCAGCTTCTCGCGCAGCGCGGCAAGCGCCTCGTCCGAAGCCAGCGCACCGGAGGTGTCGCCGCCCTCGGAGGAGTACGAACCGCCGCCGGACGCGGCCGGAGCGGCGGCCTCGCCGCCCTCGGCAGCGGCCTGGGCGTCCGCCTCGCGGGACTTGATGACCTGCGCCTGGTGCTGCTCGAAGCGAGTCTGCGCCTCGGCGTACTGGCGCTCCCACTCCTCGCGCTGCTTCTCGTAGCCCTCGAGCCAGTCATTGGTCTCGGGGTCGAAGCCCTCGGGGTAGATGTAGTTGCCCTGGTCGTCGTACGACGCGGCCATGCCGTACAGCGTCGGGTCGAACTCGACCGCCGTCGGGTCGGCGCCGAAGGACTCGTTGGCCTGCTTCAGCGAGAGGCTGATGCGACGGCGCTCGAGGTCGATGTCGATGACCTTGACGAAGATCTCGTCGTTGACCTGGACGACCTGCTCCGGGATCTCCACGTGGCGCTCGGCCAGCTCGGAGATGTGGACCAGACCCTCGATGCCCTCGTCCACGCGGACGAACGCACCGAACGGAACCAGCTTCGTGACCTTGCCGGGCACGACCTGGCCGATCTGGTGGGTGCGGGCGAACTGCTGCCAGGGGTCTTCCTGGGTCGCCTTCAGCGACAGGGAGACGCGCTCGCGGTCCATGTCGACGTCCAGGACCTCGACCGTGACCTCCTGGCCGACCTCGACGACCTCGGAGGGGTGGTCGATGTGCTTCCAGGACAGCTCGGAGACGTGGACCAGACCGTCGACGCCACCCAGGTCCACGAAGGCACCGAAGTTGACGATCGAGGAGACCACACCGGAGCGGACCTGACCCTTCTGGAGGGTCGTGAGGAACGTCTGGCGGACCTCGGACTGGGTCTGCTCCAGCCAGGCGCGGCGGGACAGGACCACGTTGTTGCGGTTCTTGTCCAGCTCGATGATCTTCGCCTCGAGCTCCTTGCCCACGTAGGGCTGGAGGTCGCGGACACGGCGCATCTCGACCAGGGAGGCCGGCAGGAAGCCGCGGAGGCCGATGTCGAGGATGAGACCACCCTTGACGACCTCGATGACGGTACCGGTGACGATGCCGTCTTCTTCCTTGATCTTCTCGATGGTGCCCCAGGCACGCTCGTACTGGGCGCGCTTCTTCGAGAGGATCAGGCGGCCTTCCTTGTCCTCCTTCTGGAGGACCAGGGCCTCGATCTCGTCGCCCACGGCGACGACCTCGTTGGGGTCGACGTCGTGCTTGATCGAGAGCTCGCGGCTCGGGATGACACCTTCGGTCTTGTAACCGATGTCGAGCAGGACCTCGTCCCGGTCGACCTTCACGATGACGCCGTCGACGATGTCGCCGTCGTTGAAGTACTTGATCGTCTCGTCGATCGCGGCGAGGAAGGCTTCCTCGTTACCGATGTCGTTGACCGCTACCTGCGGAGTGGTGGCGGTGGTCTCGGTGCTGCTCGTCATGTGGGAAAGGGCTCCGGTACGGACATTGAAGTCGTAGGTACTGCTTGCGCCAGGAGCCCGTTTCGCTCTGAAGAAGCCGGACAGCCAAAGAAGCACCACACAAAACCGCTGGTGGCGCCTCGAAAACCGAGGGGACATACAACAGACGCGAGCGCAGCCTGCTACGTCTGAGGAGCGCAGGCTCGCAGCGCAACTTGTAGCATACGGGGGCAGCCGGACAGGGTCAATGCGCGAAGCCGCACACGCGGGGCGGTTCGCCGCATATCCGGCGCAGAACCTTCCCTCCCGAGGCCATGCCGACGCCAGGACACCCCTTTCCGGCGGCGCGCCCCGGGGGCGGGTTGGACGGAAGAGTACGACGAGGGAGCCGATCATCCAAGAGCCAGAGCCGTTCGAAACCTCCGATCCGGAGGCCACCCGCCGCGCGGCCGGCGTCACGGAGAGCGTCCGGGCCAACCGGGGCTGGTGGGACCGGAACGCCGACGAGTACCAGGTCGAACACGGCACGTTCCTCGGCGACGACCGCTTCGTGTGGTGCCCCGAGGGGCTGGACGAGGTGGAGGCCGAGCTGCTGGGCCCGCCGGAGGAGCTGAAGGGCCGGGACGTCCTGGAGATCGGCGCCGGCGCTGCGCAGTGCTCGCGCTGGCTGGCCGCACAGGGCGCGCGCCCGGTGGCGCTGGACCTCTCCCACCGCCAGCTCCAGCACGCGCTGCGGATCGGCGGACCGTTCCCGCTGGTGTGCGCGGACGCGGCGGTGCTGCCGTTCGCGGACGGCTCCTTCGACCTGGCGTGCTCGGCCTACGGGGCGCTGCCCTTCGTCGCCGACCCGCGGCTGGTGCTGCGCGAGGTGCGCCGGGTGCTGCGGCCGGGCGGGCGGTTCGTCTTCTCGGTCACGCACCCCATCCGGTGGGCCTTCCCGGACGAGCCGGGCCCGGAGGGGCTGTCGGTGTCCTCCTCCTACTTCGACCGCACGCCGTACGTGGAGCAGGACGAGAAGGGCCTCGCCGTCTACGTCGAGCACCACCGCACGCTGGGCGACCGGATCCGCGACGTGGTGACCTCGGGCTTCCGGCTGGTGGACCTGGTCGAGCCGGAGTGGCCCGACTGGAACACGTCGGAGTGGGGCGGCTGGTCGCCACTGCGCGGGCATCTGATCCCGGGCACGGCGATCTTCGTGTGCGAGCGGGACTGAGGACTTCCGTGGACGAGCGGACTGAGAACTCATAGGTACTGAGAACTCATAGGACGGGTGACGTCCGCCGTCGTACGACACTGGGGACGTGATCCGTTACGACGCTCTGGAGACGCTGCCCGTACGCGGCGCCCTGCCCTCGCTGGACGCAGCGCTGGAGGGGCACGGCACCGCCGTGCTCGTCGCACCGCCCGGCACCGGCAAGACGACGCTGGTGCCGCTGGCCCTGGCCGGCCTGCTGGGCGAGGGACCGGCGCGGCGGGTCGTGGTGGCCGAGCCGCGGCGTATCGCGGCGCGGGCCGCCGCCCGGCGGATGGCGTGGCTGCTGGGCGAGAAACCCGGCGAGAGCGTCGGTCACACGGTGCGCGGGGAGCGGGTCGTCGGGCGGCACACGCGCGTGGAGGTCGTCACGACAGGTGTGCTGCTCCAGCGGCTCCAGCGCGACCAGGAGCTGTCCGGGGTGGACGCGGTGGTGCTGGACGAGTGCCACGAACGGCATCTGGACGCGGACACCGCGGCGGCGTTCCTGTGGGACGTGCGCGAGACGCTGCGGCCGGAACTGCGGCTGGTGGCCGCGTCGGCGACCACGGACGCGCAGGGCTGGGCGCGGCTGCTGGGCGGTGCGCCGGTGGTCGAGGCGGAGGGCGTGTCGCATCCGGTGGAGGTGGTGTGGGCGCCGCCCGCGCGCCCGGTGCGGCCGCCGCACGGGCTGCGGGTGGACCCCGCGCTGCTGGCGCATGTGGCGTCGGTGGTACGGCGGGCGCTGGCCGAGCGGACCGGGGACGTGCTGTGTTTCCTGCCGGGCGTCGGTGAGATCGCCCGGGTCGCCGGTCAGCTCGGCGGCCTCGGCGAGGTGGACGTGCTCCAGGTGCACGGGCGTGCGCCGGCGGAGGTGCAGGAGGCAGTCCTCACGCCGGGGCGGCGACGCCGGGTGGTGCTGGCCACCTCCGTGGCGGAGTCGTCGCTGACTGTCCCCGGGGTGCGGGTGGTGGTCGACTCCGGGCTGGCGCGGGAGCCGCGGGTGGACCACGCGCGCGGGCTGAGCGCGCTGGCGACCGTGCGGGCCTCGCAGGCGGCCGGGCGGCAGCGGGCGGGACGCGCGGGGCGTGAGGCGCCGGGGGCGGTGTACCGGTGCTGGGCGGAGGCTGAGGAGGGACGGCTGCCGCGTTTCCCCGCGCCGGAGATCAAGGTGGCCGATCTGACCGCGTTCGCCCTGCAGGCGGCCTGCTGGGGCGATCCGGACGCCTCCGGGCTGGCGCTGCTGGATCCGCCGCCGGGCGGGGCGATGGCGGCGGCGCGGGACGTGCTGACCGCCGTCGGCGCGGTGGACTCCGCCGGGCGCGCCACCGAGCGGGGGATGCGGCTGGCGCGGCTGGGCGTGCATCCGCGGCTGGGGCGTGCGCTGCTGGACGCCTCCGGCGCGGGGGGCGGGGAGCGGGTCGCGGAGGTCGTCGCGCTGCTGAGCGAGGAGGCGCCGCGGGAGTACGGCGACGATCTCGCCGGTGCGGTGCGGGCCGCTCGCCGCGGAGGTGACGCGTACGCCTCGCGGTGGCGGTCGGAGGTACGGCGGCTGCGGGGTGCCCTGCCGGCGCCGTCGGGACTCTCCCACCCACCCCGGGACTCCGGTGACGAGGTGCCCGCGGGAGCCGGAGTCACAGAGGCGGGAGGAGGCGTGGGCCCGGGTTGGCCGGCACCACGGCCCCTGGTCACCACCCGGCCCGGCACCGTACGGCCCGATTCCGCCGCCCTCCCGACGGCCACGGGCGCGGACTCCCCGCCTCTCGCCCCACACCGAGGCGGACGGGGTTCGGACGAATGGGTCGCCGGGGTCGTGGGGGCGCTGGCGTTTCCCGAGCGGGTGGCCCGGCTGGACGGGGGCTCCTATGTGATGGCCTCCGGGACGCGGGCCGAACCCGCCGAGGGATCGGCGCTGCGGGGCGTGCCCTGGATCGTGGTCGCCGTGGCCGATCGGCCGCTGGGCAGGGCGCACGCGCGGGTGCGGCTCGCCGCCGCGATCGACGAGGACATCGCCCGTTTCGCTGCCGGGGCGCTGCACGAGGAGCGGACGGAGGTCCACTGGTCCGGCGGGGACGTCATCGCGCGGCGGGTCGAGCGGCTCGGCGCGGTGGAACTGACGGCGCGCCCCCTCGCCGACCCTGACCCCGGTCTCGTCCGCGCGGCGCTCCTCGACGGGCTGCGGCAGGAGGGCCTCGGGCTGCTGCGCTGGTCGGCGGAGGCCGAGGTGCTCAGGCGGCGGCTGGCGTTCCTGCACCGGCGGCTCGGCGCGCCGTGGCCCGATGTCGGCGACGACGCGCTGCACGCGCGCGTGGCGGAGTGGCTGGAGCCGGAGCTGAGCCGGGCCCGGCGGCGGGCGGACCTGGCGCGCATCGACGCCGGGCAGGCGCTGGCCCGGTTGCTGCCCTGGGCCTCGGGTGAGGCGGCCCGGCTGGACGAACTCGCCCCCGAACGCATCACCGTCCCCAGCGGCTCCAGGGTCCGCGTCGACTACAGCGACCCCGAGCAGCCCGTGCTCGCGGTGAAACTCCAGGAGATGTTCGGGCTGGACCGGTCGCCGGTCCTCGCCGGGACGCCGGTGCTGGTGCACCTGCTCTCTCCCGCGGGCCGGCCCGCCGCCGTCACCGCCGACCTCGCCTCCTTCTGGCGGGACGGCTACAAGGGCGTACGGGCTGAGTTGCGCGGCCGGTATCCGAAGCATCCCTGGCCCGAGGACCCGGCCGCCGCGGAGCCGACCCGGCACACCAACGCGCGGCTCAGACGCTGAGGGCGTGCGGACGGCGAGGGGCGCCCTGCCGTCGTGGCGGAGGGCGCCCCTGTGTTCAGGTCCGTGCCGTGCGGATCACGAGGACGGCGAGGAACCCGTCGCCGACGGGCTCGGGGCGGTCGACGGGTCGGCGCCCGTGCCGGGGCTCTGGCTCTCGCCCTGGCTGGGGCTCGGCGAGGCGTCGGCGGGTGCGACCTTGAGTTCGACGGTCAGCGTGGCGCCGCCGGCGGTGGTGATGCGGAGCAGGAACGTGCCGGTGGTGTCGTCGGCGTACAGCTTGGGCAGCTTCAGCAGACCCTTGGCGTCCGTGTGCAGGCCCGTCAGGGTGCGGATCGGCTTGCCGTCGGCGTCCTTGAAGTAGGGGCCCTGGGTGCTCTCGGTGGCGTCGTCGGCGGCCTTGATCAAGGTGGCGGCGGCCGCGACCTTGTCGGCGACGGCTCCCTTGTAGGTGGCCTTCACCTCGACCTGGTCGGCGAACTCGCCGCCGGGGACGCAGGTGAGCGGGGTGTCGCCGGTGCGGGCGAGGGCGTCGGCGGCGCGCTCGGTGACGGTGGCCGTGTAGTCGAGGCCCGGCGTCGAGCGGCCGACGACCAGGGCGCGGACGGTGAAGGTGCCGGTCTTCTCGCCCGCCTGGAGCGCGGGCGCGACGGCGACGCCGGAGTCGTCGGTGACGACCGTGGTGACCTTCTCCCCGCCGGTGAAGGCGGCGTCGGTGTCACCGGTGATCACGAACCGGACCCTGACCTTGGCGACGGACTTGCCGGTCTTGGTCTCGGCGCGGGCACTGATCTTCTGGGTGAACGCGTCGCCCGCCATGGCAGTGAGCTTGGGGGTGCCCACGTCCTCGAGGTGGTCCACGATGTCGGTGCGGCTGGGCGGCGGGGTCGGCTTCGACGACGGGGGCGGGGTCGGGGACGGGCTCGTTCCGCCGCCGGGCTTGCCGGGGGTGCTCGGCTTGCCGCTCCCACCCGGAGTGCTCGGGGTACTCGGCCTGTTCTTGGTGGGGACCGACGGGGACGACGGCCCGGGGCTCGTACCGGACGTGCCGGGTGTGCCGCCGGCGCCGGGGCGCTCGGAGGGCACGGTGCCGGTGCCGTCGGGGATCGAGTGGGTGCCCCGGCGGTAGTACTCCATCCAGGACAGGACGGTGTTCAGGTAGTCCTGGGAGGCGTTGTAGCTGAGGATCGCGCTGCGCAGGTCGCGGGCGTCGGACAGGTCCCAGCCGAACCGGCACAGGTAGTGGCCGGTGGCGAGGGCCGCGTCGAAGACGTTGTTGGGGTCCTTCTTGCCGTCGCCGTTGCCGTCCCGGCCCGCCCACTTCCAGGTGGAGGGGATGAACTGCATGGGGCCGACCGCGCGGTCGTACGTGCTGTCGTTGTCGTAGGCGCCGTGGTCGGTGTCGCTGATGTGGGCGAAGCCGACGCCGTTGAGGGCCGGGCCGAGGATCGGGGTGATCGTCGTGCCGTCGGCGGTGACGCGGCCGCCGCCGGCGTGGCCGGACTCCACCTTGCCGATGGCGGCGAGCAGTTGCCAGGGCAGGTTGCAGCCCGGCTTGGCGGTGCGGAGTTCGGCCTCCGCCTTCTTGTAGGCGGCGAGCACGGTGGCGGGTATGCCGGCCTCGGAGGGCGTGTCGGTGACCGGGACGCCGACGGCCGTGCTGGGCGCGGGGCTGGGGCTTTTGAGCGGGGGAAGCGCCGTGTAGTAGTGCGAGTTGCCCGTCGCGGTGTCACCGGCCGGGGGCTGCTCATCGGGAGCGGGCGTCGCGCCGGCGGTGGTCGGTCTTCCCTGGTCCTCGACCGTCACGCCGGGGGCCTCGGAAGCGGAGAGCGCCGCTACGGCCACCGCGGCCACGGCCGTGGTGGCTGCCCCTTTGTAGAGCCTCCTGCCGAAATGCGCCGCCATGGAGTGAACCCCTCCCGTGGACGCCGAGCGTCCGTCCGTGCCTGCCTGTTCGCCCTGTTGTGACGGTTGACCCGCGGTACTGGTTGCCCTCGTGGAGCGTTTTGGGTGGACGACCCAGGTGACCCTACGACAACTTCCTTCCCGAGGGGACTGGTTGGTGCCCGGTTTTCACCGGTTGGCCACTTACTGTTGTGCGGGGCGCGGTGATCGCGGGGCACGCATACTGGGCGGCACCGATCGACGGGCCGCCGGGGCCGGTCATGTCGCCTGCCTGGAGGACGTGTTGCCGTTCACTTTGAGCCATGCGGCGGCCGTGCTGCCGGCGGTGCGCGGGAACGGCGCGGGGCGGTGCCGGCTGACGCCCGCGCTGCTCGTCGCGGGTTCCTTCGCGCCGGACATGACCTATTACGCGGCGAGTGTCCTGCCCGGTGCGATGGAGTTCGGCACGGTGACGCACTCCTTGGCCGGGGTGTTCACGGTGGACGTGCTGACCGCC
The DNA here is from genome assembly GCF_040683715.1 of Streptomyces sp. NPDC093260. NCBI lineage: Bacteria > Bacillati > Actinomycetota > Actinomycetes > Kitasatosporales > Streptomycetaceae > Streptomyces > Streptomyces sp. NPDC093260. Next base: position 66,000 of record NZ_JBFBEK010000006.1, read on the forward strand.
TGGATGCTGGCGGCGGCGTGGCTACTGGCGCGCGAGCCGCTGGTGGCGCTGTTGCCGGCCGCCTGCCGGGGGCGCTGGGCGGCGCTGACCCGGTGCGGGGCGCCCCGCGCGCGCGTGCGGCCCGCCCCGGTGCTGTGGTGGTACGTCTCGGCGGCGCTGGGCGCGCTGACGCATGTGGTGTGGGACGCGTTCACGCACTTCGACCGGTGGGGGATGCGGGTGTTCCCGGTGCTGGGCCGGCCGCTGGCAGGCGCACCGCTGTACTGGTACCTCCAGTACGGCGGCTCGGCGGTCGCGGCGGTGGTGATCGTCGCGTTCGTGGTGCGCGTCCTGCGGCGGATGCCGGCGGGCGAACCGCGCGGGGTGCCCGTCCTGTCGTCGCGGGACCGGTGGTGGGCCGCGGCGGTGATCGGCGGCTGCGCGGGCGCGGGGGCGGTGCGGCGGGCGGCCCTGTGGTGGGGCGGGCGGTCGGCCGATGGGCGTGACCTGGTGCCGGTGCTGTGCTTCGGCGCGGGCTCCGGGCTGGTGGTGGGGCTGCTGGCCTACGCCGCCGGGGTCAGGATGTGGCGTCCGGCCGCCCGGGTCCGCGACGGGGGCGGTGCGGGTGCCGCGGGGGACGGTCCGGACGCGGCCGGCGTTGCGGCGGCCCGCTCGGCCGGTCCGCGGCCGGAGGCGCCGCGACGAAGACCGTGACGGTACGGACGGGGCCCGGTCTCGGCAGGCGGGCGAGGAACAGGGCGACGTAGCCGCGGGTCAGATCCGCCCACAGACGCCAGGGCAGCGGCTCGCGGGGCGCGAGGCGCTGGCGCAGCCCGGTCGCGGCGCGGCGCAGGGGGGCCGCGAGATCGGTGGGGACGCGGGCGGTGCTTGCACCGGCCGCGAGGGCCGGGACCGGCGGGAGCGGCGCGGCGGGTTCCGCGCCGACTGTTGTCTGGGATACCGCCGGCCGGTGGTTGAGCATGCGTATACCCATGCCCGCATCCTGTCGGTCCGCCCTGGGGCCTGCGTCTTCGCGGGGGCCACGTGAGTGACGGCCCGACCGCGCCGAGGCCCCCGGAAACGCCCCGCTGCCCTTGGGGGACGGGGGCCGCAGGGCATGGGGGCGGGGCTGTCGGGCCGGTGGGGCGGGAAGAGCGGGGGCGGGGTGGATGCCGGGCCGGGGGCGACCGGCCCGGCATCCACCCCACGCGGCGAACGTCGGCAGCCGGCGTGTGACGAGACCCGTCGCCGCCGTGGCGCTCTCCGCGGCGCGAGCCGCCCGCCCGACCGGTGTGCCGGTGCCCGTCGGGCCCGCGGCCCCGGGGCACGGGCCGGGGGGCACCCGCCGACAGGACGCCTGCCTGCCTCAGTCTCTGGGCCCGAGTCCCAGCGGCGACCGCACGCCCACCGGAGTGCCTGCGCCCACCAGCCCCCCGCCCCGGCAGTGGCCGTCCGCCGGGGCCGCCCGCCCGGGACGGGAGCGTCGGCACCGGTCCGCCGTACCCCGCCGCCGACCGAGACGGCCCGGCCCGGCCCGGCCGAGGTGACGGTGCCCACCGGCCCCAAAAGCGTCAGCGGGCCGCTGCTCGCCCGACAGGGGCTCCCCCGCCCATCGGAAGCGGGCCGCACGCCCACCGGGAGTTCCTCCGCCGACAGCCCCCGGCCCCCGGCCCGCAGCCCCCGCAGGAGGAAGCCGTCCGCGCGCAAGGCAGCGCGCCCGTACCGGTCCGCCCCGCCCCCGCCGGGAGCCCGCCCGGGCCGGCCTGGGCGTCGGTGCCCGCAGGCCCCCGGCCCGCGGCATCGGAGTGCCCAGGTCGTCGGCCGGCGGCCCGGGGCGTCCTCTTCGTCGTGGCTAGTGTGCTGCCGACTCCCAGTCCGGGCCCACTCCGACCGAGACGTCCAGCGGTGCGCGGAGCTGGACCGCGCCGGACATCTCGCGGCGGACGATCTCCTCCGTCGCCGCTCGCTCGCCCGGGGCGATCTCCAGGACGATTTCGTCGTGGACCTGGAGGAGCATGCGGGACTTGAGGTCGGCCTCGCGCAGCGCCCGGTCCACGTTCAGCATGGCGATCTTGACGATGTCCGCCGCCGTGCCCTGGATCGGCGCGTTCAGCGCCATCCGCTCGGCCGCCTCGCGGCGCTGGCGGTTGTCGCTGTTGAGGTCGGGCAGATAGCGGCGGCGGCCGAACAGCGTCGCCGTGTAGCCCGTGGCGCGCGCCTCGTCGACCGCGCGGCGCAGATAGTCCCGTACGCCGCCGAACCGCTCGAAGTAGGCGTCCATCAGCGCGCGGGCCTCGGCCGCCTCGATGTTCAGCTGCTGGGAGAGGCCGAAGGCCGACAGCCCGTACGCCAGGCCGTACGACATCGCCTTGATCTTGCGGCGCATCTCCGCGTCCACCGCGGACCGCTCGACGCCGAAGACCTGCGAGGCGGCCGTGGTGTGCAGGTCCTCGCCTGAGGTGAACGCCTCGATCAGGCCCGCGTCCTCGGACAGGTGGGCCATCACCCGCAGCTCGATCTGGCTGTAGTCGGCGGTCATCAGGGACTCGAAGCCCTCGCCCACCACGAAGCCGCGGCGGATGGCCCGGCCCTCGTCGGTGCGGACCGGGATGTTCTGGAGGTTCGGGTCGGTGGAGGACAGCCGGCCGGTCGCGGCGACGGTCTGGTTGAACGTGGTGTGGATCCGGCCGTCCGCCGCGATCGTCTTGATCAGGCCCTCGACGGTGACGCGGAGTTTGGCCTGCTCGCGGTGGCGGAGCATGATCACCGGCAGCTCGTTGTCCGTCTGGGCGGCGAGCCAGGCCAGGGCGTCGGCGTCGGTGGTGTACCCGGTCTTGGTCTTCTTGGTCTTCGGCAGGGCCAGCTCGCCGAAGAGGACCTCCTGGAGCTGCTTGGGCGAGCCGAGGTTGAACTCGTGCCCGGCCGCCGCGTGCGCCTCCTTCACGGCCTGTTGCACCGCGCCGGCGAACATCTGCTCCATGGCTTCGAGGTGCGCCCGGTCGGCGGCGATGCCGTGCCGCTCCATGCGGGCCAGCAGCGCGGAGGTGGGCAGCTCCATGTCGCGCAGCAGATCGGCCGCGCCGACCTCTTCGAGCCGGCCCTCGAAGGCCTCGCCGAGGTCGAGGATGGCGCGGGCCTGGATCATCAGCGTCTCCGCCTCGGCGGCCTCGTCCGCGCCGAAGGCGAGCTGGCCGTCGGCCGCGGCGGCGGGCGCCAGCTCGCGGTGCAGGTACTCCAGGGACAGCGCGTCCAGCGCGAAGGAGCGGCGGCCCGGCTTGACCAGGTAGGCGGCGAGCGCGGTGTCCATGCGGACGCCGTCCACGCTCCAGCCGTGCTCGGCCAGGACCCGCATCGCGCCCTTGGCGTCGTGGAACACCTTGGGGCGGTCGGCGTCGGCCAGCCACGCCGCGAACGCGGTCTCGTCCGCCTCGTCCAGCTGCGCGGGGTCGAACCAGGCCGCGCTGCCGTCGGCGGCTGCGAGCGCCACCTCGGCGACCGAGCCCGTGCCGAGCGCCCAGGCGTCGACGGTGGCCACGCCGAGCGTCCCGGTGCCGTGCCCGGCCAGCCAGGGGGCCAGCTCGCCGGTGCCGAGGACCGTGCCGTCCAGTTCCACGCCGGCCGCCGCGATCGGGGTGGTCTCGGCCTCCTCGGCGCCCGGGTCCACGGCGAAGAGCCGCTCGCGCAGCGAGGGGTTGCGGATCTCCAGGGAGTCCAGGACCGTGGCGACGGCCTTGCGGTCGTACGCCGTCCTGGCGAGGTCGGCGACCGTCTTGGGCAGGTCGACGTTGCGCTCCAGCTCGGTGAGGCGGCGGTTGAGCTTGACGGACTCCAGGTGGTCGCGGAGGTTCTGTCCGGCCTTGCCCTTGACCTCGTCGGCCCGCTCGACCAGCTCCGCGAAGGAGCCGAACTGGTTGATCCACTTCGCGGCGGTCTTCTCGCCGACGCCGGGGATGCCGGGCAGGTTGTCGGACGGGTCGCCGCGCAGCGCCGCGAAGTCCGGGTACTGCGCCGGCGTCAACCCGTACTTCTCCACGACCTTCTCCGGGGTGTACCGGGTCAGCTCGGAGACGCCCTTGGTGGGGTACAGCACCGTGGTGTGCTCGGAGACCAGCTGGAAGGAGTCGCGGTCGCCGGTGACGATCAGCACCTCGAAGCCCTCGGCCTCGGCCCGGGTGGCGAGGGTGGCGATGATGTCGTCGGCCTCGAAGCCCTCGACGGCGAAGCGCTCGGCGTGCATGGCGTCCAGCAGCTCGCCGATCAGCTGGACCTGGCCCTTGAACTCGTCGGGGGTCTTGGAGCGGTTCGCCTTGTACTCCGTGAACTCCTCCGAGCGCCAGGTCTTGCGGGACACGTCGAACGCGACCGCGAAGTGCGTGGGCGCCTCGTCACGCAGCGTGTTGGCCAGCATCGACGCGAAGCCGTAGATCGCGTTCGTCGGCTGGCCCGTCGCGGTGGTGAAGTTCTCCGCGGGCAGCGCGAAGAACGCGCGGTAGGCCAGCGAGTGCCCGTCCATGAGCATCAGCCGGGGACGGGTACCGCCGGAGGTCTTGTCGGTCTTCTTCGATGCTGTCTCTGCCACGTCCCCGATCCTGCCACGGACCACTGACAGCCGTGACGCACCCGCTCCCCGCCCCGCGCCGCATCCGGTCCCGCTCCCCGCCCGCGCCGCATCCGGTCCCGTTCCTCGGCCACGGAACGGTCCGCTCCCGTCTTCCCACCCGGCAGTTCCGTCCCGCTCCCCCGTCCGCCCGGCCGCGGCGTTGTCGGTGGTGCGTGGGAGGATCGGAGGACTCCTGGCGGGCGGGCCGCCGGAGGACACCACACGCGCAGCACGCACCGTGTGCGCCGTCGAAGGGGAGGGTGCGATGGCCACGAAACCGCCCAAGGGCGATCCGGTCCAGGACGCGCCGCAGGTCGCCGAGCCCAAGCACGCGGCGGCGGGGCTCCCGGCCATCGGGCACACCCTGCGCGTCGCCCAGCGGCAGATGGGCGTGCGCCGCACCGCGCTGACCCTGCTGCGGGTCAACCAGAAGGACGGCTTCGACTGCCCGGGCTGTGCCTGGCCCGAGCCGGAGCACCGGCACACGGCGGAGTTCTGCGAGAACGGCGCGAAGGCGGTCGCCGAGGAGGCCACCCTGCGCCGGGTCACCCCGGAGTTCTTCGCCGAGCACTCCGTGGCCGATCTGGCCGGCCGCAGCGGCTACTGGCTCGGCCAGCAGGGGCGGCTCACCCACCCCATGTACCTGCCCGAGGGCGCCGACCGCTACGAGCCGGTGACCTGGGAACGCGCCTTCGACATCGTCGCCGAGGAGCTCGCCGCCCTCGCCTCCCCCGACGAGGCCGTCTTCTACACCTCGGGCCGCACCAGCAACGAGGCCGCGTTCCTCTACCAGCTGTTCGCCCGCGAGCTGGGCACCAACAACCTGCCCGACTGCTCCAACATGTGCCACGAGTCCTCCGGCTCGGCGCTGTCGGAGACGATCGGCGTCGGCAAGGGCAGCGTCCTGCTGGACGACGTCCACCAGGCCGACCTGATCATCGTCGCCGGGCAGAACCCGGGCACCAACCACCCCCGGATGCTCTCCGCCCTGGAGAAGGCCAAGGCGAACGGCGCACGGATCATCAGCGTCAACCCGCTGCCCGAGGCGGGCCTGGAGCGCTTCAAGAACCCGCAGACCCCCAAGGGGCTGGCGGCCGGCGCCGCGCTCACGGACCTGTTCCTGCAGATCCGCATCGGCGGCGACCAGGCCCTCTTCCGCCTCCTCAACAAGCTGATCCTCGACACCGAGGGCGCCGTCGACGAGCTGTTCGTGCGCGAGCACACCCATGGCTTCGAGGAGTTCGCCGCGGCCGCCCGCGCCGCCGACTGGGACGAGACGCTGCGGGCGACCGGCCTCACCCGCGCGGAGATCGACCGCGCCTTCGAGATGGTCCTCGCCTCCCGGCGCACGATCGTGTGCTGGGCGATGGGCCTGACCCAGCACAAGCACTCCGTGCCCACCATCCGCGAGGTCGTCAACTTCCTGCTGCTGCGCGGCAACATCGGCCGCACGGGCGCGGGCGTGTGCCCGGTGCGCGGCCACTCCAACGTGCAGGGGGACCGCACGATGGGCATCTTCGAACGCCCCGCGCCGGCCTTCCTGGACGCGCTGGAGAAGGAGTTCGGCTTCGCGCCGCCGCGCGAGCACGGCTACGACGTGGTCCGGGCCATCCGTGCCCTGCGCGACGGCGAGGCCAAGGTGTTCTTCGCGATGGGCGGCAACTTCGTCTCCGCCTCCCCCGACACCGACGTCACCGAGGCCGCCATGCGCCGCGCCCGGCTGACCGTGCACGTGTCGACCAAGCTCAACCGCTCCCACGTCGTCACCGGAGCGCGCGCCCTGATCCTGCCCACCCTCGGCCGCACCGAGCGCGACGTGCGGGAGGGCGGCGAGCAGTTCGTCACCGTCGAGGACTCCATGGGCATGGTGCACGCCTCCCGCGGCCGTCTGGAGCCCGCGAGCCCTCACCTGCTGTCCGAGCCGGCCATCGTGGCCCGTCTGGCCCGCCGGGTGCTCGGCGCGGGCAGCGTGGTGCCGTGGGAGGAGTTCGAGCGCGACTACGCCGCGATCCGCGACCGGATCTCCCGGGTCGTGCCCGGCTTCGAGGACTTCAACGCGCGCGTGGCCCGCCCCGGCGGCTTCGCGCTGCCGCACGCCCCGCGCGACGAGCGCCGCTTCCCCACGGCCACCGGCAAGGCCAACTTCACCGCCGCACCCGTCGAGTACCCGGAGCTGCCCGAGGGCCGGCTGCTGCTCCAGACACTGCGCTCGCACGACCAGTACAACACCACGATCTACGGCCTCGACGACCGCTACCGCGGCATCCGGGGCGGCCGCCGGGTGGTCCTGGTCAACCCCGAGGACGCGCGTGCGCTCGGGCTGGCCGACGGGTCGTACGTCGATCTCGTCGGCGAGTGGAAGGACGGGCTGGAGCGGCGCGCCCCCGGCTTCCGGGTCGTGCACTACCCGACGGCCCGGGGCTGCGCGGCGTCGTACTACCCGGAGACGAACGTCCTGGTGCCGCTGGACGCCACCGCGGACACCAGCAACACCCCGGCCAGCAAGTCCGTCGTGGTGCGTCTGGAACAATCGGCCACTGACTGAGCGCTCGCTCAGTCGTGTAGTGGCCGATCGACGACGGACGGAGCCGGTTTCATGGGCGAGCAGCACGACGTGAAGTTCCCGCAGGAGGTCATCGACGAGTACGCCGCGCTCGGCGTCGATCTGCCCGCCCTGTTCTCCGCCGGGCACCTCGGTACGCGGATGGGCGTCCAGATCCTGGAGGCGTCCGCCGAGCGCGTCGTCGCCACGATGCCGGTGGAGGGCAACACCCAGCCCTACGGGCTGCTGCACGGCGGGGCCTCCGCCGTGCTGGCGGAGACGCTGGGCTCGGTCGGTGCGATGCTGCACGGCGGCAGTTCCAAGATCGCCGTGGGCGTCGATCTGAACTGCACCCACCACCGGGGGGTGCGCTCCGGTCTGGTGACGGGGGTGGCCACTCCGGTGCACCGGGGGCGCTCGACGGCGACCTACGAGATCGTGATCAGCGACGAGCAGGGCCGGCGGGTGTGCAGTGCGCGGCTGACGTGCCTGCTGCGGGACGTGAACCCGGGTGAGGCGCAGGCGCCTGCGGCGGGCTGAGCCCGGCCTCCCCGGGGGCGGAGTGCCGTGCGGCGGGCGCCCGGGCGGAGCGGGCGGCGCCGTGGCTGTTCGTTTCGTTGCCCGGGGGCGTTGTACGGCCTAGCTTCGTCGCATGGGGACGCGTGGAGGCCCGCGGTTCCGGGCCGCGGTGCTCGCAGGACGACTCGCGCCGGTGCTTCTGGCGGGCGTGCTGTCGGCCGGCTGCGCCGGCGGCACGCCCGCCACCGGACACGGCGGCGCCCCGCCCCCGACACCCAGTGCACCTCCGCACCCGGCCTCGGGCCGCCCCTCGGCCCCGCCCCCGGCGCCGTCCTCGCCGTCACCTCGGGTGACCTCCCCCGCGGAGCTGTGCACCGGAGTCGTCGCGTACTGGTCGCGGAAGGTGCTGGACGAGGACACCTACGGCGACTACCAGTCGATGGGGCTGTCCAACACCCAGTACGAGATCCTGCGCCGGGTCGTGGCCGCCGCCCGCCCCGTGCGGCTGCGCCAAGGGGTGGATGCGGCACAGCACCTGATAGATCGTCAGGCACGTACGGACTGTGCCGACCGGTACCGCGACGGCGCATCCGGCAAGGGGCCCTGGCAGTGAGCGGCATCGGCCCCGTCGAACCGGGCGAGGGCACCCGCGCACGGCGCACCGGGCCACCCGAAGCCCCCTACGCTCCCTGCGACTCGACGACTCCTGACGGCCCGTACACCCCGCAGGACCCGCACAACGCGCACAGCGCTCACAGGCCCCTCGCGCCCGCCCCGCCGTTCCAGCGCCGCTACCCCGCCGCAGGCCTGCGCGCACACCTGCGTGCGATCCTCCGCGCCCGCCCCGGCGACCACCCCCGCAGCGCCCTTCTCACCGCCGCCGCGCTCGCCGCCCTCCTGACCTGCGGCGGTCTCCTGTATGCCACCCGGGAGCAGCGACCGCCGCACCCCGCCCCGCCGTTGCCCGCACCGCCGTACCCCTCGCAGGTGGTCGACGTCTCCTATCTGGAACCGGCGGCCACACCGCCCGGCGCACCGCCTGGCAGCTTCAGTTTCGCGCTGCTGGTGAGTGTGGAATCCGGGCCTCCGGTCACCGTGACCGCACTGGACCAGCCCTACGCGGGTCTTTCGCTGACCTCCGCGCCCCGTCCGCCTTTCCGGACGGCGGCGGGTTCCGCACACAAGATCGTCATCACCATGCATGTCATGGAATGCGGGAAAGTTCCGGAGAATGCCGGACTCCCTTTCCTGGATGTAACACTGCGTAATATCCGCGCAATGGAGGTCCAGAGTTTCATCCTGGGGTCACGCTATGCGCACGCCCTCTCCGAGGCGCTACAGGTCGCCTGCGGCAACGTTTCCCGGTAATCACCAAAACACCTTACACACCTGAACACAGCCCGGCGCGTCCTGCGGGTTCTCAGAATGCGGACGGGGCGAATCGGCCTGAATTCCGCTGTTCCACCCACCGAGTACCGCTCTGCAATACGTCGTGTCATAACAAGAACGTCACAGCATTGGCCAGACCCTCCTCCCGGTTCCCCAGGCCCGCCTAGAGTCACCGCCAGTCACCGCACGGTCGGAAAATCTCTTCGGGCCGGCGCTCGACTCGGCCCCTTCCAGGGGGGAGGGCCGTGCAAGGGAAAGGACTGACCGTGCGTCAACGTTCGCTCATCGCCATCACCGCCGCGCTGGCTGCGGGAGCACTCACCCTCACCGCCTGTGGCTCCCGGGACGGGAACAAGGACTCCGGCTCCGGTGACGGCGGCGGCGGCGGAACCACCGTCACCATCGGCGTCGACGCCCCGCTGACCGGAGACCTGTCCGCCCTCGGCCTCGGCATCAAGAACTCCGCCGACCTCGCCGTCAAGACCGCCAACAAGAAGAACTACGTCAAGGGCGTCACCTTCAAACTCGAGGCCCGTGACGACCAGGCCCAGCCTTCTTCCGGTCAGCAGAACGCGACCACGTTCGTCGCCGACAAGAGCGTCCTCGGCGTCGTCGGCCCGCTGAACTCCTCCGTCGCCGAATCGATGCAGAAGGTCTTCGACGACGCGAAACTGGCCGAGGTCTCCCCGGCCAACACCGGCCCCTCCCTCACCCAGGGCCCCGACTGGCGCACCAAGAAGGTCCGCCAGCACCCGTCGTACTTCCGTACCGCGACCACGGACGCCATCCAGGGCCCGTTCGCCGCCCAGTACGTCTACAACGACGCCAAGAAGAAGAAGGTCTTCGTCATCGACGACAAGAAGACCTATGGCGCGGGCCTGGCCGGCACCTTCACCGACGAGTTCAAGAAGCTCGGCGGCCAGGTCGTCGGCACCGAGCACATCAATCCGGACACCAAGGACTTCTCCGCGGTCGCCACCAAGGTCAAGAACTCCGGCGCCGACGTCGTCTACTACGGCGGCGAGTACCCGCAGGCCGGCCCGCTCAGCAAGCAGATCAAGGCCGCCGGCGCCAAGATCCCGCTGGTCGGCGGCGACGGCATCAACGACGCCACCTACGCCAAGCTGGCCGGCCCGTCCGCCGCCGGCGACCTCGCCACCTCCGTCGGCGCCCCCGTCGAGAAGCTCGACTCCGCCAAGCAGTTCGTGTCCGACTACAAGGCAGCCGGCTACAAGGAGGAGTACGCGGCCTACGGCGGCTACTCCTACGACTCGGCCTGGGCCATCATCGAGGCCGTCAAGAAGGTCGTCGACGACAACGGCGGCAAGCTCCCCGACGACGCCCGCGCCAAGGTCACCGAGGCCATGGCCAAGGTCTCCTTCGACGGTGTGACCGGCAAGGTCTCCTTCGACGAGTTCGGTGACGCGACCAACAAGCAGCTCACCGTCTACAAGGTCGACAACGGCGCCTTCGTGCCCGTGAAGTCGGGCACCTTCACCGGCTGACCCACACCCACACCGCTCAACAGCCGCGCGGGGCGTCGTTCCACTGGCGCCCCGCGCGGACTCACATCACGGTCACATCCGTCGAACGTCCGAAAGTCTCGGAGGACATGCGGTGAACGAACTGCCGCAGCAGCTGGTCAACGGCCTGCTACTGGGATCCATGTACGGGCTGGTCGCCATTGGCTACACGATGGTCTACGGCATCGTCCAGCTCATCAACTTCGCCCACGGCGAGATATTCATGACCGGCGCCTTCGGCGCCCTCACGGTCTACGTCTACATCCTGCCCGACGGCACCTCCATGTGGCTCGCGCTGCCCTGCATGCTCATCGGCGCGATCATCGTCGCCGTCCTGGTCGCCATCGGGGCGGAACGGTTCGCCTACCGGCCCCTGCGCTCCGCCCCCCGCCTCGCCCCCCTCATCACCGCCATCGGCCTCTCCCTCGCCCTGCAACAGGCCGTATGGGCGTGGTACCCCGACGCAAAGTCCGCCCGGCCCTTCCCGCAGATCCCCGGCGGCCCCTTCCACATCGGCAACGTCACCATCCAGACCGGCGACGTCTTCCTGCTGCTCGCCGCCCCCATCAGCATGGCCGTCCTCGGCTACTTCGTCATGAAGACCCGCACCGGACGCGGCATGCAGGCCACCGCCCAGGACCCCGACACCGCCAAACTCATGGGCGTCAACACCGACCGCATCATCGTGGTCGCCTTCGCCCTCGGCGCCGCCTTCGCCGCCGTCGGCGGCCTCGCCGACGGCCTCAAGTACGGCCAGATCGACTTCAAGATGGGCTTCATCCTCGGCCTCAAAGCGTTCACCGCGGCAGTCCTCGGCGGCATCGGCAACATCTACGGCGCCATGATCGGCGGCCTCGTCCTCGGCGTCGCCGAGACCCTCGCCACCGCCTACATCGCCGACATCCCCGGCATGGACAAGTTCGGCAGCAACACCTGGGCCGACGTCTGGGCCTTCGTACTCCTCATTCTCGTGCTCCTCTTCAGGCCCCAGGGCCTGCTCGGCGAGCGCGTCGCGGACAGGGCGTGACACCGATGACCACACAGACCACCGCACCCGAGACCCCCAGCACCCCCACCACCGGCACACCCGCCACCGGCCTGATCGCCCTCCCCGAACACATCGGCCGCGCCCTCGCCACCGGCGGCGCCGTCCTCACCATCGTCGCCACCTTCCTCGCCTGGACCTGGACCACCGAATTCCCCGGCGACCTCACCGTCTACGGCTACCCGGGCGGCCTCCAGGTCCTCGTCCTCATCGGCGGCGCCCTCACCGCCCTCTTCGCCGTCGCCTCCTACGGCGTCAAGGGCCTGCGCTGGCTCACCCCCGGCAGCGCCGACGCCGCGATCAAGCTCGCCGCACTCGCCACCTTCGCCACCGCCTGGTACACCGTCATCGCCATCAGCACCGAACTCGGCGGCGTCGTCAACCTCGAACCCGGCGGCTACATCGTCGCCCTCACCACCCTCACCACCCTCACCGGCGCCCTCGCCCTGCCCTTCCACCGCCCCGAACCCGACCCCATCGACCCCGACAGCACCAGCTGGGAACACCTCCGGCACCACCTCGCCCACGCGTGGGACACCACCAAGGCCGTCTTCGCCGCCGACGCCCCACGCCCCGCACGCACCCTGCCGTCCTACGCCGAAATCCTCATCATCGTCGCCATGATGGCCCTCGGCCTGACCGTCTTCACCTACGGCATCGGCACCCCCTACGACGAACTCTTCGTCGGCTTCCTCATCATCGCCGGCTTCGGCTTCGCCGCCCTCAACAAAGCCGGCCTCATCGCCCACGCCTCCCAGATCGCCGCCCGCCACCAGAACATCTCCATCTGCGGCGCCTTCATCGCCGCCGCCCTCTTCCCCTTCACCCAGACCGACGACCAGTACGCCACCCTCGGCGTCTACATCCTCATCTTCGCCACCGTCGCCCTCGGCCTGAACATCGTCGTCGGCCTCGCCGGACTCCTCGACCTCGGCTACGTCGCCTTCCTCGGCGTCGGCGCCTACGCCGCAGCCCTCGTCTCCGGCTCCCCCAACTCCCCCTTCGACGTCCACTTCCCCTTCTGGGCGGCCGTCCTCGTCGGCGGCGCCGCCTCCCTCGTCTTCGGCGTCCTCATCGGCGCCCCCACCCTGCGCCTGCGCGGCGACTACCTCGCCATCGTCACCCTCGGCTTCGGAGAGATCTTCCGCATCACCGTCAACAACCTCGACGGCACCTCCGGACCCGACCTGACCAACGGCTCCAACGGCATCGCCTCCATCCCCAACCTCGACGTCCTCGGCTTCGACTTCGGCACCCAGCACGACATCGGCGGCTTCGCCATCGGCCGCTTCGCCAACTACTTCTTCCTGATGCTCATCATCACCGCCGTCGTCGTCCTCGTCTTCCGACGCAGCGGCAACTCCCGCATCGGCCGCGCCTGGGTCGCCATCCGCGAGGACGAGACCGCCGCCCTCGCCATGGGCATCAACGGTTTCCGCGTCAAACTCATCGCCTTCGCCGTCGGCGCCTCCCTCGCCGGCCTCGCCGGCACCGTCCAAGCCCACGTCACCTACACCGTCACCCCCGAGCAGTACCTCTTCGCCGGCGCCGTCCCGCCCAACTCCGCCTTCCTCCTCGCCGCCGTCGTCCTCGGCGGCATGGGCACCATCGCCGGCCCCCTCATCGGCGCCGCACTGCTGTTCCTCATCCCCAACAAACTCCAGTTCCTCGGCAACTACCAACTCTTCGCCTTCGGACTCGCACTCATCCTGCTCATGCGCTTCCGCCCCGAAGGCATCGTCCCCAACCGCCGCCGCCAACTGGAATTCCACGAAGAGGCCGACGCGCCCGCGGTCCTCGGCAAGACAGGGGCCTGACCACCATGACCACCGACACCACCACCAAGGACACCGCACCGGGCGCCACCGCCCCCGGCACCACCGTCCTCGACGCACGCGGCGTCACCATGCGCTTCGGCGGCCTCACCGCCGTACGCGGCGTCGACCTCACCGTGGGCGCCGGCGAGATCGTCGGACTCATCGGCCCCAACGGCGCCGGCAAGACCACCTTCTTCAACTGCCTCACCGGCCTCTACGTCCCCACCGAAGGCGAAGTCCGCTACAAAGGCAACATCCTGCCGCCCAAATCCTTCAAGGTCACCGCAGCCGGCATCGCCCGCACCTTCCAGAACATCCGCCTCTTCGCCAACATGACGGTCCTCGAGAACGTCCTCGTCGGCCGCCACACCCGCACCAAAGAAGGCTTCTGGTCCGCCGTCCTGCGCGGCCCCGGCTTCCACAAGGCCGAAGCAGCCTCCCGCAAACGTGCCATGGAACTCCTCGACTTCGTCGGCCTCGCCGACAAGGCCGACCACCTCGCCCGCAACCTCCCCTACGGCGAACAACGCAAACTCGAGATCGCCCGCGCCCTCGCCAGCGAACCCGGACTGCTGCTCCTGGACGAGCCCACCGCCGGCATGAACCCCCAGGAGACCCGCGCCACCGAAGAACTCGTCTTCGCCATCCGCGACATGGGCATCGCCATCCTCGTCATCGAGCACGACATGCGGTTCATCTTCAACCTCTGCGACCGCGTCGCCGTCCTCGTCCAGGGCGAGAAACTCATCGAGGGCGACAGCGCCACCGTCCAGGGTGACGAACGCGTCATCGCCGCCTACCTCGGCGAACCCTTCGAAGGAGACCCCGGCGCGGAAGAAGCCGCCGAGGTCGGACAAGCCGAGGCCCACGCGGCCGGAGCCCGCGCCGGAACCGCCACCACGGACGGCACCGGCACGGCCACCGACGCCGAACACGCCGGCGCCACCGACAACGCGACGGACACCGAACCCGCCGCGGCGGACAGCGACACCGCGACGGGCGCCGACTCCGCGACATCCGCCGACACCACCGCGGCGGACAGCACCACCACGGCGGACGCCGACAGCACCACCGACACCGCCGCGGACACCGGCGCCACCCGGGACGACACCACGCCCGGCAAGGAGAACGACCGATGACCACACTGCTCGAAGTCGAGGACCTGCGCGTCGCCTACGGCAAGATCGAGGCCGTCAAGGGCATCTCCTTCAAGGTCGAGGCCGGCCAGGTCGTCACCCTCATCGGCACCAACGGCGCCGGCAAGACCACCACCCTGCGCACCCTCTCCGGCCTCCTCAAGCCGGTCGGCGGACAGATCAAGTTCAACGGCAAGTCCCTCAAGAAGGTCCCCGCCCACCAGATCGTCTCCCTCGGCCTCGCCCACTCCCCCGAGGGGCGGCACATCTTCCCCCGCATGACGATCGAGGACAACCTCCGCCTCGGCGCCTTCCTCCGCAAGGACAGGAGCGCCATCGAGAAGGACATCCAGCGCGCCTACGACCTCTTCCCCATCCTCGGGGAACGCCGCAAGCAGGCCGCCGGCACCCTCTCCGGCGGCGAACAGCAGATGCTCGCCATGGGCCGCGCCCTCATGTCCCAGCCCAAACTGCTCATGCTCGACGAGCCCTCCATGGGCCTCTCCCCGATCATGATGCAGAAGATCATGGCGACCATCGCCGAACTCAAGTCCCAGGGCACCACCATCCTGCTCGTCGAGCAGAACGCCCAGGCCGCGCTCTCCCTGGCCGACCAAGGCCACGTCATGGAGGTCGGCAGCATCGTCCTGTCCGGCACCGGACGCGACCTCCTGCACGACGAGTCGGTCCGCAAGGCCTATCTGGGCGAGGACTGAGCACGCACCCGCCGGACCGCACACGACGAGGCCCACACCCCCGCTCAGGGGTGTGGGCCTCGTCGGCACACGTGTGAGACCGGGCCCACGGGACCAGGGACTGCTACTCGGACTTCTCCGACTTCGCGCCCTTGGCCGCCTTCTTCTCCTCGCTGTCCTGGATGACCGCCTCCGCCACCTGCTGCATCGACATACGGCGGTCCATCGACGTCTTCTGGATCCAGCGGAACGCCGCCGGCTCCGTCAGCCCGTACTCCGTCTGCAGCACCGACTTCGCCCGGTCCACCAGCTTGCGCGTCTCCAGCCGCTGGGTGAGGTCCGCGACCTCCTTCTCCAGCTCCTTCAGCTCCGTGAACCGCGAGACGGCCATCTCGATCGCCGGTACCACGTCGCTCTTGCTGAACGGCTTCACCAGATACGCCATCGCACCCGCGTCCCGCGCCCGCTCCACCAGGTCACGCTGCGAGAACGCGGTCAGCATCAGCACCGGCGCGATGCCCTCCTCGGCGATCCTCTCCGCCGCGGAGATGCCGTCGAGCTTCGGCATCTTCACATCGAGGATCACCAGATCCGGACGGTGCTCACGCGCCAGCTCCACCGCCCGCTCACCGTCCCCGGCCTCACCGACGACGGAGTACCCCTCCTCCTCCAGCATCTCTTTGAGATCCAGCCGGATCAGCGCCTCGTCCTCCGCGATGACGACACGGGTCGTCAACGGAGGCACATGCGACTTGTCGTCTTCGGACACGTCCAGGGGCTGGGGCGACTCGGCGGTCACGGGGGCGCTCCTTGTTCCGGGGCGGGGCAGGTACTGCTGCCTATGCAGCCTACCTAGAGGCGCGGACCCGAGCGCACCCGGTACACTCACCGCAGTGCCTCGCCGGGTTGGTGGAACGGTATACACGGAGGTCTCAAACACCTCTGCCCGAGAGGGCTTGCGGGTTCGAGTCCCGCACCCGGTACGCCATCAAGCGGAGGATCACGTTCGCGTGGTCCTCCGCTCTTTGCTGCGTGTCGTCACGCACCGTCACGCAGGCCGGCCACATGAACGATCACCGCACACACCTGCGACAGAAGGCACTGGTTCTCATGCGGGACGGCGTGAGGAACACCGAGGCGGCCCGTCGGCTCGGCGTGCCGCTCGGGACGGTCGGCCACCCCGGGCGAGCGCAAGCGCTACGAGTATCCGCGGTACGTCTTCACCATGTCTCCGACGACATCCGGCGGCTCTCCACCGACACCCTGGATCAGCTCGGCGTGGAGTGGACGCACTGCACCCGCGACGGCAACCCGTACGACATCCCCGTCGCCCGCAGGGCCTCCGTGGCCCTCATGGACGCGCACGTGGGCCCCGAGTACTGACGCTCACCCCTCCCGGGGGCTGTCGTCCTCGCCGATGTGGTGGACGCGGACCAGGTTCGTGGAGCCGGGGACTCCGGGTGGGGAGCCTGCCGTGATCACCACCGCGTCGCCCTTCTCGCAGCGGCCGTGGCGCAGCAGGAGTTCGTCGACCTGGTCGACCATCGCGTCCGTCGAGTCCACCTGGGGACCGAGGAACGTTTCGACGCCCCAGGTCATGCTCAGCTGGGAGCGGGTGGCCGGTTCGGGGGTGAAGGCCAGGAGCGGGATGGGTGAGCGGTAGCGGGAGAGGCGGCGGGCGGTGTCGCCGGACTGGGTGAAGGCGACGAGGTATTTCGCGCCGAGGAAGTCGCCGATCTCGGCGGCGGCGCGGGCGACTGCGCCGCCCTGGGTGCGGGGTTTGTCGTGTTCGGTGAGTGGGGGCAGGCCGGTGGCGAGAAGGGTTTCCTCGGCGGCGGTGATGATCTTCGCCATGGTCCGGACGGTTTGCACCGGGTGGTTGCCGATGCTGGTCTCGGCGGAGAGCATCACGGCGTCGGTGCCGTCGATGACCGCGTTGGCGACGTCGCTGGCTTCGGCGCGGGTGGGGCGGGCGTTGTCGATCATGGAGTCGAGCATCTGGGTGGCGACGATCACCGGTTTGGCGTTGCGCTTGGCGAGTTTGATGGCGCGTTTTTGGACGATGGGAACCTGTTCGAGGGGCATTTCGACGCCGAGGTCGCCGCGGGCGATCATGATGCCGTCGAAGGCGGCGACGATGTCGTCGACGGTTTCGACGGCCTGGGGTTTCTCGATCTTGGCGATGACGGGGAGGCGGCGGCCTTCGTCGTCCATGATGCGGTGGACGTCGAGGATGTCGCGTGCGCTGCGGACGAAGGACAGGGCGATGGCGTCGAAGCCGGTGTGCAGGGCCCAGCGGAGGTCGTCCTCGTCCTTTTTGGAGAGGGCGGGGAGGGAGACGGCGGCGGTGGGGAGGTTGAGGCCCTTGTGGTCGGAGACCATGCCGCCTTGTCTGACCCTGGTGTGGACGCGGGGGCCGTCGATGTGGGTGACTTCGAGGACGACTTTGCCGTCGTCGACGAGGATGCGGTCGCCGGGGGTGACGTCGTCGGCGAGGCCGGCGTAGGTGGTGCCGCAGATGTGGCGGTCGCCAAGGACGCCTTCTTCGACGGTGATGGTGAAGGTGTCGTCGCGTTCGAGGAGGACGGGGCCTTCGTGGAAGCGGTCGAGGCGGATCTTGGGGCCCTGGAGGTCGGCGAGGATGCCGACGCTGCGGCCGGTCTCGTCGGCGGCGCGGCGTACGTGCTGGTAGCGCTCTTCGTGCTCGGTGTGGGTGCCGTGGCTGAGGTTGAGGCGGGCGATGTCCATTCCGGCGTCGACGAGGGCTTTGATCCGGTCGTAGGTGTCGGTGGCGGGCCCCAGGGTGCAGACGATCTTTGCTCGGCGCATGGTGTGAGCCTAGGCCTTACCGGTGGGTAGCGATTTGGTGTGAGGTGACTGTTCAACGTCCTTTGGATGAAGGGGTGTTGACAATCGGCGGGGTGTGCGGGAGGGCACTCGTGCGGGTGTTGCGCGCCTCCTCGTGTGGTCGTCGGGTGGTGCTGACGTGATTACAGTTTGGGCGGTCTCATGGTGAATCGCGCGTTGAGTTGCGCGTACACGTGCTGCCGTTCGGGTTCGAGGTCGAGCGGGGGTGCCTCGTCGGGTGCGGCGGCGCCGTAGCCGGCCATGGAGCGCATGCGCATGCCGGGGGCGGCCGGGAGGGGCTGGGGCCCTTCGGCGCCGATGTCGGCGATCTCGACGAGGGCGTCGAGGGTGGTGCCGAGTGCTTCGGCGTATTCCCGGGCGCGCTGGACGGCTTCGCGTACGGCCTGTTGGCGGGCGTGGCGGCGGGTGGGTGAGTCGGGGCGCAGTTCCCACCAGGGGCCGTCCACTCGGGTGAGGTCGAGGTCGGCCAGTCGGGTGGTGAGTTCGCCGAGGGCGGTGAAGTCGGTGAGTTCGGCGGTGAGGCGGACGGCGCCGTGGTAGGTGCGGATGCGTTCGCCGCGGCCGTGGCGGGTGAGTTCGGGGGTGATGGACAGGGCACCGGTCTCGATGCGTTCGACGGCCTGGCCGTAGGACTTGACGAGGTCGAGGACGGTGTTGTTGCGGCGGGTGAGGTCGTCGAGGGCGGAGCGGCGGTCCTTGCCGCGGGCGGTGACGGTGATGCCGATGCGGGCGATCTCGGGATCGACTTCGAGGTGGGCTTCGCCGCGTACGGCGATGCGGGGGGCGTCGGGGGTGCCGTAGGGCAGGGCGGGGCCGGCGGGTTCGGTTCGCTCTTCCGGGTGAAGGGTCATACGTCCCACTGTGTCACCGGTGGCGGGTTTCCGGGGATGGCTGGTCATCAGATCGCAACCTGTGGGGGGTGTTGCGCTTCGGTATGGCCCGGTCAGAATCTACGCGCGTCCATCTACGCGCGTCGTTGATCTTTCCCGAGGAGAACCAGACATGGCGTTGAACCGCCGGAAGTTCCTGAAGAAGTCGGCCGTGACCGGGGCGGGTGTGGCGCTGACGGGTGCTGCGGCGGCTCCGGCGGCGCAGGCGGCCGAGTCGGTGAAGGGGGCGGCGCATGGCCCGGGCAAGCGTACGAAGCGGTACGCGCTGACGGTGCTGGGCACGACCGACCTGCACGGTCATGTCTTCAACTGGGACTATTTCAAGAACGCGGAGTACGCCGACGCGGCGGGCAACGCGCAGGGTCTGGCACGGATCTCGACGCTGGTGAACGAGATCCGCCGGGAGCGGGGCCGGCACAACACGCTGCTGCTGGACGCGGGCGACACGATCCAGGGCACTCCGCTGACGTACTACTACGCGAAGGTGGACCCGATCACCGCCAAGGGCGGTCCGGTGCATCCGATGGCGCAGGCGATGAACGCGATCGGGTACGACGCGGCGGCGCTGGGCAACCACGAGTTCAACTACGGCATCGAGACGCTGCGCACGTTCGAGCAGCAGTGCGACTTCCCGTTGCTGGGGGCGAACGCGCTGGACGCGAGGACGCTGCGGCCGGCGTTCGCGCCGTATTTCATCAAGGAGTTCCGGGTGCACGGGGGTCCGCCGGTGCGGGTGGCGGTGCTGGGGTTGACGAATCCGGGTATCGCGATCTGGGACAAGGCGTATGTGCAGGGGAAGTTGACGTTCCCGGGGCTGGAGGAGCAGGCGGCGAAGTGGGTGCCGAAGCTGCGTTCGATGGGTGCGGACGTGGTGATCGTGTCGGCGCACTCGGGTACGTCGGGCAACTCCTCCTACGGTGACCAGTTGCCGTACGTGGAGGACGCGGCGGCGAACGTGGCGCGGCGGGTGCCGGGGATCGACGCGATTCTGGTGGGTCACGCGCATCTGGAGATCCCGGAGCTGAAGGTCGTCAACGAGGAGTCGGGCAGGACGGTCGTGCTGTCGGAGCCGCTGTGTTTCGCGGAGCGGCTCTCGGTCTTCGACATCGACCTGGTGTTCGACAAGGGGCGCTGGCACGTGGAGTCGGTCGCGGCCTCGCTGCGCGACTCCCGTACGGTCGCGGACGACCCGCGGATCACCCGGCTGCTGAAGGACGAGCACGCGAAGGTCGTCGAGTACGTCAACCAGGTCGTCGGCCGGGCGACCGAGACGCTGACGACGGTGGACGCCCGCTACAAGGACGCGCCGATCATCGACCTGATCACGAAGGTGCAGGAGGACGTGGTGAAGGCCGCGCTGGCCGGCACGGAGTACGCCGCGCTGCCGGTGATCGCGCAGGCGTCGCCGTTCTCGCGGACCTCGCAGATCTCCGCCGGCGATGTGACGATCCGGGATCTGTCGAGCCTGTACGTGTACGACAACACGCTGGTCGCGAAGTTGATGACGGGTGCGCAGGTGCGGGCGTACCTGGAGTACTCGGCGGAGTACTTCGTGCAGACGGCGGTGGGTGCGGCCGTGGACGTGGACAAGCTGACGAACGCGAACAACCGCCCGGACTACAACTACGACTATGTGTCGGGGCTGACGTACGACATCGACATCGCGCAGCCGGCCGGTTCGCGGATCAGGAACCTGAGCTTCGACGGTGCGGCGCTGGACGACGCGCAGCAGTTCGTGCTGGCGGTGAACAACTACCGGGCCAACGGCGGCGGTGCGTTCCCGTTCGTGGCGTCGGCCAAGGAGCTGTGGTCGGAGTCGACGGAGATCCGGACGCGGATCGCGGAGTGGGTGACGGCCAAGGGTGTGCTGGACCCGGAGGAGTTCGCTTCGGTGGACTGGCGGCTGACGCGGGCCGGTACGCCGGTGTTCTAGTCGCGGTGCGGGGGTCCCGGCGGCGGCGCGGGTGGGTGTCGTGGCCGCGCCGGGTCCCGTGCGGCGGTTGTGGGGGTGGCCTCAGATTCCGTCCGCCAGCGGGGTGAGTGCCCTGTGCCGGCGGGTTCGCGGGGTCTGGGGCCGCTGCTGTTCGCGCAGTCCGAAGGTGGTGAAGGCGGTGCGGTCGGGCAGCGGGTAGGTGTCCTTGCCGGTGACGGTGTTGAGGATGGTGGCGCTGCGCCAGGCGGCGAGGCCGAGGTCGGGGGTGCCGACGCCGTGGGTGTGCAGTTCCACGTTCTGGACGTGGACGTGGCAGCCGGCGGCGGCGATGGCGGGGTCGAGGACGAGGCGGTAGCGCTCGTCGACGCGGGGGCGGCCGCGGCTGTCGTGGCGCAGGTGGGGGGCGAGGCCGTCCAGCAGGGGGGTGAGGGGACGGCGGCGGTGGCCGGTGGCGAGGACGACGGCGTCGGTGGTGAGGCGGGTGCGGATGCCCTGCTGGGTGTGTTCGAGGTGGAGTTCGATCGAGTGCGGGGGACGGCGGTCGGCGGCGTGGACGCGGACGCCGGGGGTGAGGACGGCGTCGGGCCAGCCGCCGTGCAGGGTGCGGCGGTACAGCTCGTCGTGGATGGCGGCGAGGGTGTCGGCGTCGATGGCCTTGTGGAGCTGCCATTGGGCGGGGACCAGGCGGTCGCGGACGGGTTCGGGCAGGGCGTGGAAGTAGCGGGTGTAGTCGGGGGTGAAGTGTTCCAGGCCGAGTTTGGAGTACTCCATGGGGGCGAAGGCCTCGGTGCGGCCGATCCAGGTGAGGCGTTCACGGCCGGCGGGGCGGTGGCGGAGCAGGTCGAGGAAGATCTCGGCGCCGGACTGTCCGGAGCCGACGACGGTGATGTGGCCGGCGGCGAAGAGGGTGTCGCGGTGGTCGAGGTAGTCGGCGGCGTGGACGACGGGGGCGCCGCCGGGTGTGCCGGGGGTGGTGAGGAGGGGGCGCAGGGGGGCGGGGACGTGGGGTTCGGTGCCGATGCCGAGGACGACGTGGCGGGTGTAGGTGCGGCCGAGGGCTTCGGCTTCGCCGTCGGCGTCGAGCTGGGTGAAGTCGACTTCGAAGAGACGGTGTTCGGGGTGCCAGCGGACGGCGTCGACCTGGTGGCCGAAGTGGAGGGCGGGGAGCTGGTCGCACACCCAGCGGCAGTAGGCGTCGTACTCGGCGCGCTGGAGGTGGAGGCGTTCGGCGAAGTAGAAGGGGTAGAGCCGGTCGTGGGTGCGGAGGTAGTTGAGGAAGGACCAGTTGCTGGTGGGGTCGGCGAGGCTGACGAGGTCGGCGAGGAAGGGGACTTGGACGCGGGCGCCGTCGATGAGCAGGCCGGGGTGCCAGTGGAAGCGGGGGCGTTGTTCGTAGAAGGCGGTGGACAGGCCGGTGAGGGGGTGGGCGAGGGCGGCCAGGGAGAGGTTGAAGGGGCCGATGCCGATGCCGACGAGGTCGCGGGGGGTGGTGGGGGTGCGGCGGGGCGGGTGGTCGGTGCGGGGGCGGTCCTCACGGGGGCGGTTCGGGCGGGGGCGCCCGACGTGACCGGGGGCGGAGTGGTCGGAGTGGCCGGGGTGACCGGAGTGGGGGCGGTCGGGGCGGCTCGGGTCGGGGTGGTTCATCCGTGGGTGGTTCCTTCCACCAGTTTCAGCAGGGCGGCCAGGTCGTCGGGCCGGGTGTCGGGGTTGAGGAGGGTGGCCTTGAGCCAGAGCCGGTCGTCCGGGCGGGCGCGACCGAGGACGGCGCGGCCGTCGGTGAGGAGCCTGCGGCGTACGGCGGCGACGGCGTCGTCGGTGGCGCCCTCGGGTCGGAACAGGACCGTGCTGATGACGGGCCGGTCGTACAGTTCGAAGCCGGGGTGCGCGTGGATCAGGTCGGCGAACTCGCGGGCGCGTGCGCAGACCTGGTCGACGAGGGCGCCGAGCCCGCGGCGGCCGAGGGTCTTGAGGGTGACGGCGATCTTGAGGATGTCGGGGCGGCGGGTGGTGCGCAGGGAGCGGCCGAGGAGGTCGGGGAGGCCGGCTTCGGTGTCGTCGTCGGCGTTGAGGTAGTCGGCGCGCTGGCCGAGGACGTCGAGGTCGCGGGGGCGGCGGACGGCGAGGAGGCCGGCGGCGACCGGCTGCCAGCCGAGTTTGTGCAGGTCGAGGGTGACGGTATGGGCCGCTTCGAGGCCGGTGAGCCGGTCGCGGTGGCGGTCGCTGAACAGGAGACCGCCGCCGTGGGCGGCGTCGATGTGCAGACGGGCGCCGTGGGCGGCGCACAGTCCGGCGATCTCGGGCAGGGGGTCGATGAGGCCGGCGTCGGTGGTGCCGGCGGTGGCGGCGACGAGGAGGGAGCCGCGGGGGCCGGCGGTGTCGGTGAGGGCGCGGTGCAGGGCGGCGAGGTCGATGGTGCCGGCGGGGGCGGGGACGACGACGGGTTCGGGCAGACCGAGCAGCCAGGCGGCGCGGGGCAGGGAGTGGTGGGCGTTGGCGCCGTGGACGAGGCGGACACCGCCGCCGTGGGACTCGCGGGCCAGCAGCAGGGCGAGGTGGTTGGACTCGGTGCCGCCGGTGGTGACGACGGCGTCGGCGAGGCCGGCGAGGTGGGCGAGTTCGCGGGTGACGAGGGCTTCGAGTTCGGAGGCGGCGGGGGCCTGGTCCCAGGAGTCGAGGGAGGGGTTGAGGACGGCGGCGGCGAGGTCGGCGGCGGCGGCCACGGCGAGCGGCGGGCAGTGCAGATGGGCGGCGCACAGCGGGTCGGCGGGGTCGGCGGCGCCTTCGGCGAGGGCGTGGACGAGGACGCGCAGGGCCTCGGGGTCGCCGTCTTCGGGCAGGACCTCGCCGAGGGCGTCGCGCAGCCGGGCGGCGACGGCTTCGGGGCCGCCCGCGGGCAGGGGTCCGCCGCGGGCGCGCCGGCCGGTGCCGAGGGCGCCGAGCACGGTGTCGAGCAACGGCCGCAGGGCGCCGGGGCCTTCGGGACCGGAGGCCAGGGCCCGCGGGTCGGGCGGGGGCGGAGTGCTCATGGGCTGTCCTCCGGGGCGCGGGGGCAGGGATCTCCAGCTTGGCGGCCCGCGGTCCGACGCGCCCGGGAAGCCCGGTGATCGCGACCCGAAAGTGGGTACTTCCTTGCGGGTGAGAGGTGTTGGGGCCGCGGAGCGGATGCGGCCGGTGCTGTGACCGGGAGGGTTCGCCGGGAAGCTCGCGGCGTCCGGTGACGGGGGCGCCTCCCGCGCCGTTCGGGCAGTGGGGGAGCCCCGCCGTGCCGGGTGTCGCGAGCCGGTGGGCCTTCCCGGTCACAGCGCTGACGTCGGGAGGATGGATGACGCTGTGCTGATCGATGTGCCCGGTGAGCGGGTGGTGGTGCGTGCGCCCGGTCCGCGGGACGAGGGGCCGTTGCTGACGCTGTTCGAGGAGTGCGAGGACTGGTTCGTGGCGGCGACGGGGCTGCCGTCGGGGCCGGGTGATGTGCAGAGCCTGTTCTACTCGCTGCCCGAGGGGGCGGATCCGGACGCCAAGTCGCTGTGGGTGGTGGAGCGGGACGGGGTGGTCACCGGCCTGGTGGACGCCGTACGCGACCATCCGGAGCCGGGTTCGGTGGCGGTGGGGCTGTTCCTGCTGGCGCCCTGGGCGCGGGGCCGGGGGCTGGGCCGGGCGGTGGCCGAGGCGCTGCTGGCGCGCGCGGAGGGGGTGACGCGGGTGACGGCGACCGTGCCGTCCGGCTGGCGGCCCGGGGAGCGGTTCGCCGAACGGCTCGGCTTCATGCTGGAGGAGGCCACGACGCCGGCCGCACAGGTGGGCAACCGGCGGGCGGGTCCGCGCGAACCGTCGCTGCGGAGGGCGGAGTTGCGGCTCGCTCCGCGCGGGTGAGTGGTGCGGATGGGGCGGCGTGGGTGTGCCCGGCCCCGGGCTCACCGGCCCGCCGCCGACCCGCCGGCCTGCGGCCGGACGGCCTGCGGCTGATGGGCCGGCCATCCGGTTCGCGGGCCCGGCTCACCGGCCGTCCGGCCGGCTCGTCGTTCGGGCGGTCGGCCGGACGGGGAGCCGCGGGTGGGGTCGGGGCCCTGGTCGGGGCGGGCTCAGGGCGCGGAGGAGGGCTGGAAGTCGGTTCGATGGTCCTCGGCCCAGTGGGTGAAGGTGCGGGCCGGGGTGCCGGTGATCTTCTCGACCGTGTCGTTGATCTCCGGGGTCGCCCCGACGGCGGCCCGGAAGGTCTTCAGCAGGCTCTCCAGCATGCCCGGCGGCACGTGCGGGAAGAGGTCGGGGCCGGCCTCCTCGGGCGGCACCTCCTCGAAGGTCAGCTCGCGGCCGAGGGCGCGGCCGATCGCGGCGACCTGTCCGGCGTTGGTGGTGGCCTGCGGTCCGGTGAGGCGGTGGACGGTCCCCGCGTGGCCGGGGTCGGTCAGGGCGCGTTCGGCCACGGCGGCCATGTCGTCCTCGTGGATGGGCGCGCTGCGGGCGCCGGCGAAGACGCCGCGCACGGTGTCCCCGGCGCGGATCTGCGGCGCCCACTGGAGGGCGTTGGTGGCGAAGCCGCCTGGCCGCAGGAAGGTCCACTCGAGGCCGCTGTCGCGGACGGCCCTCTCCACGGTGGCGTGCATGACGTGGATGGGGTGGGTCTCGTCGGCGCCCTCCGCGATGATCGCGGAGGAGAGCAGGACGACGTGCCGGACGCCGGCCTCGCGGGCCGCCCGCAGCAGTTCGCCGGGCCGCTCCCCGGCGGCCTGCGCGTACAGGAACAGCCGGGTGGCGCCCGTGAACAGGGCGGCGGGGTCGTCGTGCCGGAAGCGCACCACCTCGGCCTCGGCGGGCAGGGCGGCGCGGCGCGGGTCGCGGGTGAGGGCCCGCACGGGCCGGCCGGCAGCGACGAGCCGGTCGACGAGGGCACGGCCGACGTTGCCGGTGGCGCCGGTGACTACGATCACGGTTTCCTCCGTGGCTCGGGTGGTCGTCCTCGGGAGTGCCGGGCCTAGGGAGGCCGGGCGGGCCCGCGCGTCGTCGGCAGGTACCAGGCGTGTCGTACGCCCTCAGGCGTACGCCCCTCCCCCGTGCCCGTACGTCCTCGCCCCACGGGCTCCCCGCGGCCCCGCCGGCCGTACGCCGCCCCCGGCGCGGCGGTTACGCCTCCCGCACCCGCAGCGCCCGCGCCAGGTCGTCGAGTTGGTCGACCAGGGTGCGGCGCAGGGCCGGGACCGGGTCGCCGTCGCGCAGACAGTCCTCACCGAGGGCGAGGTGCGCGGCGTCGACGGCGTGGGCGGGGAAGGCGGAGCGTCCGGCGGCGCGGGCGATGGCGGGACCGCGGCGGGCGGCGACGGCGAGCACGTCCTCGTAGTAGCGCGGCACGTACTCCCTTACCAGTTCGTCCTGTTCGGGCTGCCAGAAGCCCTGCGCGGTGGCGGTGAACAGGTAGTTGGACAGGTCGTCGCCGGCGAACAGGGCCGTCCAGGCGGCGCGTTTGGCCTCCGGGTCGGGCAGGGCGGCGCGGCAGCGGGCGGCGCCCTCCTGGCCGCCGGCGGACGGGTCGCGTTCGAGTTCGGCGGCGATGGCGGCCTCGTCGGTGGCGCCGAGGACGGCGAGCCGGGCGAGGACGCGCCAGCGCAGTTCGGGGTCGAGTTCGGGCCCGCCGGGGACCATGCCGTCGGCGAGCCAGGCGGCGATGGTGTCGGGGTGGGCGGCGGCGTCCACGAACTGGCGTACGGCGATGAGCCGCAGTCCGGGGTTGTCGCCGTCCTCGGTGCGGCGCAGCAGGTCGCGGGCGAGGGTGGTGAGCGTGGTGAGGGCGGCGGGGCGGTCGTCGGGGTGCAGGTACCGGTCGGCGATCTGCGCGCCGGCGAAGGCGAGGACGCCTTCCACGAGGGCGAGGTCGGTCTCCTCGGGCAGGTGGGCGGCGGCGGTCGCCAGGTAGTCGGCGGGGGCGAGGTCGCCGTCGCGGACCATGTCGCGCAGGGTGTTCCAGACGACGGCGCGGGTGAGCGCGTCGGGGATGCCGGACAGTCCGCGCAGGGCGGTCTCCAGGGAGGACTCGTCCAGGCGGATCTTGGCGTAGGTGAGGTCGAGGTCGTTGGGCACGACCAGGGCGGGGCGGATGCCGGGGCGGGGGGCGGGGGCGCCGTCCCGGGGGACGTCGGTTTCGTAGCGCTCGCGCAGGGTGAGGGTGCGGCCGTCGGAGAGGTCGCGGTCGTAGACGCCGACGGTGACCCGGTGCGGGCGGGCGCCGGCGCGGTCGAGGGCGCAGCTCCACTGGCCGGGGCGGGCGTCGGTGGCGGCGGTGAGGGTGTCGACGCCGGTGGTGCGCAGCCAGGCCTCGGCCCAGGCGGGCACGTCGCGGTCGGTGGCGGAGGCGAGGGAGTCGATGAAGTCGGCGAGGGCGGCGTTGCCGAACCGGTAGCGCTCGAAGTGGGTGTTGATGCCGGCGAGGAAGTCCTTCTCGCCGAGCCAGGCGACGAGCTGGCGCAGGGCGGAGGCGCCCTTGGCGTAGGAGATGCCGTCGAAGTTGAGGAGGGCGGCGGCGGTGTCGTCGACGGCCTCGGGGGCGACGGGGTGGGTGGAGGGGCGCTGGTCGGCGTCGTAGCCCCAGGCCTTGCGGGAGACGCCGAACTCGGTCCAGGCGCCGGTGAAGCGGGTGGCCTCGGCGGTGATCTGGTAGCCCATGTACTCGGCGAAGGACTCGTTGAGCCAGATGTCGTCCCACCACTTGAGGGTGACGAGGTCGCCGAACCACATGTGGGCCATCTCGTGGGCGATGACGACGGCGCGGGTCTGGCGTTCGGTGTCGGTGACGGCGGAGCGGTAGACGAACTCGTCGCGGAAGGTGACCAGTCCGGGGTTCTCCATGGCGCCGGCGTTGAACTCGGGGACGAAGGCCTGGTCGTAGGAGTCGAAGGGGTAGGGCTCGGCGAACTTCTCGTGGTAGCGGTCGAAGCAGGCGCGGGTGAGGTCGAGGATCTCGTCGGCGTCGGCGTCGAGGTGGGGGGCGAGCGAGCGGCGGCAGTGGATGCCGAAGGGCAGGCCGCGGTGCTCGGTGCGCACGGAGTGCCAGGGGCCGGCGGCCACGGCGACGAGGTAGGTCGAGATGCGGGGGGTGATGGCGGCCGTCCAGACGCCGTCGCCGGTGTGCTCGGTGATGCCGTTGGCGAGGACGGTCCACTCCTCGGGGGCCTTGACGGTGAGGTCGAAGACGGCCTTGAGGTCGGGCTGGTCGAAGGCGGCGAAGACGCGCTGGACGTCGTCCAGGAAGAGCTGGGTGTAGACGTAGGTCTCGCCGTCGGCGGGGTCGGTGAAGCGGTGCATGCCCTCGCCGGTGCGGGAGTAGCGCATACGGGCGTCGACGCGCAGTTCGTGCTCGCCGGGGGCGAGGTGCGTCAGGGGCAGCCGGTTGTCGTCGAGGGCGGCGGGGTCGAGGGGCTGTCCGTCGAGGGTGGCGGAGCGCAGCTCGGCGGGCTTCAGCTCGACGAAGGTGTCCGTCGTGGCCCCCGTGCCCTGGCCCGTGCCGGTGCGTACGGTGAACCGGATGGCGGTACGGGAGTCGAAGGTGTCGTCCCCGACGGTCAGGTCGAGGTCGACGGTGTAGCGGTGGACGTCGAGGAGCTGGGCACGGGTCTGCGCTTCGTCGCGCGTCAGTACGGACATGCACGCCATGCTGCCTGATGCCCCCGGCGGGGCACGAGGGGGTTCCGGAGCCGGACCGGCCCTCCGGCGGCCGCCCCGCGCGCCGGAGGGCCCCGCCGCACTCCGCGATGAACCACCGGCCGCGCCGGCCGCGCCGCCGCGTGCGGCGCGGGAGCGGCGCGCGGACGCCGGGGCGGCGCCGGCAGGCGCGGTGCCTGGTGGACGCGGTGCGCCGGGCGTCCGGAGACCGGGCCGGGCCGCGGGGGCGGGGCCGGGCGCCTGGAGACGGTCCCGGCGCCGGGCCCCGGAGGACGCCCGCTCAGCCCGCCGCAGGTGTTCCCGCGGCGGCGGAGCCGTCCGCGATCCGCTCATGGTGCCTGATCACCTCGGCGATGATGAAGTTCAGGAACTTCTCCGCGAAGGCCGGGTCCAGCTTGGCGTCCTCCGCGAGGGCGCGCAGGCGGGCGATCTGGCGGGCCTCGCGGGCCGGGTCGGCGGGCGGCAGCTGGTGGGCGGCCTTGAGGTGCCCGACCTGCTGGGTGGCCTTGAAGCGTTCGGCGAGCATGTGGACGACGGCCGCGTCGATGTTGTCGATGCTGTCGCGCAGCCGGGACAGTTCCGCGCGGACGGCGGGGTCGACGTCACCGGTACCGGTGTTGCTGGTGGTCATGGTGGGCAACTCTACGGGGCTCCACGGGGCGGCAGGCGCGCGCGATCACGCCCGGCCTGCGCCTAAGGTGGAGGGGAGTTCAGGCCGTCCGAGGGGGTGTGGACGTGGCGGACGACGGGCCGGTCGAGCGCGGCTACCCGCATCTGGAGACGGTGCGCGCCGCGATCACGGCGCTCTACCGACGGCTGTCGTACGTCACCGTCCGGACGTTCGCGACCAGTGTGGCCCCGGTCGACGTGGCGTTCTGCGACACCGACGACCTGCACCTGGGCGCGCAGCAGGTGGCGCGGGAGCTGGTGCGGCACTACGGGCTGCCGGACGCCCGGCTGGTCGTCGGCTTCCGCGAGATGCGGCACGCGGCGAACGTGGAGCTGACGGCGGGCCCGGAGTACTTCGTGGAGCTGAACGACCGTTTCCGCACCCACCGCCGGGACATCGGCGCGGCCCTCGCGCACGAGGTGACCCACGTCTACCTGCACCGTCTGGACCTGTCCTTCCCCGGCACCCGGGACAACGAGATCCTCACCGACACGACGGCGGCGTACCTGGGGGCGGGCTGGCTGCTGCTGGACGCCTTCCGGCAGGACGGCGTCTCCTCGCAGAAGCTCGGCTACCTCACCCCGGAGGAGTTCGGGTACGTGGTGGCCAAGCGGGCGCTGGTCTTCGGCGAGGACCCCTCGACCTGGTTCACCAGCCCGCAGGGCTACGAGGCGTACGTCGAGGGGATGTCCCGGGCCCGCCGGGACGCGCGGCAGCCGCCGCTGACGGCGGCCGGCTGGTCGGGCCGCCGCCGTTACGCCCGCGACCGCCGCCACGCGCAGGACCACGGTCACGGTGCCGACCGGACCCCGGCGCCGACGGCCCCGTACTCGTTCACCTCCGGCGGCCCGGAGCCGCTGCGGGTGTCGTTCCCGTGCCCCATCTGCCACCAGCGGATCAGGGTACCGGTCCGGGGCCGGGTCCGGGCGCGGTGCGGGCTGTGCCGGACGGTGCTGGAGTGCGACACGTAGCGCACGGAAGGACACACGGGGACACGCGAGGACACGTGGCGGCACGGCGGGACGCATCGGTGCGGTGGGCGCGGCGGACCTGCTCGGCGGCGGTGTGCCGCGCCGCCGCTGACGGCGGCTCGTACCTGCGTGACGTCGGGGCAGGGCGCGCGATGGCCTCCGGTGCGCGCCGGGCACCGCTGACCGGGATGAGGGACACACCGGACCGGAAGCGCTCTCCCCCAACTCGCCGTCGCGCGAAGGGGACGGGGCTCACCGACGCCTCAGGGGTCCTGGACGGCGCCGCCCTCGTCTCCCCGACCGGGCCCCGGACATGCGTCGGCGCCTGCCCGGGGTCCGGTCGGGGACGGTGGGCAGGCGCCGGCGGCCCGTCTGGAGGGGGAAGCCCCTCGGCACGGCCCGCCCGTACGTCGTTGTACGGGACGTCTTGTGTCGCCGTCAGACCATCAGCGCGCGGTCCGTCGGGCGGATCGGGGCCGGCAGCTCGCTGGCGCCCGTGAGGTAGCGGTCGGCGCCGCGGGCGGCGGAGCGGCCCTCGGCGATCGCCCACACGATGAGCGACTGGCCGCGGCCGGCGTCGCCGGCGACGAACACGCCGGGCACGTTGGTCTGGAAGTCGGCGTCGCGGGCGATGTTACCGCGTTCGTCGAGTTCCAGGCCGAACTGCTCGACCATGCCGTTGGCGCGGTCGGTGCCGGTGAAGCCCATGGCGAGGGTGACGAGCTGGGCGGGGATCTTGCGCTCGGTGCCCGGCTTCGGGGTGAGCTTGCCGTCGACGAACTCGACCTCGGTCAGGTGCAGCCACTGGACGTTGCCGTCGGCGTCGCCCTCGAAGTGGGTGGTGGAGACGGAGTAGACCCGCTCGCCGCCCTCCTCGTGCGCGGAGGTGACCTTGTAGAGCATGGGGAAGGTCGGCCACGGCTGGGAGAGCGGGTTCCGCTCCTCGCCCGGTCGGGGCATGATCTCCAGCTGGGTCACCGAGGCCGCGCCCTGGCGGTGGGCGGTGCCCACGCAGTCGGCGCCGGTGTCGCCGCCGCCGATGACGACGACGTGCTTGCCCTCGGCGGAGATCGGCGGGCTGACGTAGTCGCCCTCCTGGACCTTGTTGGCCAGCGGCAGGTACTCCATGGCCTGGTACACGCCCTTGAGTTCACGGCCGGGCACCGGCAGGTCGCGGGCGGTGGTGGCGCCGGCGGCGATGACGACGGCGTCGTAGCGCTTCTTCAGGTCGGTGGCCAGGACGTCGCGGCCGACCTCGACGCCGGTGCGGAAGCGGGTGCCCTCCGCGCGCATCTGCTCGATGCGGCGGTTGATGTGCCGCTTCTCCATCTTGAACTCGGGGATGCCGTAGCGCAGCAGGCCGCCGATGCGGTCGGCGCGCTCGTAGACGGCGACGGTGTGGCCGGCCCGGGTGAGCTGCTGGGCGGCGGCCAGGCCCGCGGGGCCCGAGCCGATGACGGCGACGGTCTTGCCGGACAGCCGCTCGGGGATCTGCGGGGCGACGTCGCCGGTCTCCCACGCCTTGTCGATGATCGAGACCTCGACGTTCTTGATGGTGACCGGCTGCTGGTTGATGCCGAGCACGCACGCCGACTCGCACGGGGCGGGGCACAGCCGCCCGGTGAACTCGGGGAAGTTGTTGGTGGCGTGCAGGCGCTCCGAGGCGGCGGCCCAGTCCTCGCGGTAGGCGTAGTCGTTCCACTCGGGGATGAGGTTCCCGAGCGGACAGCCGTTGTGGCAGAACGGGATGCCGCAGTCCATGCACCGGCTGGCCTGCTTGCTGATGATCGGCAGCAGCGAGCCGGGGACGTAGACCTCGCTCCAGTCCTTGACGCGCTCGGTGACGGGGCGGGTCTTGGCGACCTCGCGGCCGTGGTTGAGGAAGCCCTTCGGGTCAGCCATTGATCGCCGCCTCCATCATCTTCTCGGTGATCTCGGTCTCGGAGAGACCGGCTCGCTCGGCGGCGTCCTTGGCGGCGAGCACTGCCTTGTACGTGCTGGGGATGATCTTGCTGAAGCGCTCGGCTGCGGCGTCCCAGTCGGCGAGCAGCTTCTGGGCGACGGTGGAGCCGGTCTCCTCCTGGTGGCGGCGCACCACCTCGTGCAGCCACTGCTTGTCCGTCTCGTCCAGCGCCTCGATCGCGTCGAGGTTGCCGGAGTTGACGTTGTCGCGGTCCAGGTCGACGACGTAGGCGATGCCGCCGGACATGCCGGCCGCGAAGTTGCGGCCGGTCTCACCGAGGACGACGGCGTGGCCGCCGGTCATGTACTCGCAGCCGTGGTCGCCCACGCCCTCGGAGACGACCGTGGCGCCGGAGTTGCGGACGCAGAACCGTTCGCCGGTGCGGCCGCGCAGGAACAGCTCGCCGCCGGTGGCGCCGTAGGCGATGGTGTTGCCGGCGATGGTGGAGTACTCGGCGAGGTGGTCGGCGCCGCGGTCCGGGCGGACGACGATCCGGCCGCCGGACAGGCCCTTGCCGACGTAGTCGTTGGCGTCGCCCTCCAGGCGCAGCGTGACGCCGCGCGGCAGGAACGCGCCGAAGGACTGGCCGGCCGAGCCGGTGAAGGTGATGTCGATGGTGTCGTCGGGCAGGCCCGCGCCGCCGAACTTCTTCGTCACCTCGTGGCCGAGCATGGTGCCGACCGTGCGGTTGATGTTGCGGATGGCGACCTGGGCGCGCACCGGCTGGGCGTCGGTGGCGGAGTCGGCGGACAGGGCGTCGGCGGCGAGCTTGATCAGCTCGTTGTCGAGTGCCTTCTCCAGGCCGTGGTCCTGGGCGACGATGCGGTGGCGCACCGCTCCCTCGGGCAGGCCGGGGACGTGGAACAGCGGTTCCAGGTCCAGGCCCTGCGCCTTCCAGTGGTCGACCGCGCGGGTCACGTCGAGGGCCTCGGCGTGGCCGACGGCCTCCTCGACGGAGCGGAAGCCGAGCTCGGCGAGGATCTCGCGGACCTCTTCGGCGATGAAGGTGAAGAAATTGACGACGTGCTCGGCCTTGCCGGCGTAGCGCTCGCGCAGCACCGGGTTCTGGGTGGCGATGCCGACCGGGCAGGTGTCCAGGTGGCACACGCGCATCATGACGCAGCCGGAGACGACGAGCGGGGCGGTGGCGAAGCCGAACTCCTCGGCGCCGAGCAGCGCGGCGATGACCACGTCGCGGCCGGTCTTCAGCTGGCCGTCGGTCTGCACGACGATGCGGTCGCGCAGGCCGTTGAGCAGCAGGGTCTGCTGGGTCTCGGCGAGGCCGAGCTCCCAGGGGCCGCCCGCGTGCTTGAGGGAGGTGAGCGGGGAGGCGCCGGTGCCGCCGTCGTGGCCGGAGATGAGCACGACGTCCGCGTGGGCCTTGGAGACGCCGGCCGCGACCGTGCCGACGCCGACCTCGGAGACCAGCTTCACGTGGATGCGGGCGGCCGGGTTGGCGTTCTTGAGGTCGTGGATCAGCTGGGCCAGGTCCTCGATGGAGTAGATGTCGTGGTGCGGCGGCGGGGAGATGAGCCCCACGCCCGGCGTGGAGTGCCGGGTCTTGGCCACCCACGGGTACACCTTGTGGCCGGGCAGCTGGCCGCCCTCGCCGGGCTTGGCGCCCTGGGCCATCTTGATCTGGATGTCGTCGGCGTTGACCAGGTACTCGCTGGTGACGCCGAAGCGGCCGGAGGCGACCTGCTTGATGGCGGAGCGTCGCGCCGGGTCGTACAGGCGGTCCGGGTCCTCGCCGCCCTCGCCGGTGTTCGACTTGCCGCCGAGCTGGTTCATGGCGATGGCGAGGGTCTCGTGCGCCTCCTTGGAGATGGAGCCGTACGACATGGCGCCGGTGGAGAAGCGCTTGACGATCTCGGAGACCGGCTCGACGTCGTCGACGGAGATCGGCGCGCGGTCGGACTTGAAGCCGAACAGGCCGCGCAGCGTCATCAGGCGCTCGGACTGCTCGTTCACCCGGGAGGTGTACTTCTTGAAGATGTCGTAGCGGCCGGAGCGCGTGGAGTGCTGGAGGCGGAAGACCGTCTCCGGGTCGAACAGGTGCGGTTCGCCCTCGCGGCGCCACTGGTACTCGCCGCCGATGTCCAGCGCGCGGTGCGCGGGGGCGATGCCGGAGGCGGGGTAGGCCTTGGCGTGGCGGGCGGCGACCTCCTTGGCGACGACGTCGATGCCGACGCCGCCGATCTTGGTGGCGGTGCCGTTGAAGTACTTCTCCACGAAGGACTCGTCCAGGCCGACGGCCTCGAAGACCTGGGCGCCGCGGTAGGAGGCGACGGTGGAGATGCCCATCTTGGACATGACCTTCAGGACGCCCTTGCCGAGGGCGTAGATCAGGTTGCGGATGGCCTGCTCGGTCTCGATGCCGGGCAGGAAGGTGCCGGCCCGGACCAGGTCCTCGACGGACTCCATCGCCAGGTACGGGTTGACGGCGGCGGCGCCGTAGCCGATGAGCAGGGCGACGTGGTGGACTTCGCGGACGTCGCCGGCCTCGACCAGCAGCCCGACGTGGGTGCGCTGCTTGGTGCGGATGAGGTGGTGGTGGACGGCCGCGGTGAGCAGCAGCGACGGGATCGGCGCGTGCTCGGCGTCGGAGTGCCGGTCGGACAGGACGATCAGGCGGGCCCCGTTGCCGATGGCGGCGTCGGCCTCGGCGCAGATCTCCTCGATGCGGGCGGCGAGGGCGTCGCCGCCGCCGGAGACCCGGTAGAGGCCCGACAGGGTGGCGGCCTTGAAGCCGGGCATGTCGCCGTCGGCGTTGATGTGGATGAGCTTGGCCAGCTCGTCGTTGTCGATCACCGGGAAGGGCAGGACGACGCTGCGGCAGGAGGCCGCGGTGGGCTCCAGCAGGTTGCCCTGCGGGCCGAGCGAGCTGCGCAGGGAGGTGACCAGTTCCTCGCGGATGGCGTCCAGCGGCGGGTTGGTGACCTGCGCGAAGAGCTGGGTGAAGTAGTCGAAGAGCAGCCGCGGGCGCTCGGAGAGGGCGGCGATGGGCGAGTCGGTGCCCATGGAGCCGATGGGCTCGGCGCCGGCCTTGGCCATCGGGGCGAGGATGACGCGCAGCTCTTCCTCGGTGTAGCCGAAGGTCTGCTGGCGGCGGGTGACCGAGGCGTGGGTGTGGACGATGTGCTCGCGCTCGGGCAGGTCGGACAGTTCGATCTCGCCGGCTTCCAGCCAGTCGGCGTAGGGCTGCTCGGCGGCGAGCTGCGCCTTGATCTCGTCGTCCTCGATGATGCGGTGCTCGGCCGTGTCCACGAGGAACATGCGGCCGGGCTGGAGGCGGCCCTTGCGGACGACCTTGGCGGGGTCGATGTCGAGGACGCCGACCTCGGAGCCGAGGACGACGAGGCCGTCGTCGGTGACCCAGTAGCGGCCCGGGCGCAGTCCGTTGCGGTCGAGGACGGCGCCGACCTGGGTGCCGTCGGTGAAGGTGACGCAGGCGGGGCCGTCCCAGGGCTCCATCATCGTGGAGTGGAACTGGTAGAAGGCGCGGCGGGCCGGGTCCATGGAGGCGTGGTTCTCCCAGGCCTCCGGGATCATCATCAGCACCGAGTGGGGCAGCGAGCGGCCGCCGAGGTGGAGCAGTTCCAGGACCTCGTCGAAGGAGGCGGAGTCGGAGGCGTCCGGGGTGCAGATCGGGAAGATCCGCTCCAGGTCGTCCTTGCCGCCGAACAGCTCGGAGGCGAGCTGCGACTCGCGGGCCACCATCCAGTTGCGGTTGCCCTTGACGGTGTTGATCTCGCCGTTGTGGGCGACGAACCGGTAGGGGTGGGCCAGCGGCCAGCTCGGGAAGGTGTTGGTGGAGAAGCGGGAGTGGACGAGCGCGATGGCCGAGGCGAAGCGGCGGTCGGACAGGTCCGGGAAGAACGGCTCCAGCTGCCCGGTGGTGAGCATGCCCTTGTAGACGAGGGTGCGGGCCGACAGCGAGGGGAAGTAGACGCCGGCCTCGCGCTCGGCGCGCTTGCGCAGCACGAACGCCCTGCGGTCCAGGGCGATGCCCTCGGTCGCGCCGTCGGTGACGAACAGCTGGCGGAAGACCGGCATGGTGGAGCGGGCGGTGGCGCCGAGCAGTTCGGGGGCGACCGGGACCTCGCGCCAGCCGAGGACGGTGAGGTCCTCCTCGGCGGCGATGGTCTCGATGCGCGAGACGGCGTCCTCGGTGCCCTCCCCGGGCAGGAAGGCGATGCCGACCGCGTAGCCGCCGGCGGCGGGCAGTTCGAATCCGGCCACCTCGCGCAGGAACGCGTCGGGCACCTGGGAGAGGATGCCCGCGCCGTCTCCGGAGTCGGGCTCGGAGCCGGTGGCGCCGCGGTGCTCGAGGTTGCGCAGCACGGTGAGCGCCTGCTCGACCAGCGCGTGGCTCGCCTCGCCGGTGAGGGTGGCCACGAAGCCGACGCCGCAGGCGTCGTGCTCGTTGCGGGGGTCGTACATACCCTGCGCAGCAGGGCGAGCATCCATGAACGACCAGTTCTGGCCGTTCTCGGAGTGCTGGGACGGCTGGCGCGGCGTACGCATCGGCTCTCCCGTCGTCGTCATCTGGCATGTGCTGGTGCCGAGGGACGACGTTGGCCCTCTGCGTAAGTGCGAAATTTCGTGCAGGTTACATGATGGAACGGTTCTCGGGAACCGGATACTCCGTTCCAACATGCGGACACCGAAGGGGGGTCGGCGGCGGGGGTTCCGCTTCCGGCGGCGCTGGTTTCAGGGGGCGGGCCGGCGACGACGAGATCGGTCGGATCGGGGTCCGTCGAGGCCCGGGGGGCGGGGCGGGCGGCATGGTCGCCCGCCTGCGCGAGGGTGCGCGGCAGGCGTCGTTGCCCGCAGCGCTTACGGCTCATGCCCGGTGGCACGTCACTCGAAACCAGCCGGTAACGGGTACTTATACGGTCCGACGCATAGGTACCAGTCGCCTCATCCTACGGCCGTTCCGAACAGGCTACCGAGGGCGTACGTCACACCGGCGGCGGCACCACCCAGGACAAGCTGGCGCAAACCGCTGTACCACCAGGTGCGCGCGGTCACCTTGGCCACCACCGCACCGCAGGCGAACAGCCCGATCAGGGCGAGCAGCACGGCCGGCCACAGCGCGGTGGCGCCGAGCAGACAGGGCAGCACCGGCAGCAGGGCGCCGAGCGCGAACGAGCCGAACGAGGAGACCGCGGCCACCAGCGGGGAGGGCAGGTCGCCCGGATCGACGCCCAGCTCCTCGCGGGCGTGTATCTCCAGGGCCTGCTCGGGGTCCTTGGACAGCTGGCGGGCGACCTCGCGGGCCAGCTCGGGCTCCACGCCCCGAGCCGCATACAGGGCGGCCAGCTCGTCCTCCTCGTCCTGCGGGTGCTTGCGCAGCTCGCGCCGCTCGACGGCCAGCTCGGCCTCGACCAGCTCGCGCTGGGAGGCGACGGAGGTGTACTCGCCGGCGGCCATGGAGAAGGCTCCGGCGGCCAGGCCCGCGAGTCCGGTCAGGACGATGGTGTGCTGACTGACGGCGCCTCCCGCGACGCCCGTCATCAGGGCGAGGTTGGAGACCAGACCGTCCATCGCACCGAAGACCGCCGGGCGCAGCCAACCGCCGTTCACATCGCGGTGCGTGTGGTTGTCGCGGTGCGCCTCGTGGAGCGGCGCTTCGGTGTCGAGGATGGCCACAGGTTCCCCCAGAGTGCTTAGGCAAGGCTTGCTTTTGGACTGGTTCTACTTTTCGACAACAATCAATCTACGCCCGCGATTCCGCGCCCGCCAGCAAGGAAAGGCTGGTCTAAGCTGTGCTTTCACCTCATGGCGCTCATCCGAGATGTGATGCGCACAGATGTCGTACGGGTGATGCTGGGGGCCGCGAGGCTGCGTCGGCCGCCGCACCGGGGACACCTTCCGGTAAGGGGTTCCGCCAAGGGTTCCGCGCCCGCCCGGCGCCCCGGAGAGGAGAGCCCGCGATGGCATCGAGCGCCGGCGTCCCCGCGGCCCGCCTCCGCGACCGGGCGCGCGGCGCGCTGCTCGGCCTCGCCGTCGGGGACGCCCTCGGGGCGCCCGCCGAGAACCTGAAGCCCTCCGAGATCCGCGCCCGCTGGGGCCGCATCACCGGCTACGTCACCGAGCGCCCGGCCGGCACCGACGACACCGAGTACGCCCTCTTCTCCGGCCTGCTGCTCGCCCGGCACGGCTCCGCCCTCACCCCCGCCCATGTCGAGGCCGCCTGGCACGAGCACATCGCCGACCGCGCCGAGGGCCCCTTCCGAGGCGCCGGCTTCAGCGAGCGCGGCACCCTGGAGAATCTCCGCCGGGGACTCGCCGCCCCCGTCTCCGCCCAGCACCGGCACGCCTGGAGCGACGGCCTGGCCATGCGGGCGGCGCCCTTCGGGGTGTTCGCCGCCGGGCGCCCCGCCGAGGCGGCCCGCCTGGTCGCGATCGACGGCTCGGTCAGCCACGAGGGCGAGGGCATCCACGGCGGGCGGGCGGTGGCCGCCGGGGTCGCGGCGGCCATGGCGGGCGCCGAGCCGGTCGCGGTCGTCGCGGCCGCGCTCGCCGTCGTGCCCGACGACTCCTGGACGGCCCGCACCCTGCGCCGGGCCACGGCCGCCGCCCACCGCGGCGAACGCGCGGTGCGCTCCGCGGTCGTCGTCGGCGGCTACCCCTGGACCGACCTCGCCCCGGAGGCGGTCGCCCTGGCCTTCGGCGCCTACGCCACCGCCGACGGCGACTTCCGCGCCGCCGTCCTCACCGCGGTCAACATGGGCCGCGACGCCGACACCACGGCCGCCGTCGCGGGCGCGCTGGCCGGCGCGACGCGGGGCGTGGCCGCCGTCCCCGAGGAATGGGCGGCCGCCATCGGCCCGGCCCGCGGCAGCTGCCTGCCCTCCATGGC
The DNA here is from genome assembly GCF_040683715.1 of Streptomyces sp. NPDC093260. NCBI lineage: Bacteria > Bacillati > Actinomycetota > Actinomycetes > Kitasatosporales > Streptomycetaceae > Streptomyces > Streptomyces sp. NPDC093260. Next base: position 105,055 of record NZ_JBFBEK010000006.1, read on the forward strand.
CGGCCGGCACGTACTGGACGTGGCGGACCTGCTGGTGACCGCGGCGGAAACCGAACGGCGCGCGCCGAGGCAGCCCCGCGTGGCGGTCGTACGGCCCGTCACCGAGGCGCGCGCCGAAGCCGCGCCGCCCGCCTCCGGTGCCGTACGGCCCGACGCCCCCGGCGACTACGTCCTCACCGCCGACGCCGCCGACGACGGCGAGGCGGGCGGGTGAGCGGGCCACGGCGGATCGAGGGGCTGCTGCTCGGGCTCGCCGCCGGAGACGCCGCCGGCTGGCCCGCCGCCCGGCACCGGGCCGCGCGGATGCCCGAGTGGACCCGGCGCCTCACCCGCGAGCTGGACACCTTCGCCGAGCAGAACGCGACCACCACCCTGCCCGTCCCCATCGCCCTCAACCAGCCCCCCGGACCGCTGCGCCTCGGCCCCTCCGACGACGCCGAGTGGGCGGCGTTCGCGGCGGAGGCCGTCCTCAGGGCCGGCGACGACGACGCGCTCGGCGACCTCAGCCGGGACCGCCGGGTACGGGCCGCGATCGACCTCACCTGGAACACGGTGGCCGCCGAGGTCGCGGCGGCGGCCGACCGCGCGCCCGAGATCGAGTCCGCCGTGCTGCCGCTGCGCGCCCGCATCTCCGTACGGGCCGGCCTCGGCAACCTCGCCACCGGGCTGCGCCCGCCCGCCACCGGTCACGACAACCCCCACTACTTCGACGACGCGGCCTGCGTGCGGGCCTGCGCCCTGGCCGTCGCCCACCCGGGCGATCCGCGCCGCGCCGCCGAACTCGCCGAGTTCGACGCCCGCTACACCCAGGACGGCGACGGCGTGCACGGCGCCCGGGCGATGGCGGCGGCGCTCGCGCTGGCCCTCACCGGGGCCGAGGTCGAGCACTGCGTCACCGCCGCGCTGGCCGAACTGCCCGCGGAGACGGAGATCGGCCGCAACGCCCGGCACGCCCTCGGCCTCGTCCGCACCGGCGAGGGCGCGTTCGCGCTCGTCCCGCTGCTGGAGCACCAGATCGTCGACCACGTCTACAGCTACGGGGTCGCCGCCGCCGAGACCGTCCCGGTCGCCCTCGCCCTCGCGGTCGCCGCGGGCGGCCGGATCGCTCACGCGCTGCCCGCCGCGGCCTGCCTGTCCCGCCTCGCCGACTCCGCCCCGGCCCTGGCCGGCGCGCTGACCGGCGCCCTGGGCGGCGGCGAGGCGGTCCCGGCCTCCTGGCGGGAGGCCTGCCGCACCCTGTCCGGCTGCGTGCTCCCCCGGCTCACCGGCACCGACCTGGTGGAACTCGCCGGACTGCTGGAAGCCGCGCGACCCGCCCCCTCGGGAGGATGATTCGGGCATGACGACCGAAAAGGGAGAAGGACGCCGGGGAGAGGGCTGCGGTACGGATCCGTCCCGGGCCGCCCCGCACGGCGCCGAGCCGTCCGGGGCCGGTCAGCGCGGGGCCGGGGTGTGCGGGGAGCGGGTGGGTGGGTCCGGGCTGGACGAGCGGATCAGTGGGGCGCTCGTCGGCGCCGCCGTCGGGGACGCGCTCGGCGGGCCCGTCGAGGGCTACTCCCCCGACCAGATCCTCCAGCGCCACGGCGGCCGGGTGCACGGCGTCGTCGGCCCCTGGAACGGCGACGACTGGCGCACCGCCCGCCCGATCGCGCCGTACCACAAGGGCGACGGCCACGTCACCGACGACACCCTGATGACCCACGCGCTGGTGCGCGTCTACGCCCGGGTCCGCGACCACCTCGACGCCTACGCGATCGCCGACCACCTGGTCCCCGACCTGATGACCGAGCCGCGCTGGATCCCCGAGCTGGAGGCGGACGCGCTGCCCCTGCAACGGATCTTCCTGGCGGAGAAGTGGCTGGTGGCCCGGCTGCACTACGGCCATGTGGACCCGCGCGAGGCAGGCACCGGCAACATCGTCAACTGCGGCGGCGCGATGTACATGGCCCCCGTCGGCCTGGTCAACGCGGCCAATCCGGAGGCCGCGTACGCCGAGGCGCTGGACGTCGCGGGCGCCCACCAGTCGTCGTACGGGCGCGAGGCGGCGGGCGTGCTGGCGGCCGCCGTGGCCGCGGCCTGCACGCCGGGCGCCACCCCGGACTCGGTCGTGACGACCTGCCTGGCGCTGGCGAAGGACGGCACCCGCGCGGCCATCGAGGCGGTGTGCGACGTGGCCCGCGACCACACCCACTTCGAGTCGGCGCTCGGCCCGCTGCGGGCGGCCGTCGCCCCGTACGACACCGTCGGCCCCGACTACCGCGCCCCCTCACTGGGCGCCCGCCGCCCGTCCCGGCTGCACGCGATCGAGGAACTGCCCGTCGCGCTCGGCATGCTGACGGTCGCGCGCGGCGACTTCCGGCACGCCGTGCTCGGCGCGGTGAACTACGGCCGCGACTGCGACTCCATCGCGACCATGGCCGGCGCCCTGGCGGGCGCGCTCGGCTCGCCGGTCCCCGGGGCATGGGCGAAGACGGTGGCCGAGGCCAGCCGGCTGGACCTGTGGGAGCCGGCGCGCACCCTGGCCGGCGTGGCCCGGGAAGTCTTCGAGAAGGACGTACGACGCCGGCGCGCCCATGAGCGGGCGTTCGCCGGGATGGGAGGCCCGGAATGCTCCGACTGACCTGGGTCCAGCCGGAGGACCTGCTCGGCCACGAACTGCGCCAGGCGGCGCAGGACGGCCGCGAGCCGAAGGCGGTGGCCGCGCGATGGCGGGCGGCCGGCGGCCCCGAGGCCCCGGCCCGCGCGGGCGCCTCGCCGGAGCCGGCCTCCCGCTATCTGCGCCTGCTGGCCGAGGACCTCCTGGACGAACTCGCCGAACTGCCGAGCAGCCTGGCGGACGCGGAACCGACGGACCTGGCGGCGATCAAGGCACTGTGCCCCAACTGGCCCGCCCCCTACGGAGGTTCGGGGGCCGCGGCGCCCACCGCACCCGCCGTGTCCGGCACTTCGGACCCCACAGCGCTCACCGCGTCCGGCCCCCTCGCACCCTCCCGGTCCGGCACCACCACTCCCGGCGCCACGGCGTCCGCCGTTCCGCACGCCGCGGACCCGGACCGGCTGGAAGCCGCCTGGCTGGGGCGGGCCGTGGGGTGTCTGCTCGGCAAGCCGGTGGAGAAGCTCCCCCTCGACGCCATCCGCCAACTCGCCCGCGCCACCGGCAACTGGCCGCTGAGCACCTGGTTCACCGCCCGGGGCGTCCCCGACGACCTGGCCGCCAGATACCCCTGGAACCGCCGCTCCGCGGCCACCTCGCTCGCCGAGAACATCGACGGGATGCCCGAGGACGACGACCTGAACTACCCGCTGCTCAACCTGCTCCTGCTGCGACGCCGCGGCAAGGGCTTCACCACCGCCGACGTGGCCCGGCTGTGGCTGGACGAGCTGCCCGCCGGCCGCGCCTTCACCGCGGAGCGCGTCGCCTACCGCAACCTCCTCCTCGGCATCGAACCGCCCCGCACCGCCCGCCACCGCAATCCGTTCCGGGAGTGGATCGGCGCCCTGATCCGCGCCGACGTGCACGGCTGGACCAACCCGGGCGACCCGGCGGCCGCCGCCGAGCAGGCGCACCGGGACGCCACCCTCACCCACACGGCGAACGGCGTCCACGCGGCCATGTTCGCCGCCGCCGTCATCGCGGCCGCGACGAGCGGCGCCCACGACGTGCACGCCTGCCTGGCCGCCGGGCTGACCGTCGTGCCGCCCGGCTCCCGGCTCGCCCGCGCGGTCCGGCACGCCATCGAACTGGCCGCCGTCCACGAGGACTTCGACACCGTCGTCGACGAACTGCACACCGCCCACGCCGCCACCTACCACTGGGTGCACGCGGTACCCAACACCGCGCTGATCGCCGCCGCGCTCACCCATGCGAACGGCGACTTCACCGGCTCGGTCTGCCGGGCGGTGTCCGGCGGCTGGGACACCGACTCCAACGGCGCCACCGCCGGGTCGGTCGCCGCAGCGCTGGCCGGCTCCCCGGCCGCGCTGCCCGAGAACTGGACGGCTCCGCTGAAGAACCGGCTGGCCACGTCCATCGGCGACTTCGACGGCAGCGGCTTCGACGCCCTGGCCCGCCTCACCCATCGGGAGGCGTCCCGCCGATGACGCCGACGCCGCACCCGACCGGCACACCCGATCCGGACACCGACACCGGCCCGAACCCCGGCCCGAACACCGACACCGGTCCGAACCCCGGGCCCGAACCGGGCGTCGGCCCGGGCCCGGACCCCTCGTCCGGCGCCCGCACCGCCCCGCCCCTGGCCGGGCTGCGCGTCCTCGACCTCGCCACCCTGTTCGCCGGGCCGATCGCCGCCATGCTGCTCGGCGACTTCGGCGCCGAGGTCGTCAAGGTGGAGCATCCCGCCAAGCCCGACCCGGCCCGCGGCCACGGCCCGTCGAAGAACGGCGTCGGGCTGTGGTGGAAGCTGCTGGGCCGCAACAAGCGCGCCATCACCCTGGACCTGTCCAAGCCGGGCGGCCGCGCGACCCTGCTGCGGCTGGCCGCCGGCGCGGACGTGATCGTCGAGAACTTCCGCCCCGGGACCCTGGAGAGATGGGAACTGGGCTGGCCCGAGCTGTCGGCGGCCAACCCGCGTCTGGTCCTGGCCCGGGTCACCGGCTTCGGCCAGTTCGGCCCGTACGCCACCCGGCCCGGCTTCGGCACCCTGGCCGAGGCGATGAGCGGCTTCGCCGCGATCACCGGCGAACCGGACGCGCCGCCCGTGCTCCCGCCGTTCGGGCTCGCCGACTCCATCGCGGGCCTGGCGACGGCGTACGCGGTGCTGACCGCGCTCGCGGCCCGGGAGCGCACCGGCGAGGGCCAGATCGTGGACATGGCGATCATCGAGCCGATCCTGACCGTCCTCGGTCCGCAGCCCCTCTGGTACGACCAGCTCGGCTACGTCCAGCCGCGCACCGGCAACCGCACCCAGAACAACGCCCCGCGCAACACCTACCGCACCTCGGACGGCACCTGGGTCGCCGTCTCCACCTCGGCGCAGTCGGTGGCCGAACGCGTGATGCGCCTGGTGGGCCGCCCCGAGCTGATCGAGGAGCCGTGGTTCGCGACCGGCGCGGAGCGGGCCGCGCACGCGGACGTGCTGGACGAGGCGGTCGGCGGCTGGATCGCCCGGCACACCCGCACCGAGGTGATGGCCGCCTTCGAGAAGGCCGAGGCGGCGATCGCCCCGATCCAGGACGTCCGGGACGTGATGGCGGACCCGCAGTACCAGGCCCTCGGCACCCTGGCCACGCTGTACGACCCGGAACTGGGGCGGCTGCGGATGCAGAACGTCCTGTTCCGGCTGTCGGCGACCCCCGGTGCGATCCGCTGGGCGGGCCGGCCGCACGGCGCGGACACGGACACGGTGCTGACCGAGCTGGGACTCACCGCCGACGAACTGGCCGCGCTGCGGGCGGAGGGCGCCCTGTGACGCCCACCGCCGCGTTCCCGCTGACCTGGCTCTACGCACCCGGCGACCGCCCGCACGTGGTCGCCAAGGCGCTGGCCTCGGGCGCCGACGTGGTGGTCATCGACCTGGAGGACGCGGTCGCCCCGGACCGCAAGGAGTACGCCCGGGCCGCCACCGCCGAACTGCTCACCGAGCCGCCGCCCGTCCCGGTCCACGTCCGGGTCAACGCGCTCGACGGTCCGCTGGCCGCGGCGGACCTGGCGGCGGTGGCACCCCAGCCGGGCCTGGCCGGACTGCGGCTGCCGAAGGTGACGTCGGCGGAGCAGATCGTACGGGTCGCCCGCCGGACGGAGGCGGCGGGCCGCCCGCCCCACGCCTCCTCCCGCGCGGAGGCCCCGCCGGACGGCACCCACCGGGGCCGCGCCTGGGACACGCCGCAGGGTCACGATCCCGGTGCTTCCTTCCGGAGCCACGGCCCCGAGGCCCCGCAGGGCTACGACCCCGAAACGGCCCGGGGCCACGGCTCCGCACCGCCACGGGACCACTCCCCCGGGCCACCGCAGGACTACCGCCCCCGGACCGCACAGGGCTACGGTCACGAAGCTTCGCGAGGCCACCGCTGCGGGGCTTCGCCGAGTCACGGCCTCGGGGTTCCGCGCGGCCACGGCTCACCCGTGCCGCAGGACCACGGACTCCCGCGGGGCTGCGCCACCTGCCTCCCGCAGGACCACGGCCCCGTGACACCGCCGGGCGACGGCACACCGCCCTGGCTGGGCACGCCCCCGCCAAGCGGGGGCGCCGCCCTCCCCCCGGTCGACAGCGCGGTCTTGCCGCCCGGCGACGGCTCCGGCCTTCGGCCGGGCGGCGGTCCGGCGGCAGAACCGGCACCGGGAGGGGCGCCCGGGCCGGGGGCGGCTGCCGACGCCTCCGGTCCTCCGCTCTACGCCCTCCTGGAGAACGCCCTCGCCATCGAGCACGCCTACGCGATCGCCTCCGCGCACCCCGCGCTGCGGGGCGTCTCGATCGGCGAGGCGGATCTGCGGGCCGATCTCGGGGTGCGGCGGGACGCCGGGCTGGACTGGTGCCGGGCCCGGGTGGTCGTGGCCGCCCGCGCGGCCGGTCTCGCCCCGCCCGCCCAGTCCGTGCACCCGGACATCCGGGACCTGGAGGGTCTGGCGGCCTCCTGCGCCCGGGGCCGCGCCCTGGGGTTCCTCGGCCGGGCGGCCATCCACCCCCGCCAGCTGCCGATCATCGAACGCGCCTATCTGCCGACCGACCGCGAACTGGAGGAGGCCGAGACGATCATCAAGGCGGCCACCACCGACCGGGGCGCCCAGGCCCTCAGCGACGGCCGCTTCATCGACGCGGCGGTGGTCGCGGCGGCCCGGCGCACCCTGGCCCTGGCCCGCAGATACTGACCGCGGCGCACCGCGCGGCGGCCGCCGCCGCACACGCCGAGGGCGCCCCCCGGAATCCGGGGGGCGCCCTACGACTGCCTACGACCCTGCGAGACCGTCCGGTCAGCCCTGCTGGGCCGAGCCGGCGCCGTCCTTCACGCCGACGTCGTCCTTCAGATCGGCGCCGTCCTCGGGACCGGCGTCCTCCGGGGCGGCGCTCTCCGCCTCCGTGGCCGGCGTCCCGGCGTCCTCGCTCTTCGAGGCGCCGTCGCTCTTGCCACCCGACCCGGCGTCGCCCTCGGCGTCGGTGCCCGCCTCGGCACCGGCCGCCTCACCCGCGGCGTCCGCGGCAGCGCCCGGCTCGACCTCGGCTTCCCGGCCCGGCCGCTTCTTCGAGGTCACCCAGATGTAGACCACTGCCAGGAGGAAGACGATCAGCGCGGTCCAGTCGTTCAGCCGGAGGCCGAGGATGTGGTGGGCGTCGTCCACACGCATGTACTCGATCCAGCCGCGGCCCACGCAGTACGCGGCGACGTAGAGCGCGAAGGCCCGGCCGTGTCCGAGCTTGAAGCGGCGGTCGGCCCAGATGACCAGCAGGCCGACACCGACGCACCACAGCGACTCGTACAGGAACGTCGGGTGGTAGTACCCCGGGACCCGGCCGTCCGCCGAGGAGGTGATGTGCAGCGCCCACGGAACGTGCGTCTCCCGGCCGTACAGCTCCTGGTTGAACCAGTTGCCCCAGCGGCCGATGGCCTGCGCGAAGGCGATGCCCGGCGCGACGGCGTCGGCGTAGGCGGGCATCGGGACGCCCCGGCGCCGGGCGCCGATCCACGCGCCGAGCGCGCCGAGCGCGATCGCGCCCCAGATGCCGAGGCCGCCCTGCCACACCTTGAAGGCGTCCACCCAGTCACGGCCGTCGCTGAAGTACAGCTCGTAGTCCGTGACCACGTGGTAGAGCCGGCCGCCGACCAGGCCGAACGGCACGGCCCAGACGGCGATGTCGGCGACCGTGCCGGACCGCCCGCCCCGGGCGACCCAGCGCTTGTTGCCGAGCCAGACGGCGACGAAGACGCCGATGATGATGCAGAAAGCGTAGCCGCGCAGCGGAACGGGTCCGAGGTAGACCACTCCGTGCGACGGGCTGGGAATGTAGGCAAGTTCCATGGCAGGGTCGACGCTACCGCAGCCGGAGCCGGGCCACGGCGGGCAACCCGGCTACGGGTCCATAACAGGGGCCCGCCTCACCGGTCCGCCGCCCGCCGCCGGACGCGGTCCTCGCCGATTCCTTGCCCATCCTTTGCCCGCCGTCCGTCCCTGGCCGCCCCTCGCCCGTCCCGTGCGCACCGCTCATCCCTTGTTCGCCGCCTCCACCGTCTGCTTCAGCTTGGCCGGGGTCATCGAGCGGTCCTCGATGATGTTCTTGCCGTCCAGCAGGACGGTCGGGGTGCCGGAGTAGCCGCCGGCCTGGAACGCCTTGTTCGACTTGCCGACCCAGCTGTCGTGCACACCGTCCTTGACGCACTTCTGGAAGGCGGGCGTGTCCAGGCCGTTCACCTTGCCGGCCAGCTTGATCAGCTTGCCGTTGTCGGCGAAGGCGTCGTCGGTCTCCTCGGGCTGGCTGTCGTAGAGCACGTCGTGGTAGGCGGGGAACTTGCCGGCGTCCTGCGCGCAGGCGGCGGCGTTGGCGGCGCGCAGCGAGCCGGTACCGCCGAGGTTGCCGTCGATCAGCCGGACCAGGTGGTACTCGATCCGGAGCTTGCCCGCGCCGGTGAGCTCGTGCAGCGTGGGTCGGTAGGCCGCCTCGAAGGCCTTGCAGGCCGGGCAGCGGAAGTCCTCCCACACCGTGAGCGTCGACTTGGCGCCGTCCTGGCCGACCGGGATGGCGAGGCCGTCCTTGCCGAGCGCCCCGGAGGGCGCGGCGACCGGACCGGAGCCGGAGCCGCTCTTGCCGGCGTTCGCCGCGACCACGCCGATCACCGTGGCCAGGCCCAGCACACAGACCACGCTCGCGGCCACGATCAGCGTGCGCCGCCGGCGCTCCGAGGCCTTCTGCTTCTCCCGCTCGACCGCCAGCCGCTGCCGGGCGGTGCGCTTTGCGTCATGGTTCTTCTCGCTCACACCACCAGAACGAACCGGGGAGGCGCATTGCGCCTCCCCGGTCCCAGGTCCACCCCTTCGGGTGATGCGATCTTGTGCTACGCCTGTCCGCGCACCCCGCGCGCCAGCTCACCGGCGAGGGTGCGGACGGCCTCGACGCCGGCCGCCTCGTCGGGGGCGTCCAGCATCCGCTTGACGAACGCCGAGCCGACGATCACCCCGTCGGCGAAGCCGGCGACCTCCGCGGCCTGCGCCGGGTTGGAGACGCCGAGGCCGACGCAGACGGGCAGGCCGGTGCCGGTTGCCCGGGTGCGCCTCACCAGGTCCTGGGCCTGCTCGCCGACGGACTCGCGGGTGCCGGTGACGCCCATCAGGGAGGCGGCGTAGACGAAGCCGGAGCCGGCCGCGGTGATCTCGGCGAGCCGGGCGTCCCTGCTGCTGGGGGCGACGACGAAGACGGTGGCGAGGCCGTGCTTGTCGGCGTGCTCGCGCCACAGCGCGGACTCCTGCACCGGCAGGTCGGGCAGGATGCAGCCGGCGCCGCCCGCGTCGGCCAGCTCGGCGGTGAACCGCTCGACGCCGTAGCGGTCGATCGGGTTCCAGTAGGTCATGACGAGGACGGGCTTGCCGGTGGCGGCGTGGGCCTCGCGCACCGTCCGCATCACGTCCGCGATCCGGACGCCGCCGCGCAGGGCGATGTCGTCGGCGGTCTGGATGACGGGCCCGTCCAGGACCGGGTCGCTGTGCGGCAGGCCCACCTCGACGACGTCGGCGCCGCCGTCGAAGACGGCCTTGATCGCCTCGATGCCGCCGTCCACGGTCGGGAAGCCGGCCGGGAGGTAGGCGATGAGCGCGGAGCGGTCCTCGGCCCGGGCGGCGGCGAGGGTGTCGGTCAGCAGCTGGACGTTCCCGCTCACTTGGCGTCTCCCTCGATCTCGGCGGTGTCGGCCTGGTCGGCGGCGACCTCGGCGTCGGTGTCGTACAGCCCGAAGTAGCGGGCGGCGGTGTCCATGTCCTTGTCGCCGCGCCCCGAGAGGTTGACGACGATCAGTCCGTCCTTGCCCAGCTCCTTGCCGACCTCCAGGGCGCCGGCCAGGGCGTGGGCGCTCTCGATCGCCGGGATGATGCCCTCGGTGCGCGACAGCAGGCGCAGCGCCTGCATGGCCGCGTCGTCGGTGACCGCGCGGTACTCGCCGCGCCCGGAGTCCTTGAGGTAGGAGTGCTCGGGCCCGATGCCGGGGTAGTCCAGGCCGGCCGAGATGGAGTACGGCTCGGTGATCTGGCCCTCGTCGTCCTGGAGGACGTAGGAGCGGGAGCCGTGCAGGATGCCGGGCTCGCCGGCGGTCAGGGTGGCCGCGTGCTCGCCGGTCTCCACGCCGTGCCCGGCGGGTTCGCAGCCGATGAGGCGGACGTCCGCGTCGGGGATGAAGGCGTGGAAGAGGCCGATGGCGTTGGAGCCGCCGCCGACGCAGGCGACGGCGGCGTCGGGGAGGCGGCCGGCCTGCTCCAGGAGCTGGCGGCGGGCCTCGACGCCGATGACCCGGTGGAAGTCGCGGACCATGGCCGGGAAGGGGTGCGGCCCGGCGACGGTGCCGAAGAGGTAGTGGGTGCGGTCGACGTTGGCGACCCAGTCGCGGAACGCCTCGTTGATGGCGTCCTTCAGGGTGCGGCTGCCGGACTTCACGGCGACGACCTCGGCGCCGAGCATGCGCATCCGGGCGACGTTCAGGGCCTGCCGCTTCGTGTCGATCTCGCCCATGTAGATCGTGCAGTCCAGGCCGAACAGCGCGCAGGCGGTGGCGGTGGCGACGCCGTGCTGGCCGGCGCCGGTCTCCGCGATCACCCGCGTCTTGCCCATGCGCTTGGTGAGCAGCGCCTGGCCGAGCACGTTGTTGATCTTGTGCGAGCCGGTGTGGTTGAGGTCCTCGCGCTTGAGGAACACCCGGGCGCCGCCGGCGTGCTCGGCGAAGCGGGGCACCTCGGTCAGGGCGCTGGGGCGGCCGGTGTAGTGGACGAGCAGCTCGTCCAGCTCGCGGGCGAACTCGGGGTCGGCCTTGGCCTTGTCGTACTCGACGGCGACCTCGTCCACGGCGGCGACGAGCGCCTCCGGGATGAACTTGCCGCCGTAGGCGCCGAAGTAGCCCTCGGCGCTGGGGACCTGCCCCTCAGGGTCGGGGAAGAAGTAGTTGCTGGGCATGCCAGTACCTCACGGTGAGTGCGTGGGAGAAGACACTGTTCGCCGTGGGGGCGGGGTTTCGTCCATCGGCCGCGCGCCGTCAGTGGCCGGTCGCGCTCCTGCGGCAAAGCCGCGTGTTCGGGCACAGCCCCGCGCCCCTCAGGGGGCGCGGTGCCATCGGCGGCCGTTCACCTGCCCTGGCTCGTCGCCGATGACGTACCTCACCCGGCGGCCGTGGACCCGGCGGGCCGGGGCGCGGCAGCCGCGGGGCCGGCAGCCGCGCGCGAGGCGGGCGTACCGGTCCACGGGGGTCATGGTGAGCGTCATCGGGGACAGCCTACCGGGAGGTCAGCCGCGGCCGTGCCGCAGTGCGGGGTGGGTGCCGGCCGCCACCAGGTCGGCGACCGCGGTCCTGGGGTCGCGGCCCGTGACCAGGGACTCGCCGACCAGAACGGCGTCGGCGCCGGCGTTGGCGTACGCGATCAGGTCGTGCGGGCCGCGCACGCCGGACTCGGCGATCTTGACGATGTGGTCGGGGATCTCCGGCGCGACGCGCTCGAAGGTGTCGCGGTCGACCTCGAGGGTCTTGAGGTTGCGGGCGTTGATGCCGATGACCTTGGCCCCGGCGTCCACCGCGCGCTCCACCTCGTCCTCGTCGTGGACCTCCACGAGCGGGGTGAGCCCGATGGACGCCGCGCGTTCGATCAGCGACTCCAGGGCCGGCTGGTCGAGGGCGGCGACGATCAGCAGGGCGAGGTCGGCGCCGTAGGCGCGGGCCTCCCAGAGCTGGTACGACGTGACGATGAAGTCCTTGCGCAGGACCGGGATGTCCACTCGGGCGCGGACCGCCTCCAGGTCGGCGAGCGAGCCGCCGAAGCGGCGCTGCTCGGTCAGGACCGAGATGACGGAGGCGCCTCCCGCCTCGTAGTCCGCGGCGAGTCCGGCCGGGTCGGCGATCGCGGCCAGCGCGCCCTTGGACGGGCTGGAGCGCTTGACCTCGCAGATCACCTTGACGCCGTCGCCGCGCAGCGCGGCCACACCGTCCTTGGCGGCCGGAGCCTTCGCCGCGCGCTCCTTGAGCTCTTCGAGGCTGACGCGCGCCTGCCGCTCCGAAAGGTCGGCACGGACTCCGTCGATGATCTCGTCGAGCACACTCACGCGAGCGGCCCCCTTCCAGACGGTGGGATGTTCCAGCGGGTCGGATCGGCCCCCGGCGTCCGCTTGGCGGTGAAACGGGCGGAACCGGCGGTCACTGCGATGGTATCCGCAGGAGGGCGTCGGCCTCGCATCCGGTGGAGCACGGTCCCACGACCTGGACAGCGGCCGGACCGGGTCGCGGGACGGCGGCTCCCCGGTCAGGGGTGGAGCGCGGCGCCGACGGGGAGGTTGCGCAGCACGGTGAAGACGGCGAGCAGGGTGAGCGCGCTCCACAGGTGGACCGGGCGCGGGTCCAGGCGCAGCCGCCGGCCGCGCGCGGCCTGGACCGCCCACGCGGTCCACACCACGGCGCAGACCAGGTAGCCCGCGACGGCCGGGGCGTTGTCGTGGAGGGCGGCGGCGAGGTCGCCGTGGACGACGGCGTGCGCGCTGCGCAGTCCGCCGCAGCCTGGGCAGTAGAGGCCGGCGTAGCGCAGCAGGGGACAGGCGGGGTAGTGGCCGGGCTGGTTGGGGTCGACCGCGCCGACGTAGGCGAAGGCGGCGGCGACGGCGGCCAGCACCGCGGCGGGGACGGCGAGCCGTCCGAGGAGGGACTGCTGTCCCGGCGGCAGCGCTCGGCTCTCGGCGTTCACGCCTGGCATTCTGCCCGGCGCGCCGGGCGGCCGCGCGCCCGCGGGTCCGTACGCGCGAGGGGCGGCTGCGGGCCGCCCCTCCTGCTCGTCCCGTGCGGCTGCACCGTACAGGTGTCAGCTCTTGGCGCCGGCCGGCTCGCCCTTGCCCGCGATCTGGTGGACGGGGTGCTCGTTCTTCTGGCCGAGGCCCATCATGCGCATGATGGCGCCGACGACACCGCCGAGCAGCACGACGCCCATGCTCGCCCAGAAACCGACCGGCTGGGCGGCCACCATGAAGGCGCCCGCGGCGCAGAAACCGATGAAGGCGATGATGACACCGGTCCAGGCGGCCGGGGTGTGACCGTGGCTGCTGCCCGCCATGACTTGCTCCTCGTTGCTTGTACGTGTCTGAGCCGGACGCTCGGGTCCATTGTCCCGTACCCGCGCACGGGAGGTGATCGGGGGTGGCTCCTTGCGCACGCGTTTCGCCGCGGCCCGCGGGCGGGCCGCGGCGCCCTGGTCAGGCGGGTCCGGTGCCGGTGGGGTCCTCGCCGCGGTCGAGGGCCTTCCACAGGTCCTCGGGACGGTCGGGGTCGACCGGGCGCGCCGCTCGGGGCCGGGGCGCGCCGGAGCGCTCGTAGCGGCCGGACATGGCGGGCCACAACCGGCCGAAGCGCAGGGCGAGCAGACCCGCGAGCAGGAGCAGCGCGCCGCCGGCCGCGGCGGCGTAGGGCCAGCCGGTGTGGCCGATCGAGGCGGCGGTGGCGGCGGCGTCGCCGGAGACCTGCGCGGCCTTGCCGTCCAGGGAGCCGTTGTCGGAGGCGCCGGAGACGGCCGCGGCGATGGTGCCGACGCCGGAGAGCGCGAGCAGCGCGGAGACCAGGAGGCGGCCCGAGCGGCGGACGGCGAAGACGGCGACGAGTGCGGCCAGGCCAACTATGGCGAGCGCCGCGGGCACGCCCGTGACCTCGCTGCCCTTGACGGTCAGGGGAAAGGCGCCGCCGGCCACCGTCGCGGTGCCCTCGGCCCAGCGCTGCCGGGACGCCAGCAGCGCCACGGCGGCGCCGAGCGCACCGCACAGCAGGGCGACGGCGAGGCTGCGGCGGCCGGACCGGGCGGGGGCGGCGGCTTCGGTACGGGGGTGAGGTACGGCAGTCACGTACTCCACTATCGCGTGAACCCGGGGCGAACCGTCACCCGGGGCTCTTTACGGGCACGTGAGATATGCCCCACCCCTCCTACCTGGCCAGCCGGTTGGCGGTGTGCACCGCCCGGAGGACGGCCGCGGCCTTGTTGCGGCATTCGGTGTCCTCGGCCTCCGGGTCGGAGTCGGCGACGATGCCGGCGCCCGCCTGGACGTGGGCGGTGCCGTCACGCAGCACGGCGGTGCGGATGGCGATGGCGGTGTCGGAGTCCCCGGCGAAGTCGAGGTAGCCGACGCAGCCGCCGTACAGGCCGCGCCGGGAGGGTTCGAGTTCGTCGATGATCTGGAGGGCGCGGGGCTTGGGGGCGCCGGACAGGGTGCCGGCCGGGAAGCAGGCGGTGAGCACGTCGAAGGCGGTGCGGCCCGGCGCGACGCGTCCGGTCACGGTCGAGACGATGTGCATGACGTGGGAGTAGCGCTCGACGGACATGAAGTCCACGACCTCGACGGAGCCCGGTTCGCAGACCCGGCCCAGGTCGTTGCGGCCGAGGTCGACCAGCATGAGGTGCTCGGCGCGCTCCTTGGGGTCGGCGAGCAGTTCCTCGGCGAGGGCCTGGTCCCGCTGCGGGGTGGCGCCGCGCGGCCGGGTGCCGGCGATGGGGTGGACCATGGCCCGCCCGTCCTCCACCTTGACCAGGGCCTCGGGCGAGGAGCCGACGACGTCGAAGCCGTCGAAGCGCAGCAGGTACATGTACGGCGAGGGGTTGGTGGCCCGCAGCACCCGGTAGACGTCCAGGGCGCCGGCGGTGCACGGCGTCTCGAAGCGCTGGGAGGGGACGACCTGGAAGGCCTCGCCGGCGCGGATGCGCTCCTTGATGTCCTCGACGGCGGCCTTGAAGTCCGCGCCGCCCCACCGGGCGGTGTACTCGGGCAGTTCGGACGGCGGGAGTGCGGCGGGCGGCTGGGGCACCGCCCTGGACAGGTCGGCCTCCATCGCGTCGAGGCGGGCGACGGCGTCGGCGTAGGCCTCGTCGACGCCGGTCTCGAGGTCGTTGTGGTTGATCGCGTTGGCGATCAGCAGCACGGTGCCGTCCCAGTGGTCGAGGACGGCGAGGTCGGAGGTGAGCAGCATGGTCAGCTCGGGGAGCTTCAGGTCGTCCCGGTCGCCGGGGCCGATCTTCTCCAGGCGGCGCACGATGTCGTAGCCGAGGTAGCCGACCATGCCGCCGGTGAAGGGCGGCAGACCGAGGTCGTGGGCGAGGTCGCGGGGGGTGTGCAGGGTCTCGACGGTGGCCCGCAGGGCGGCCAGCGGGTCGCCCTCGACGGGGACGCCGACCGGCGGGGCGCCCTGCCAGTGGGCGCGGCCGTCCTTCTCGGTGAGGGTGGCGGAGCTGCGGACGCCGACGAAGGAGTAGCGGGACCAGGTGCGGCCGTTCTCCGCGGACTCCAGCAGGAAGGTGCCGGGGCGCTCGGCGGCGAGCTTGCGGTAGAGGGCTACGGGGGTGTCCCCGTCGGCGAGGAGCTTGCGGGTGACCGGGATGACGCGCCGGTCGGTGGCCAGCTTGCGGAACGTGTCGAGGTCCATGGCGGCCGACCCTACTGATCCGCGGCGGTCGCGGCGGAACCGGCGCCCTGGTGTGCGCCGGGCGCGGCGTCCTCGTCCCTGCGGGGCGCGGCGCCGTCGTCCTCGAGGAGCACGTCGGCGTCGAAGCAGGTGCGGTCGCCGGTGTGGCAGGCGGCGCCGACCTGGTCGACCTTGACCAGCAGGGTGTCCGCGTCGCAGTCCAGCGCGACGGAGCGGACGTGCTGGACGTGGCCGGAGGTGTCGCCCTTGACCCAGTACTCGCCGCGACTGCGCGACCAGTAGGTGCAGCGGCCGGTGGTGAGCGTGCGGTGCAGCGCCTCGTCGTCCATCCAGCCGAGCATCAGCACCTCTCCGGTGTCGAACTGCTGGGCGATCGCGGGCAGGAGTCCGTCGGCGCTGCGCTTGAGCCGCGCGGCGATCTCGGGGTCGAGGCTGCTGGGCCGTGGGGTCCCGGGCGTGCTGGTCATGGGTGCCATTGTGCCGCGCGGGACGGGGGCCGGGGGACGCCGTCCACTCAGTGGGCACGCCGGTGGACGGGGGCGAAGACGCCGGTGGAAGGGGGCGGCGGCGCCGGGTGCGAGGGCGCGGGGGACGGGTGGGCGGACCCGGTGGGTGGTCGTAGGCTGACCCCATGTCGACCTTTGCCAAGCGTGAACGGCTTCTGCTCGCCGACCTCTTGGAGACCGCCGGTCCGGAGGCGCCGACCCTGTGCGAGGGGTGGCGCACCCGTGATCTGGCCGCGCACGTGGTGGTGCGCGAACGGCGTCCCGACGCGGCCGGGGGCATGTTCATCAAGCCGCTGGCGGCCCGTCTGGACAAGGTGCAGGAGGAGTACGCGGCCAAGCCCTACGAGGAGCTGATCCAGCTGATCCGGACCGGCCCGCCGCGGTTCTCGCCCTTCCAGCTCAAGCAGGTCGACGAGGCGGCCAACACCGTCGAGTTCTACGTCCACGCCGAGGACGTGCGGCGGGCGCAGCCGGACTGGGCGCCGCGGGAGCTGGACCCGGTCTTCCAGGAGACCCTGTGGTCGCGGCTGGAGCGCACCGCCCGGATGCTCGGACGGGGCATCCCGACCGGCCTGGTGCTGCGCCGCCCCAACGGCCAGACGGCGGTCGCGCACCGGGGCACCCCGGTGGTGACGGCGACCGGCGAGCCGGCGGAACTGCTGCTGTTCGCCTTCGGCCGGCAGAGCGCGGCCAAGGTGGAACTGGAGGGCGAGCAGACGGCCATCGCCCAGGTCTCGGAAACGAACCGCCTCGGCTTCTGAGCGACCGCCTGCCCGGCCGGACCCGACGCGCGCCCACCACTGCGGCCCGGGCAACACCCACGGACGTCGGCCGCTGCGGCCCGGGCGGCGCCCACGGGGCGGCCTGCCTGCCTCGGCCCCGGACGGCGGCGACGGGCGCGGACCCGGAAGCCGTCCGCCCGCACACGGCCGCAGCGGCGCGAGCGGGGCCGCCTCGGCCCGGCAGTCGCTGCGGGCCCGGCCCGCACACCGTCCCCGCCGAGGTCGCGCGGGCTCGCCCGGGCGCTCGCCTCCGGGTGACGGTCCGTCGCGCGTAAGGGCGGGCCCGCGCTCAGCCCGGGAGTTCCGCGCGGCGCAGGGCCGGGGCGGCGAGGGCGATGACGCCGCCGAGGGCGCAGACCGCCGCGCTCACGACGAACACCGGGCCGGTGCCGAAGACGCCGATCGCCACGGCGGACAGCGGCATGCCGAGCGGCGCGAGTCCCAGGCTGACCAGGCCGGAGACGGCGGTGACCCGGCCGAGGTAGGCCGGGTCGGTCTGGGTCTGGAGCAGCGCGCCGCACAGGGCGCCGCTGAGTCCGGCGAGGAGGCCGACCAGCAGGGCCACACCGACGGCGGCGGCGACGCCCGGGGCGTAGGCGAGGGCGCCGATGGCCACGGAACCCGCGAAGATCGTGTACGCGGTCAGCCGGCCGGCGTGCGGGAGCCGCCCGCGCACGGCCAGCAGCAAGGAGGCGGCGCCGGCCCCGGTGCCGAAGCCGGCCAGCACCCAGCCCATGCCGGCCGCGCCCCAGCCGCGTTCGTCGGCGAGCAGGGTGAGGCCGACGTTGAGCGGGCCGACGAAGCCGAGGTCGCCGAGGACGATGGCGAGCATGAGCGGGGCCAGCACCCGGTGCCGGCGGAGGTAGCGCAGGCCGGCGGCGAGGTCCTGCCAGGCGGTGGCGCGGCCGGCACGCGCGGCGTCGTCCGGCGGCAGTTCCCTCACCCGTACGGACGTGAGCAGCGGCACGGAGACGGCGATCAGCAGCCCGGCGATCCCGAAGGCGGCCGCGGCGCCCCCGGCCGCGATGGCGAGGCCGCCGAGCGGGGCGCCGACGACGCTCGCGAGCCGGACCGCCACGCCCCGCATGCCCTGCACCCGTGCGAGCTGTTCGCGGCTCGTCACCCGGGACGGCAGCGCGCCCACGGCGGGCGTGAACACGGCGTCCACAATGCCGAAGAGGAGGGCGAGCACGGTCAGCGGCCACAGTCCCGGGCCCGTGTGCCACAGCAGAGCGGCCACCGCGAGGGCGGCCGCGCAGCGCACGGCGTCGCTGCCGATGACGACCCGGCGCGGCCCGAACCGGTCGGCGACCACTCCCCCGCCGAGCATCAGCAGGGCCCGGGGCAGCGCGCTCACCGCGGTGACGACGCCGGCCTGCGCGGGCGATCCGGTGCGCACGGCCGCCCAGGACAGGGCGAGGTAGTAGACGTTGTCGCCGATCATCGAGGCGGTGTAGGCGGTCAGCCAGCGCAGGACGTTGCCGTCGCGGTGGGCGGGGACCTCGGTGCGGGGCACGGTCAGGACGGTCACGGCGCTGGCCTCTCTCAGACGCGGAACGGGAATCCGTACACGTGCAGCGCGACGTTCTCGCGCCCTTCGGTGTCGCCGGCCGCCTCCCGGGCGCGGCCCTCGGCGTCGTACTTCTTCACCAGGTCGAGCAGGTCCTTGTGGAGGCCGGCCAGTTCGGCGGCGGTCAGCCGCAGGAGCGACTCGCTGTCGTGGGCGGCCTCGTTCCACTCGGGCCCCCAGTGGGCGCGCCCGTCGAGGTAGGCGCGGTACAGCTCGGCGCGCTGCTCCACGAAGAGCCGGGAGGCGGCCAGGTGCGCCGCCGCCTTCTCCGGCGCGTCGCGGAAGTCCTCGTCGCGGATGGAGACGCCGTCGGAGGCGGGCCGCCACCAGCGTTCCCGGGCGTCCCCGCTGCGCGGCCCGGCCTCCTCGATCAGGCCGTGCGCGGCGAGCCTGCGCAGGTGATAGCTGACCAGCGACACGGCCTCGTCCACCTGCCCGGCCAGCTGGGAGGCGGTGGCCGTGCCGGCCACGAACAGCAGTCGGTACAGCTTCATCCGCAGCGGGTGGGCGAGCGCCTTGAGCGTGCCGAGATCGGTGATCTCGCGGCTCTTCTCGTGTGACATGGCCTGAACAGTAGAAAGGAAGGAAAAAATGCGCAACAGAATTTGCGCAACTTTCCTTTCGTATCACCGCCGAGAAGGCCCCGGCCGCCCGGAGGGGCGACCGGGGCCGAACCGCTCGGTCCGTCCGGGCTCAGCGCACCGGGTGGCCCGCCGCGCGCAGGGTCTCCTTGACCTGTCCGATACGCAGGTCGCCGAAGTGGAACACCGAGGCGGCGAGCACCGCGTCCGCACCCGCGCCGACGGCCGGCGGGAAGTGGTCGAGCCGGCCGGCGCCGCCGGAGGCGATGACCGGCACCGTGACGTGCTTGCGGACGGCGGCGATCATCTCCAGGTCGTAGCCGTCCTTGGTGCCGTCCGCGTCCATGGAGTTCAGCAGGATCTCCCCCGCACCGAGTTCGGCGGCCCGGTGCGCCCACTCCACCGCGTCGATCCCGGTGCCCTTGCGGCCGCCGTGCGTGGTCACCTCGAAGGAGCCGGACTCGGTACGGCGCGCGTCGACGGACAGCACCAGCACCTGGCGGCCGAAGCGCTCGGCGATCTCCCGGATCAGGTCCGGGCGGGCGATCGCGGCGGTGTTGACGCCGACCTTGTCGGCACCCGCCCGCAGCAGCTTGTCCACGTCCTCGGCGGTGCGCACGCCGCCGCCGACGGTGAGCGGGATGAACACCTGCTCGGCGGTGCGGCGCACCACGTCGTACGTCGTCTCGCGGTTGCCGGAGGAGGCGGTGATGTCCAGGAACGTCAGCTCGTCGGCGCCCTCGGCGTCGTACACCTTGGCCATCTCGACGGGGTCGCCCGCGTCGCGCAGGTTCTGGAAGTTGACGCCCTTGACGACCCGGCCGCCGTCCACGTCCAGGCAGGGGATGACTCGGACCGCCAGGGTCATGTGCTCTCGGCTCCTCTGAATGCCTCTAGTTCCACTTCGACCAGGATGCGCGGATCGACGAAGCCCTCCACGACCAGCAGGGTCGCCACCGGGCGCACGGAGCCGAACAGCTCCTGGTGGGCGCGGCCCACCTCGTCGACGTCCCGGGAATGGGACAGGTACATCCTGGTCCGCACCACCGACTCGGGACCGAGCCCGAACTCGGCGATCGCCTCGAGCGCGCCGGTGAACGCCACCTTCGCCTGCTCGTAGGGGTCGCCCTCACCGTAGAGGACGCTGCCCTTGAAGGACGTCGTGCCGCCGACCAGCACGCGGTCGCCCGCCGCGACGGCACGCGCGAATCCGAAACTCTCTTCCCAGGGGCTTCCGCTCTGCACGCGCCGTACGGCTTCGGACGTCATGACACCGTGTCCCTTTTCAAGACGTGGCCGCCAGGGCCTCTTCGAGGGTGAACGCCTTCGCGTACAGGGCCTTCCCGACGATGGCGCCCTCGACACCGAGCGGCACGAGATCGGCGATGGCCCGCAGGTCGGCGAGCGAGGAGACGCCGCCGGAGGCCACCACCGGGCGGTCGGTGGCCGCGCAGACGTTCTTCAGCAGCTCCAGGTTGGGGCCCTGGAGGGTGCCGTCCTTGGCGATGTCGGTGACGACGTAGCGGGCGCAGCCCTCCTTGTCCAGCCGCTCCAGCGTCTCGTAGAGGTCGCCGCCGTCGCGGGTCCAGCCGCGGCCGCGCAGCGTGGTGCCGCGCACGTCCAGGCCGACCGCGATCTTGTCGCCGTGCTCGGCGATGACCTTGGCGACCCACTCGGGGGTCTCCAGGGCGGCGGTGCCGAGGTTGACGCGGGTGCAGCCGGTGGCCAGGGCGGCGGCGAGGGTGTCGTCGTCGCGGATGCCGCCGGACAGCTCGACCTTGATGTCCATGGCCTTCGCGACCTCGGCGATCAGGGCGCGGTTGTCGCCGGTGCCGAACGCGGCGTCCAGGTCGACCAGGTGCAGCCACTCGGCGCCGGAGCGCTGCCAGGCGAGGGCCGCCTCCAGCGGGGAACCGTAGGAGGTCTCGGTCCCGGACTCGCCGTGCACGAGGCGGACGGCCTGGCCGTCGCGGACGTCGACGGCGGGGAGGAGTTCGAGCTTCGAAGCCATCACAGGGTTCCGATCCAGTTGGTCAGCAGCTGCGCTCCGGCGTCGCCGGACTTCTCGGGGTGGAACTGGGTGGCCCACAGGGCGCCGTTCTCCACGGCGGCCACGAAGGGCTTGCCGTGGGTGGCCCAGGTGACCTTGGGGGCGAGGATCGCCGGGTTGTGCGTCTCCAGCTGCCAGTCGTGGACGGCGTAGGAGTGCACGAAGTAGAAGCGGGCGTCGGCGTCGAGGCCGGCGAACAGTTCCGAGCCGGCGGGCGCCTCGACGGTGTTCCAGCCCATGTGGGGCACCACGTCCGCCTCAAGCGGCGCGACCGTGCCGGGCCACTCGTCCAGGCCCTCGGCCTCCACACCGTGCTCGATGCCGCGGGCGAAGAGGATCTGCATGCCGACGCAGATGCCCATGACCGGGCGGCCGCCGGAGAGCCGGCGGTCCACGATCCAGTCGCCGCGGGCCTCCTTGAGGCCGCGCATGCAGGCGGCGAACGCGCCGACGCCGGGCACGAGCAGCCCGTCGGCGTTCATCGCCGTGTCGAAGTCACGGGTGATCTCCACGGCGGCGCCGGCCCGGGCCAGCGCGCGCTCGGCGGAGCGGACGTTGCCGAAGCCGTAGTCGAAGACGACCACCTTCTTGGGCGTCGTGCTCAATTCCACACCTCCAGCCGCATCACACCCGCCACGAGGCACATCCCCGCGGCGATGGACAGCAGCACGATCAGGCTGCGCGGCATCTGCTGTTTGACGAAGGAGATGATGCCGCCGACCAGGAACAGGCCGACGACGATGAGGATGGTCGACAGGCCGGTCACAGGGCGCCCTTCGTGGAGGGGAGGATGCCGGCCGCGCGCGGGTCGCGCTCGCTGGCGTAGCGCAGCGCGCGGGCGAGCGCCTTGAACTGGCACTCCACGATGTGGTGCGCGTTGCGCCCGTAGGGCACGTGGACGTGCAGGGCGACCTGGGCCTGGGCGACGAAGGACTCCAGGATGTGCCGGGTCATCGTGGTGTCGTACTCGCCGATCATCGGCGCCATGTTCTCGGGCTCGGTGTGCACGAGATAAGGGCGGCCGGAGAGGTCGACGGTGACCTGGGCGAGGGACTCGTCCAGCGGGACCGTGCAGTTGCCGAAGCGGTAGATGCCCACCTTGTCGCCGAGCGCCTGCCTGAAGGCGGCGCCGAGCGCGAGGGCGGTGTCCTCGATGGTGTGGTGGGAGTCGATGTGCAGGTCGCCGTCGGTCTTGACGGTGAGGTCGAACAGCCCGTGCCGGCCGAGCTGGTCGAGCATGTGGTCGTAGAAGCCGACGCCGGTGGCGATGTCGGTCTTCCCGGTGCCGTCGAGGTCGATCTCGACCAGGACCGAGGTCTCCTTGGTGGTGCGCTCCACGCGCCCGACGCGGCTCATGCCTGGGACTCCTTCTTGATGTGACGGACCGCGTCCAGGAACGCGTCGTTCTCCTCGGGGGTGCCCGCGGACACCCGCAGCCAGCCCGGTACGCCGTTGTCCCGGACCAGGACGCCCCGGTCGAGGATCTGCTGCCAGGCCTGGTGGGCGTCGGCGAACCGGCCGAACTGGACGAAGTTCGCGTCGGACTCGACCACGTCGTAGCCGGCGGCGCGCAGTTCGGCGACCAGGCGGTCGCGTTCGGCCTTCAGCTGCTCGACGTACTTCAGCAGCGTGTCGGTGTGCTCGAGGGCGGCCAGGGCGGTGGCCTGGGTGATCGCCGAGAGGTGGTACGGCAGCCGGACCAGCTGGACGGCGTCCACGACCGCGGGGTGCGCGGCGAGGTAGCCGAGGCGCAGCCCGGCCGCGCCGAACGCCTTCGACATCGTGCGGGAGATCACCAGGTGGGGGCGGCCCGCCAGCAGCGGCAGCAGCGAGTCGCCGTGGCTGAACTCGATGTAGGCCTCGTCCACGACCACGATGGACGGCTTGGCCGCCTGCGCGGCGTCGTACAGCGCGAGGACCGTCTCGGGCGGGACGGCGCTGCCGGTGGGGTTGTTGGGAGTGGTGACGAAGACGACGTCGGGCCGGTGCTCGGCGATGGCGCGCTCGGCGGCGGGCAGGTCGATGGCGAAGTCCTCGCCGCGCGGACCGGAGATCCAGCCGGTGCCGGTGCCGCGGGCGATGAGCGCGTGCATCGAGTACGAGGGTTCGAAGCCGATCGCGGTGCGGCCGGGGCCGCCGAAGGTCTGGAGCAGTTGCTGGATGACCTCGTTGGAGCCGTTGGCGGCCCAGACGTTCTCGATGCCGAGCCGGTGGTGGCCGGTCTTCGTCAGGTACGCGGCCAGGGCGGTGCGCAGTTCGACCGCGTCCCGGTCGGGGTAGCGATTGAGGTCGCGGGCGACCTCGCGGACCCGCTCCGCGATCCGCTCCACGAGCGGTTCGGGCAGCGGGTAGGGGTTCTCGTTGGTGTTCAGCCGTACGGGGACGTCCAACTGGGGCGCGCCGTAAGGGGACTTGCCGCGCAGCTCGTCCCGTACGGGGAGATCGTCGATGCCGGGGTTCACTTGCTCGCCGGTACCTTCCACCCGAACCGTGCCTTGATCGCCGCGCCGTGCGCGGGCAGGTCCTCCGCCTCGGCCAGCGTCACCACGTGGTGGGCGACCTCGGCGAGGGCGTCGCGCGTGTAGTCCACGATGTGGATGCCGCGCAGGAAGGACTGCACGGACAGTCCCGAGGAGTGGCAGGCGCAGCCGCCGGTCGGCAGGACGTGGTTGGAGCCCGCGGCGTAGTCGCCGAGCGAGACCGGCGCCCAGGGGCCGATGAAGATCGCTCCGGCGTTGCGCACCCGGTCGGCGACCGCGGCGGCGTCGACGGTCTGGATCTCCAGGTGCTCGGCGCCGTAGGCGTCGACCACGCGCAGGCCCTCCTCCAGGCCGTCCACGAGGACGATCGCGGACTGCTTGCCCGCGAGCGCGGGGCGGATCCGGTCCTCGATGTGCTTGGTGGCCGCGACCTGCGGCTCCAGTTCCCGCTCCACCGCGTCCGCCAGCTCGGCGGAGTCGGTGACGAGGACGGCGGCGGCCAGCGGGTCGTGCTCGGCCTGGCTGATCAGGTCGGAGGCGATGTGCACCGGGTCGGCGGTGGCGTCGGCGAGGACGGCGATCTCGGTCGGGCCGGCCTCGGCGTCGATGCCGATCCTGCCGGTGAAGTAGCGCTTGGCGGCGGCGACCCAGATGTTGCCGGGCCCGGTGACCATGTTCGCGGGCGGGCAGGACTCGGTGCCGTGGGCGAACATCGCGACGGCGGTGGCGCCGCCGGCGGCGTACACCTCGTCCACGCCGAGCAGGGCGCAGGCGGCCAGGATCGTCGGGTGCGGCAGGCCGCCGAACTCTGCCTGGGCCGGGGAGGCGAGCGCGATGGACTCGACGCCGGCCTCCTGGGCGGGCACGACGTTCATCACCACGGAGGACGGGTAGACCGAGCGGCCGCCCGGCGCGTACAGCCCGACGCGCTCGACGGGGACCCACTTCTCGGTGACCGAGCCGCCGGGGACGACCTGGGTGGTGTGCGTGCTGCGGCGCTGTTCGCGGTGGACCAGGCGGGCCCGGCGGATGGACTCCTCCAGGGCGGCGCGCACGGCGGGCTCCAGCCGCTCCAGGGCCTCCTTGATCGCCCGCTCGGGGACCCGCACCGATTCCAGCCGTACGCCGTCGAACTTCTCGGCGAAGTCGATCAGTGCCGCGTCGCCGCGATGATGCACGGCCTCGCAGATCGGACGCACCTTCTCCAGGGCGGCCTGAACGTCGAAGTCGGCTCGGGGCAGCAGGTCACGCAGGGCGGGGCCCTCGGGGAGGGCGTCGCCGCGCAGATCGATTCGGGAGATCACGGTTCCAATTCTCTCAGACCGCGCGCGCGAGCCGTTCGCCCGTATCAATGGCTGATACAGAACGTCCGTCACCCGGGTGTCCCGTGTGACGGCGTCCCGGGCCCGGTTCCGGCTCTGGGCGTCCCGGCACTTTCGGGTGATCGTCGGAAGATCCCCTTCACTCTTCGCGTTCGAATCGTCACACAACGGGCATGACCGGTTGTACGAACCCACAGAACCCACGAGTAGCCGGGGAAGAAGGGGTGACCGTGACCGAGGGCACCGGCCGCCGGGCCGGAGACCTGCCGGACGACCTGACCGACGTCGAGGCCGGGATGTGGCAGGCCTTCCGCAACGGAAGCGTGTACGACCTGCGGGCCGGGGACGCGGCGGTGGACGATCCGCACGGCGACCGCCCCTGGGGACCGGAGCGGTCGGTGCGGGCGCGGGTGGTGTGCTGGCTGCTGCTGGACGGGCCGCCCGCGCTCGCCGGGCGGGTCTCCTCGCTGAAGCTGACCGGACTGCGGATCACCGGCCCGCTCGACCTGGCCGGGGGCACGGTGGTGCCGTTCGTGGAGATGACGGGGTGCCGGTTCGAGGAGGAGGTGCTGCTGCCGGAGGCCCGCTTCACGACGCTGCGGCTGGTGGACTGCGCGGTGCCGCGGCTGGAGGCGGCCCGGGTGCAGACCGAGGGCGATCTCCACCTGCCGCGGTGCCGGTTCCGCCGCGGGATGCGGCTGACCGACGCGCAGATAGGCACGGACCTGCTGCTCAACCAGGCGGTGGTGCACCGGGACCGGGCCGGGCGGTCGCTGGCCGCCGACGGGCTGACGGTGGGCCAGGACCTCCAGGCGGAGCTGCTGCGGGCGTACGGCGAGGTGAGCCTGCGCAGCGCGAAGATCGGCGTGTCGCTGAGCCTGCGCGGCGCGCGGCTCACCAGTGCGCACACGCGCTACGCGCTCAACGCGCCGCAGCTGACCGTCGAGCGCACCCTGTACCTGACCCCGGCGGGGCTCGGCAACGCGATGACGAGCGGGCTGACGCCCGCGCGCGGGACGCGCATCCAGCACGTCGAGTGCGAGGGCGGGGTGCGGCTGGACGACGGGCGGTTCGGCGACGCGGTCGATCTGGAGGGGGCGCGGTTCGTCCTCGGCGACGAGCAGGAGCTGTCGCTGCGCCGGGTGCAGGCGCCCGAGCTGCGCTTCCTCGGGGAGCGGCCGGGGCGCGGCAAGGTGGTGCTGTCCGGCGCGAAGACCGAGACGCTGGTCGACCGCGCGGACAGCTGGCCCGGCCCCGGTCAGCTGCACATGAGCGGCTTCACCTACGAGAACCTGGTGCCGCAGGGGCCGTTCCCGCTCGCCGAGCGGCTCCAGTGGGTGGCGGCGGCGACCGCCGAGTTCAATCCGGAGCCGTACGAGCGGCTGGCGGCGGTGCTGAAGGTGTCCGGCGAGGACGAGGACGCGCGCGAGGTGCTCCTCGCCAAGCACCGCCGCCGCCGCGAGACGCTGCCGCTGGCGTCGAAGCTGTGGGGCTACCTCCAGGACGTCACGGTGGCCTACGGCTACCGGCCAGGCCGGGCGGCTGTGTGGATGGCGGTGCTGTGGGCGGCCGGCTCGCTGGCCTTCGCGCACGCCGGGCGTCCGTCGGCCGCCTCGGGCGAGCAGCACCCGCACTGGAACCCGGCCCTGTACGCCCTCGATCTGCTGCTGCCGGTGGTGGACTTCGGCCAGGCCAGCCAGTGGCAGCTGAGCGGCGGCTGGCAGTGGCTCGCGGCGGCGCTGGTCCTGCTCGGCTGGACCCTGGCCACGACGGTGGCGGCGGGCGCGACCCGGCTGCTGCGCCGGAACTAGGGTTCGATCCCGTTCGAGAGACGTTCCGGACCCGTTCGGATCCGAGGGGGCGCGCACACCGTCCGACGGCGCGAGAACATAGTTGAACACTCACCTTTTTACTGGACCTTGACCGGTCGGCGTACAACTTTCACCGGCTTGCCCCCATCCTCTGGCGCGGCCGCCACCTGCGCACTTTCAATGGTCGACACCATGGCTCTGCTGCCCCCCTTCATCCGCCCCACCCGGATGACACGAAGCGCCCGGCGCCCCGTCGCCGTCCTCGCCGCCGACGGACTGCCCGCCGACGACGAGGTGCTCCTCGACGTCCCCGACGACCGCCTGGGACCGGCGCTGGTCGCCGCGGCGGCGGGCGCCTACGCGCCCGCCGCCGCCCTCCTCGCCGAGACCCGCGAGCGGGGCGAGTGGGACGACCGCGACCGGTACACACTGAGGCTGGCCGGCTTCGCCCGCTCCCGGCCCGACTGGCTGCGGGACTGGCGCGCCGCCGCCCCGCACGACCCGGACGCGCTGCTGGTCGCCGCCCAGCTCGCCGTGGACCGCGCCTGGCCCTCGCCGGGCCGGGCCGAGCTGCTGCGCGAGGTCAGCCCGCTGATCACCGCCGCCGCCCGCGCCGACGACCGGGACCCGGTGCCGTGGCGGGTCGCGCTGGACCACGCGCGCGGCAGCCGCGCCGGGCACACCTACTTCGGCGAGCTGTGGGAGGCCGCGGTGCGCCGCGCCCCGCACCACTGGGGCTGCCATGTCGCCGCCCTGCGCTACCTGGCCTCCTCCTGGCACGGCTCGCACCGCGAGTGCTTCGACTTCGCCGACCTGGCAGCGCAGGACGCCCCGGCCGGTTCGCCGGTGCGGGCTTTGCCGGCCCGCGCCGCCTTCAGCTACCTCACCGACCGCGGCGCGACCGGGGTGGAGCGGGCCCGGCTGGACGCGGCGGCGGACCGGGCCATCGCGCTGTCCGCCCTGCTCCCGGCGGACCGGCCCTGGCCGGCGGCGGAGATCCGCAACCTGCTGGCGTACGTGCTGATCCGGCTCGGCCGCCGGCAGGAGGCGCTCGGGCAGTTCGGCCTCATCGGCCCGTACGCCACCTCCTTCCCCTGGGACCGGCTGTCCGACGACGGGCTCGGTCTGTTCCTCGAACTGCGCGCCGAGGTGCGTACGGCGTGCGGCACGAAGCCGGACGACGGCCCGGAAATCGGGCGCGGCCGACGTGCCCGCGCCCGCGGCCATTAGGCTTCTGCGGCGTGACCACCGTCCGGCTTCCCCTGTTCCCGCTGAACTCCGTGCTGTTCCCGGGACTGGTGCTCCCGTTGAACGTCTTCGAGGAGCGCTACCGCGCCATGATGCGCGCCCTGCTGAAGAGCCCGGAGGACGAACCGCGCCGGTTCGCCGTCGTGGCGATCCGCGACGGCCACGAGGTCGCCCCGAGCGCCCCGGGCCTGCCCGACCCGACCGCCGTGCCCGACAGCGGGCCCGCCGCCGGGTTCGGCCCCGACCCGGCCCGGGCCTTCCACGGCGTGGGCTGCGTCGCGGACGCGGCGACGATACGGGAGCGGGCCGACGGCAGCTTCGAGGTCCTGGCGACCGGCACCACCCGGGTGCGGCTGGTGTCGGTGGACGCCTCGGGGCCGTTCCTGACGGCGGAGCTGGAGGAACTGCCCGACGAGAGCGGCGACGAGGCGGGCGCGCTGGCCGAGGGGGTGCTGCGGTCCTTCCGGCAGTACCAGAAGCGGCTGGCGGGCGCGCGGGAGCGGTCGCTGACCACCGGCGCGGAACTGCCGGACGAGCCGAACGTGGTCTCGTACCTGGTGGCGGCGGCGATGGTGCTGGACACGCCGACCAAGCAGCGGCTGCTCCAGGCGCCGGACACCGCCTCGCGGCTGCGCGACGAGCTGCGGCTGCTGCGCGCGGAGACGGCGATCATCCGCAGCCTGCCGTCGCTGCCGTCGCCCGATCTGACGCGCGCCCCCACCAGCCTGAACTGACATACGAACACAGAGGGAACCCCGGCCGCACATGGCGAAGAAGGCGAAGAAGCAGCAGCAGTCCGCGGGGACGCCGGCGACGGTGGCCCTGACCGCGGCGGGCGTGGACTTCACCGTCCACGCCTACGACCACGACCCGTCCCACCCCTCCTACGGCGAGGAGGCCGCCGAGGCGATGGGCGTCTCCCCGGACCGGGTGTTCAAGACCCTGGTCGCGGACGTGGACGGAAACCTGACGGTGGCCGTGGTCCCGGTGGCGGGCTCGCTGGACCTGAAGGCCCTGGCCTCGGCGGTCGGCGGCAAGCGGGCCGCGATGGCGGACCCGGCGCTCGCGGAGCGCACCACGGGCTATGTCCGCGGCGGCATCTCCCCGCTCGGCCAGCGCAAGAAGCTGCCCACGGTCCTGGACGCCTCGGCGACGGCCCACGCCACGATCTGCGTCTCGGCCGGCCGCCGCGGCCTGGAGGTCGAACTCGCCCCCCAGGACCTGGCGGCCCTGACGGACGCGACCATGGCGCCCGTCGGCCGGACCTGACCCGGACGCCCGGGCAAGAGGCCGGACGCCGGGGCCGGGGGCGGCCGGGGGCTACTTCGGCGGCAGGCGGTCGTAGCCGTACGGGTCCGGGTCGCGGGGGCCGAACATCGCCGTGAGGGCGAGGTGGACCACCAGGGCCGCCAGCGGCCACGCCAGCAGCGCGCCCTTGGCGCCCAGCTTCATCGGGGCGGAGAACGTCACGCCCTTGCCGACGGCCTTGGCGTGCGCGATCACGTCGTGCTCGGGGCCGAGCCACAGCCCGAGCCGCCAGGCCAGCACCGACCCGAGCAGCCCGCCCACGCACAGCCCCACCACCAGCGGCACTCCCCCGCGCTTGCGCAGCAGGAAGACGACGACCGCGCTGAGCGCGCCGAGGGCCAGGGCGAGCAGGGTGAACGTTCCGTCCACGCCGACCGCCTGCTCCCCCTCGGAGTCCTTGAGGTAGACCACCCAGCTGTTGTCCGTCAGCTCGCCGACCAGCGGCACCCGGGGCGCCAGCCACAGCCACAGCAGCCCCAGCAGCACCCCGCCGAGCGCCACGGCCACCGTGACGACGGCGGCCTCCCGGAGTTCGGTCTTCATGCCGGGGCCGTCCTGGCCGTACAGGGAACGCGTCGCCCCGCCCGCCGGCGCCTGCCACACCGGCGTCTGGGCGTCCTGTGCGGCCTGGGGGTCCTGCGCGCCGTGCGCCTCGTGGGTCTCGTGCGCCTGGTCCGCGGGCTCCGGCCGGTCGGACTGCGAGGGCTGCGCCGACTCGCCGGGCGGGGGCGTGTGGGACGGCCGCCCGTGCGGCGGCGGAGGTGGAGTCAACGGAGAGGTCACCCAGCCATCGTGCCAGTTGGGTCCGAAGGCCGCGTCACCGGACGGCCGCCCGGCGGTAGGCCCAGGTGGCGACGGCCAGCGAGACCACGCCGACCCCGGCGCACACGGCCATGTCGACGGCGACGTACGTCCAGTCGGGCCGCTCCGCGAAGGTGCGCGCGTACGCCTCCACGCCGTACGTCGAAGGCAGCAGGTCCCGGGCGAGCCGTACGATCCCGGGCATCCGGTCGGGCGGCAGCACCCCGAGCAGCAGCGCCGCCGACATCCCCAACTGACCCAGCAGCGTCGCCAGTTCCGGACGCGGCGCGAGCAGTCCGCAGGCGGCGCCGAGCCCGGCGAGCGCGGCGCCCGCGAGTGGGATCACCGCGACCAGCACCCACAGGTTGGCCAGCGGCAGCCCGAACAGCACACAGCCGAAGACGGCGGTCACCAGCGTGCCCGGCACGGTGAAGGAGGCGTAGGCCGCCGCCGCGCCGAGCACCACGGCGGCCGGCGGCACGGGCAGCGTCGCGTAGTGGTCGAGGCCGCCGCTGAAGCGCAGCTGGCCGAAGTACTGCGAGAGCAGGTTCAGCGCGACGTAGGCGACGACGACGATCGAGGCGCCGGCCACCACGAAGTGGGCCTCGCCGCCGCCGCTGACCACGCCCCGCATCATGATCATGATGCCGACGGACTGGAAGGTCGCCACGAACAGCAGCGGGATCCGCGCCACCCGCGCCCGGGACAGCTGCGCCCGGTACACGGCCGCCAGCGACGGCCACAGCCGCGCCCGCGGACACAGCTCGGCGGCCGCCGTCCGCCCGGCGCCGCCGCGCGACCCGGCCGCCGGGGGGGCCGGCGCCTCGGCGGCCGGCAGGTCGGCGGGTACGACACTCACGTCGGGCTGCTCCTCTTCCCCGCGTCCGATGCGACGCGGTCCGGCACCGATCACGCTCACGCCTTCACCAGCCCCTGCCGGGCGGCGCCGCCCAGCGCCAGGTAGACGTCCTCCAGGCTCGGCGTGGCGAGGGTGAAGTCGTCCAGGGCGGTGAAGGCGGCTCCGCCGGTCACCGTCGCCACGGCGGCGCGGGCCTCCTCGGGGGCCAGGCGCAGCGTCCAGCGGCGCCCGGACTCCACCGCCCGCTCGCGCAGCGCGGCGACCTCCGGCACCTCCAGCGGCGCCCGCTCCCGCCACACCAGCTCGACCCGCACCTCGCCGGAGACCCGCTCCTTGAGGCCGGCCGGGGTGTCGCAGGCGATGACCCGGCCGCCGTCGAGGACGGCGACCCGGTCGAGGACCGTCTCGGCCTCGATGACGTTGTGGGTGACCAGCAGGACGGTCGTGCCGCGTTCGGCGCGCCGCCGGTCGACGGCGGACCACACCGCCCGCCGGGCAACCGGGTCCATGCCGGTGGTGGGTTCGTCCAGCACCAGCAGCGGCCGCTCGCCGACCAGCGCGGCGGCGAAGCAGGCGAGCCGCCGCTGGCCGCCGGACAGCTTCTTCAGGGCCCGCCCGGCGATCGCGGTGAGCCCCAGCTCCTCCAGCACGGCGTCCCGCTCGGCCCGGGCCCGCGCGACGTCCAGGCCGCGCAGCCGCCCGGTGGTCTCGGCGGCCAGCGAGACGGTCAGCTCGTCCAGGGCGCCTGCCTCCTGGCCGAGGTAGGCCAGCAGGCGGGCGGCGCGCTCGGGGTGGGCCACGATGTCGTGGCCGAGGATCTCCACGGTGCCGCGGTCGGGGCGCATCAGGCCGGTGAGCTGGCGGACGAGGGTGGACTTGCCGGCGCCGTTCGGGCCGAGCAGGCCGAAGATCTCGCCGCGCCGGACGTCGAGGGCGACGTCGTCGGTGGCGCGCACCTCGGGTGTGCCGGGCGCACCGCGCCGGCCGCGGGCCGCGGGATAGGTCTTGGTCAGTCCGCGCACCGCGCACACGACGTCGTCCCCGGGCCGAAGTGCCTGTGCCACGCGCGTACTCACAAGGGACGAGGGTACGGGGTCGGTGCGCTTTACTCGTCCTTGGGGCGTCCCCTCCCGGTTCTTCCCCGGCCGCCCGGCCCGACCGGGCGGCGGCTCACCCGGCGTGCTCGGTTCGGATCGGGCCCCTCAGTCGCCCGCCGGGGCGTGTTCGACGCCGGTGCGCACGTCGATCTCGCGCCAGAAGCCGGCCCGGATGGCGTAACGGTCGTGCTCGTCGATCTGGTCGTCCTTGTGGGCGAGGAGGCCGAACCGGGCGGCGTAGCGCAGCAGCTCGCCGTCGATGCGGTGCGGGATGCGCGGGTACATCGAGGACAGCTTCTCCAGGTGGCCGTGGTCGCCGAGCCGTTCCACCCACCGTCGGGCGAACACCTGTCCGACCTCGTACGGGTCGCCGCCGACGGTCGTGATGTCCTCCTCCCGGTCGGCCCACCGCTGTTCTGCCGAGGTCAGCTGGGCGAGGGTGGGCATGGCGGCGGCCTCGGCGGGTTCGGCGGCCGTGCCGGGCCGCTCCACCCAGCCGCGGTCGGAGGACCAGCGCAGGGTGGCCGTCGGCGGGTGCGCGGGGGCGGCCTGGGCGGCGCCGGAGGCGCGCAGGGCGGCGAGGTCCTTCGGGGTCGGCACGCCCTTGGCGGCCGGCAACCGCTCCACGGCGCCGTCGCGCGCCCCCGCGCCGTCGGCCGGGTGCGGGCGTTCGCCGGCCGGGCGCTCGCCGGTCTGGGACAGCGCGGACTCGGGCAGCGGCGCGGAGAGGATGGCCGCGATCTCGGGGCGGGGCACGGGGGGCGGCGCGCAGATCCCGCCGTACTCCTTGGCGCGTACGGCCTTGGTGATCCAGGTGCGGTCCAGGACGCGGCGTTCGTCGGCCTCGGCGACCAGGTCCTCGGACTGGTTGTAGTCGCCGTCGGCGGCCTGCACGGCCCACAGGTGGACGGCGACGCCGTGCTCCTTGGCGGCCATCATGCCGGGCAGCAGGTCGCCGTCGCCGGTGACGAGGACGACGTCGGAGCAGGCGCGGTTGCGGGCCAGTTCGGTCAGTTCCGCGTGCATGGCCGCGTCGACGCCCTTCTGCGCCCACCGTCCGTCGCTGCGGGTCAGGGCGCCGAGCCGGACGGTCACGCGGGGCATCACGCGCAACCTGCGGTGCTCGGGCTGCGGCACGCGGTCGGGGGCGCCGTCGAACCAGTAGATGCGCAGCAGCGGCCGCTCGGTGTCGGACTCGGCCTGTTCGCGCAGTTGCTGGACGAGCGCGGAATGATCGACGGTGATCCGGGAACGCGAAGGCTCCCCGGCGAGGAGGCTGGCGGCGGCCCCCAGCAGGTACCCGGCGTCCACCAGGACGATGCAGCGGTCCACGCGATCCACCCTCTTTCCGGGAGGTTGTTTCGGGTTTTGTTGCTTCGGGTTTCGCTTCGGAGCTTGTTTCGAGTCTGCCCGACCACGCCGGGGTTAACGGCCCGAACTCGATCTTCGGCGTGGCGTTTCCGGGCTCCGCGGCCCGACGACCCTTGTCACATACGGTAATTATCCGACATGCGTTCATTGTCGGCGTGTGTGAATCTGGTCGCGGCCCTGGCCCCTAGATCCCCCACAGGAGGCTGATCACCATGGCCAAGAACCGCAAGCAGGACCGCAGCCGGCAGAAGACGTCCGTGGCCGCCAACGGCCCTCGGGAGACGGAGCACTCCGTGACGGAGCCGCAGCCCGAGCACCACTCGCCGCAGCTGAGTCCCACCGAGGTGGCCCGCAAGGGACGCCAGAAGCGCTTCGGCCACAACTGATTTCGGCCCGAGGCCCGTTGAGCGGACTCTGAGCCCGGTACCGAGAGGGGGCGTACCCGATGCGCACGGGTACGCCCCCTTCTTCACGGCTCGTTCGCCGCCGGATGCCGAAGCCGGGTGCGGTCAGCCCGCCAGGCAGGACGGGCCGAGGAGGACCTTGAGGTCGCCGAAGAGTGCCGGGTCCGGCTTCACCCGGTGCCGGTCCAGGCGCAGCACCGTCGTCTTCGTCGGGCCCTGGAGCTTGATCCGCACCTCGCTCTCGCCCCGGTGGTGGGTGAGGATCTCGCCGAGGCGGCTGACCATCGGCGGGGTGACCCGGGTGGCCGGGATGGTGAGGACCACGGGGGCGTTCGCACCGGCGTTGGACAGGTCGGGGACCTGGAGTTCCATGGCGACCAGGCGCGGCACGTCCTCCCGCTTGTCGAGCCGGCCCTTGACGAACACCACGGCGTCCTCGACGAGTT
Source organism: Streptomyces sp. NPDC093260 (assembly GCF_040683715.1). Classification (NCBI taxonomy): domain Bacteria; kingdom Bacillati; phylum Actinomycetota; class Actinomycetes; order Kitasatosporales; family Streptomycetaceae; genus Streptomyces; species Streptomyces sp. NPDC093260. The sequence continues at coordinate 139,273 of NZ_JBFBEK010000006.1, forward strand.
GGGTGGACACCAGCTGGTAGGTCGCCGGGAAGAACATGCACTCGATGGAGCCGGCCAGGTCCTCCACGGTGGCGATCGCCCACGCGTTGCCCTGCTTGGTCATCTTGCGCTGCAGGCCCGAGATGATGCCGCCGATGGTGACGACCGCGCCGTCGGCGTGCTCGCCGCCGGTGAGCTGGGAGATACCGGCGTCGGCCTTGTCGGCGAGCACGTTCTCCAGGCCGAACAGGGGGTGGTCGGAGACGTAGAGACCGAGCATCTCCCGCTCCTGGGCGAGCAGATAGGTCTTGTCCCACTCGTCCGGGGAGAACTCCACGTCGAGTCCGAAGCCGGGCTCGCTGCTGGTCTCCTCCCCCATGCCGCCGAAGAGGTCGAACTGGCCCTCGGCCTCCTTGCGCTTGACCGCGACCACGTTGTCGATCATCGGCTCGTACTGCGCGGTGAGGCCCTTGCGGGTGTGGCCCATGGTGTCGAAGGCGCCGGCCTTGATCAGGGACTCGGTGGTGCGCTTGTTGCAGACCACGGCCTCGACCTTGTCGAGGTAGTCGGGGAAGGAGGAGTACTTCCCCTTGGCCTTGCGGGTCCTGATGATCGACTCGACGACGTTGGTGCCGACGTTGCGGACGGCGGAGAGGCCGAAGAGGATCACGTCGTCGCCCTGGGCGGCGAAGTTCGACTCGGACTCGTTGACGTTGGGCGGGAGCACCTTGATGCCCATGCGCCGGCACTCGTTGAGGTAGACCGCCGACTTGTCCTTGTCGTCCTTGACGGAGGTCAGCAGCGCCGCCATGTACTCGGCGGGGTGGTTCGCCTTGAGGTAGGCGGTCCAGTACGACACCAGGCCGTAGGCGGCGGAGTGCGCCTTGTTGAAGGCGTAGCCGGCGAACGGGACCAGCACGTCCCACAGCGCCTGGATGGCCTCGTCGCTGTAGCCGTTCTTCTTGGCGCCGGCCTGGAAGATGGTGAAGTTCTTGGCCAGCTCGTCGGGCTTCTTCTTGCCCATCACACGGCGCAGGATGTCGGCCTCGCCGAGCGAGTAACCGGCGATGATCTGGGCGGCCTTCTGCACCTGCTCCTGGTAGACGATCAGGCCGTAGGTGACGTCCAGGACCTCCTTGAGGGGCGCCTCCAGCTCGGGGTGGATCGGCGTGATCTCCTGGAGGCCGTTCTTGCGCAGCGCGTAGTTGGTGTGCGAGTCCATGCCCATGGGACCCGGCCGGTACAGCGCGGACACGGCGGAGATGTCCTCGAAGTTGTCCGGCTTCATCAGGCGCAGCAGGGAGCGCATGGGGCCGCCGTCGAACTGGAAGACGCCGAGGGTGTCGCCGCGCTGGAGCAGTTCGAAGGTCGTCGGGTCGTCCAGCGGCAGGGCGAGGAGATCGATGTCGATCCCCTTGTTGGACTTCACCATCTTGACGGCGTCGTCCATGATCGTCAGGTTGCGCAGGCCGAGGAAGTCCATCTTCAGCAGGCCGAGCGACTCACAGCTCGGGTAGTCCCACTGGGTGATGGTCACGCCGTCGGTGTGCCTGACCCAGACCGGGACGTGCTCGGTGATGGTCTCGCTGGACATGATCACGCCGGCGGCGTGGACGCCCATCTGCCGCACCAGGCCCTCGACGCCCTTGGCGGTGTCGATGACCTTCTTGACGTCCGGCTCGTTCTCGTACATCGCGCGGACCTCGCCGGCCTCGCTGTAGCGCGGGTGCGAGGGGTTGGTGATGCCGTCCAGGTCGATGCCCTTGCCGAGGACGTCGGCGGGCATGGCCTTGGTGATGCGGTCGCCCATCGCGTACGGGTAGCCCAGCACGCGCGCGGAGTCCTTGATGGCGTTCTTGGCCTTGATCTTGCCGTAGGTGCCGATCATGGCGACCTTGTCGGCGCCGTACTTCTCCGTGACGTACCTGATCACCTCGACGCGCCTGCGCTCGTCGAAGTCGATGTCGACGTCGGGCATGGAGACGCGCTCGGGGTTGAGGAACCGCTCGAAGATCAGTCCGTGCGGGATGGGGTCGAGGTCGGTGATGCCCAGGGCGTACGCGACGATCGAGCCGGCCGCGGAGCCACGGCCGGGGCCCACCGCGATGCCGTTGTTCTTGGCCCACATGATGAAGTCGGCGACGACGAGGAAGTAGCCGGGGAACCCCATCTGGATGATGACGTCCATCTCGTACTCGACCTGCTTCTGGCGGTCCTCGGGGACGCCGCCGGGGAAGCGGCGCTCCATGCCGCGGCGCACTTCCTCCTTGAACCAGGTGACCTCGGTGTAGCCCTCGGGGATGTCGAACTTGGGCATCAGGTCGCGCTTGACGAACATGCCCGTGGTGTCGACCATCTCGGCCACCAGGAGCGTGTTGGCGCAGCCCTCCTGCCAGGCGTCCGAGGAGTCGATGGCGTACATCTCGTCGGTGGACTTCAGGTAGTAGCCGGTGCCGTCGAACTTGAAGCGGTCGGGGTCGGAGAGGTTCTTGCCGGTCTGGATGCACAGCAGGGCGTCGTGGGCGGTCGCCTCGTGCGCGTAGGTGTAGTGCGAGTCGTTGGTGACCAGCGGCGGGATGCCGAGCTTCCGGCCGATCTCCAGGAGGCCGTCGCGGACCCGGTGCTCGATGTCGATGCCGTGGTCCATCAGCTCCAGGAAGTAGCGGTCCTTGCCGAAGATGTCCTGGTAGTCGGCGGCGGACTTCAGGGCCTCGTCGAACTGGCCGAGCCGCAGCCGGGTCTGCACCTCGCCGGAGGGGCAGCCGGTGGAGGCGACGATGCCCTCCGACCACTGCGCGATGGTCTCCTTGTCCATGCGCGGCCACTTCTGGAGCCAGCCCTCGGCATAGGCGTCGGAGGAGAGGCGGAAGAGGTTGTGCAGGCCCGTGCTGTCGACCGCCCACATCGTCTTGTGGGTGTAGCCGCCGGAGCCGGAGACGTCGTCGCGCTTCTGGTGCGGCTGGCCCCACTGGATCTTGCGCTTGTTGCGCCGGGACTCGGGGGCGACGTACGCCTCGATGCCGATGATCGGGGTGATCCCGGCCTTCTGCGCGGTGTGGAAGAAGTCGTACGCCCCGTGGAGGTTGCCGTGGTCGGACATGGCGATGTGCGTCATGCCCATCTCGTTGCACGCGTCGAACATGTCCTTCAGCCGCGCGGCACCGTCCAGCAGCGAGTACTGGGTGTGGACGTGCAGGTGCGTGAACGGCGGTTTCGACACGGTTCGGCCTCCTGGGGGAATGCGGTGGCGGCGGGCTTCGGACAAGTCTGGGGGTCAGCGTCGAAGTCTATGCCCCGCCACTGACACCCGGGCCGCCCCGCCGCGTACCTTCATGCGAAGGAGAGACGGGCACTCCCGGGCGGCGCCGGACGTTGGCCCCGGAGGAAGACCCGTCCCAAACGTCACGTACCACCTGTACCAGGAGGCATCCCGCGATGTCGGTCCCCCAGCTCAGCGACGAGCAGCGCGGCGAGGAGATCCTCGCCGTCTTCGACACCGCCTTCGGCGAGCTCCTGGCCGCCGACCCGGCCGCGTTCCGCGTGAAGTTCCGGAAGATGGCGGCCTCGGCCTTCGCGTTCTACCGGGGCACGGCCTGCCTCTTCTACCACGACCTCGCGGCCGGCAGCGGCGGCTCGATAGCCGGCGGACCCTACCTGGACGAGCGCACCTCGCGCGTGTGGATCCACGGAGACCTGCACGCGGAGAACTTCGGCACCTACATGGATTCGAACGGGCGTCTGGTCTTCAACGTCAACGACTTCGACGAGGCCTACGTCGGCCCGTTCACCTGGGACGTGCAGCGCTTCGCCGCCTCCGTCGCCCTGATCGGGTACGCCAAGGCGCTCAGCGACGACCAGATCACCGAGCTGGTGCGGGTCTACGCCGCCGCCTACCGTGAGCGGATCCACGCCCTGGCGACCGGCGCCAAGGACGACGAGGTGCCGCCCTTCACCCTGGACACCGCCGAGGGCCCGCTGCTGGACGCGCTGCGCGACGCCCGGTCGCTGACCCGGTTCGGGCTGCTGGAGTCGATGACGGAGATCCGCGACTTCGAGCGCCGCTTCGCGCCCGGCGGCGGCTCCATCGAGCTGGACGCCGCCACCCGTTACAAGGTGCTCGCCGCCTTCGACGGCTATCTGGAGACGCTGCCCGAGTCCTCGCTGGCCCGGCCGGACTCCTACCGCGTCAAGGACGTCGTCGGCCGCCGCGGCATCGGCATCGGCTCGGCCGGGCTGCCGTCGTACAACATCCTGCTGGAGGGCAACAGCGACGCCCTGGAGAACGACGTGGTGATCTACGTCAAGCAGGCGCAGACCCCGGCCGTCTCCCGGCACATCGCCGACCGGGCGATCCGCGACTACTTCCGGCACGAGGGCCACCGCACGGTGATCTCCCAGCGCGCCCTCCAGGCGCACGCCGACCCGTGGCTGGGCTGGACCGAGCTGGACGGCGCGGGCCAGCTGGTCGCCGAGGTCTCGCCGTACGCCGTGGACCTGGAGTGGGGCGACATCGACGACCCGGAGGAGATCGCGCAGGTCGTCGCCGACCTCGGCCGGGCCACGGCCACCATGCACGCGGCGGCCGACGACCAGTCCGGGGAGTCGCTCGTGCCGTTCTCCACCGAGCGGGCCATCGACGCGGCCATCGCCGCCGACGAGGAGGGCTTCGCCCCGCTCCTGGTGGACTTCGCCCATGCCTACGGCGCCCGCGCGCGCGGCGACCACCAGATCTTCGTGGACCTGTTCCGCAACGGACGCATTCCGGGTCTGTGACGGAAGGGCCGCTCACAGGGATCCTTTAGAGACCCCTTACCGGCCCGCATGACACACTCTCCTCTCGCTATGGACATATCCGGGATCCCGCTCAGAGCCGTACGCGCGGCGCTGTTCACGGCCGTGGTCGTGACGCTCAGCACCGCGTCGCACGTGCTGCTGTCGCAGGTCCCGCTGCCGCTGAACACGGTGGCCGCCGTCGCGGCCGCCGTGTTCACGCTGGCCTACGCCCTGGCCGGCCGCGAGCGCGGCTTCGGGCGGATCGCCGCCCTGCTGATCCCGCTGGAGCTGGCCGCCGACACGGTCTTCACCACCGGCCAGCACCTGTGCTACGGCCCCGCGGGCGGCCCGGTCGCCGGGCCCCTGCGCTCGGTCGGCTGGGACGTGCTGTGCGGCAACCGCCACGACGTGGCCACGCCGCTGGCCCGGATGACCGGGACGGACACCGACCGGCTCGCGCCGCTGCTCGCGCACGCCGACCCGGCGACCGCCTGGCTGCTGCTGGCCGCGCACGTCGGCGTCGGCCTCCTCGCGGCGGCCTGGCTGCGCCGGGGTGAACGCGCCCTGAGCCGGCTGCTGCGCTCGGCGGCGGCGCTCACCTTCCGGCCGCTGCTGCTGGCGGTGGCCGCCGTCGCGGTCCACCGCGAGCGCGCCGCGGCCCGGCCGGTGCGGCCCGCGCCGCCCCGCGGCAGGCCGCGCGCCCTGCTCCTCGCCCACTCCCTGGGACGGCGCGGCCCGCCGCGCCCGGCCGCCCTCGTCTGACATCCCGGAGCCGGCTTCCCGAGGCGGAGCCCTCGAAGCCCGCGTACCTGAAGCCCGCGTACTCGAAGACGGAGTCCGCGAAGGCCGAGTCCGCGAAGCCCGGCTCCCGGAGCGACGACGGCGCCCCGAGCACGACAGGTACCGACCGAATCCCGCGCGGCCCGGCCGCGCGTCCCCCAGGAGAACACCACCATGAGCAAGCGGAACAGCCAGACCGCCAAGACGGCGGCCCGGGAGCGGCTGCGCGCCGAGCGCGAGCGCCAGGCCAAGCGCGACAAGGCGAAGCGGCAGGTCATCGTCGCCTGCTCGGTCGTCGCCGTGCTGGCGGCGGCCGGCGGCATCGGCTACGCCGTCGTCCAGGCCAACAAGCCGGGCTACTGGGAGGCCGTGAAGGACGACAAGGTCGTCGCGCCGGCCAACACCACCGGTGAGAACGGCTCGACGGTCATCATCGGCAAGAGCACCGCCAAGAAGACCCTCAAGGTCTACGAGGACCCGCGCTGCCCCGTGTGCGCGCAGTTCGAGCAGACCGTCGGCCCGACCCTGAAGAAGGACCTGGACGACGGCAAGTTCAAGATGCAGTTCATCGGCGGCACGTTCATCGACGGCGACGCGCTCGGCAAGGGCACGATCGGTTCGCGCGGCGAGGGCTCCAAGAACGCGATGAGCGCCCTGGGCGCCGCCCTCAACGTGAGCCCCGAGGCGTTCCTCGAGTTCAAGAGCGCGCTCTACTCCGCCAAGTGGCACCCGGAGGAGACGACCGACAAGCTCAAGGACGACTCCTACCTCATCAAGATCGCCGACACCGTTCCCGCGCTGAAGAACAACGCCAAGTTCCAGAACGCGGTGAAGAACGGCACCTACGACGCCTGGGCGCTGGCGATGTCGAAGAGCTGGGACACCAACAAGGACGGCGTGACGGGCACTCCGAGCCTCGTCATGAACGGCAAGATCCTCACGCCTCCGGGTTCGCAGAACGCGCCGATGACCGTGGACGAGTTCAACTCGGTGGTGGGCGCGGCCCTCAAGGGCTGACCCCGTCCCGGCGCGAGGCCGTGGCCACCTCCTGCGTCGGGTGGCCACGGCCTCGTTGGCGTCCCCGTGCCGGTGGCCGCGGCTTTCGCCGTCCGCCCTCTCCCGCCGTGCCTGTGCGTCCCCCTCCGCCCGGGTCAGGTATGCGTTCCCTTCACATGATCTCGCGGTGACCACGCGATCCTGTCGACCGGCGAGGGCGTCGAGGTGACCGTCCGGGGCTGCGTCCGCGACGGCGTCGGCGGCGCCCCGGAGTACCGCGCCACCACGTACGGCAAGGCGTGGTCCTACGCTCCGCCGTGCCCCGGACGCCGGGCGCGGGCGAGGCGCTCCCCGGAGGCGGGGACGCCCGGGCTGATCACCGGTGAAGAGCGGGCGAACTTTCGCCGTTCGCCCGCTCCCGTGCGTACTGATCAGTAATCTGATCGCCCGTGACCAGTCGATACAGATCAATAAAGGACGACGGCTCGCGCCCCGAGACCGTCAACCCGCTGTCCCCGAGCCGCCGTACGGTCGTCAAGGCCGCGGCGGCGGGCGCCGTGCTGGCGGCGCCCCTCGCCGCCGCGCCGCCCGCGCGGGCGGCCACCGCGACGGCCGCCTTCCTGCACGGCGTCGCCTCCGGAGACCCGTTGCCCGACGGCGTCCTGCTGTGGACCCGGGTGACCCCCGCCGAGGAGGCCGTACCGGGCTCCGGGCTCGGCCCGGACACCGAGGTGAGCTGGGTGGTGGCCCGCGACAAGGCGCTCACGGACGTCGTCGCCCGGGGCTCCACCACCGCCACCGCCGCCTCCGACCACACCGTCAAGGCCGACATACGCGGCCTGGAACCGGCCACCGACTACTGGTTCCGCTTCTCCGCCGGCGGCGCGGACTCCCCCGTCGCCCGCACCCGCACCGCCCCCGCGCACGACGCCGCCGTCACCGGGCTGCGTTTCGGCGTCGTCTCCTGCGCCAACTGGGAGGCCGGCTACTTCTCGCCGTACCGGCACCTCGCGGCCCGGGGCGACCTGGACGCCTGGCTGCACCTCGGCGACTACATCTACGAGTACAAGTCGGGCGAGTACGCGGCGCGCGGCAAGGTGGTACGCCCGCACGCCCCGGCCAACGAGATCCTCACGCTCGCCGACTACCGGACCCGGCACGCCGCGTACAAGACCGACCCCGACCTCCAGGCGCTGCACCACCGGGCGCCGGTCATCGCGATCTGGGACGACCACGAGTTCGCCGACAACGCCTGGTCGGGCGGCGCGGTCAACCACACCGAGGGCGCCGAGGGCGCCTGGAGCGACCGCAAGGCCGCCGCCAAGCAGGCCTACTTCGAGTGGATGCCGGTCCGCCCGGCGATCGCCGGCACCACCTACCGCCGGCTGCGCTTCGGCAAGCTCGCCGATCTGTCCCTGCTCGACCTGCGTTCGTTCCGCTCCCAGCAGGCCTCCACCGGCAGCGGCTCGGTCGACGACCCGGACCGCACCATCACCGGCCGCGCCCAGCTCGACTGGCTCAAGGCCGGGCTCGCGTCGTCCGACACCACCTGGCGGCTGGTCGGCAACTCGGTGATGATCTCGCCGTTCGTCGTCGGCTCGCTCTCCGCGGACCTGCTCAAGCCGCTGGCGAAGCTGCTCGGGCTGCCGCAGGAGGGCCTGGCGATCAACAGCGACCAGTGGGACGGCTACACCGACGACCGCCGCGAACTGCTGGCCCATCTGCGGACCAACGCCATCCGCAACACCGTCTTCCTGACCGGCGACATCCACATGGCGTGGGCCAACGACGTGCCGGTGGACGCCGGCACCTACCCGCTGTCGGCGTCGGCCGCCACGGAGTTCGTGGTCACCTCGCTGACCTCGGACAACCTCGACGACATCGTCAAGGTGCCCGAGGGCGCGGTCTCGGCGGTGGCGGCGCCGGTCATCCAGGCCGCCAACCGGCACGTCCACTGGGTCGACACCGACCGCCACGGCTACGGCGTCCTGGACGTCACCGCCGAGCGCGCGCAGATGGACTACTACGTCGTCTCCGACCGCACGGACCCGAACGCGACCTCGTCCTGGACGCGTTCGTACCGCACCCGCAGCGGCACGCAGAAGGTCGAGAGGACCTACGACCCGGTGTAGCCGGGCCGGCCCCGCGAGCCGCCCTCTTGCGGGCCGCCCGAGGACCGGGCGCCGTCTACAGGCTGTCGAGGAAGCCGAGGGCCACCCGCCAGGTGGCCTCGGCCGCCTCCTCGTCGTAGTCCGGCATGCCGGGGTCGGTGTAGAGGTGGCCGGCCCCCGGGTAGCGGTAGATCTCCACGTCGGCGCCGGTCCGGCCCATCTGGAGGTACCAGGCGCTCAGCCAGTCGTCCGTCTCGAACGGGTCGGGCTCGGCCACGTGCAGCTGGACCGGCAGCTCGTCCACGGCCGCGTTCGGCGCGATGTCCGAGGTACCGTGCAGGAGCAGCAGACCGCGCGCCTTCTCGTCGCCGAGGGCGAGGGTCTGCGCGATCGAGGCGCCGAGCGAGAACCCGGCGTACACCAGACCCCGTTCCGAGTAGGGCGCCGCCGCCAGCACGGCCCGTCTGAGCAGCTCGTCCTTGCCGACGCCGTCCTTGAAGGCCATGCCCTCCTCGACCGAGTCGAACGTACGCCCCTCGAAGAGGTCCGGGGTCCACACCTCGTGCCCGGCGGCGCGCAGCCGGTCCGCGGCCTCGCGCACGGCGGGCCTGAGGCCCTGGGTCGAGTGGAAGAGCACGATGTTCATGAGGCCATGGTGCCAGCCGGGCACGACCACGCCCGGCACGGCCGGCCACCGCCGTGCGCGGGCACGGGCGGGCGTAAGCCTCGCCACACCGCACCGGCGCTACCCGCGAACGCGGCGAAGACACATGTTCATGCCCGGCCGGCTCCGGTTAGGAGCGCAGGCATGGAGAACGTACTCCGCCCGCTTGCCGTGATCGGCGGCTCGGTGCTGGTCACGCTGCTCGTCGGCTGGGCCACCGACCTGCTGCTGCGCAAGGCCGACGAACGGCACCACGAGACACCCTTGTGGGGCCTGTTGCGCCGTGCCCGCGTGCCCTATCAACTCGTCCTGTGCGCCGCCCTGCTCAGAGGCTCCTACGACCAGGCAAAGCTGCTCCTGGAACACCGGGCCGGGATCGGCCGGACGCTGACGCTGGTGCTGATCGGATCGGCCGCCTGGCTGGCGATCCGGATCGCCGGGGCCATAGTCGAGACCTCGTACTCGCGCTACGCCAGCGCCCGCGCGCACCGCGACCCGGCCCGGGTGCGCCGGGTGCGCACCCAGGTCGAGCTGATCATGCGCGTGGTCTCGGCGGTCGTCATCGTCGTGGCCGCCGCGTCGATGCTGCTGACCTTCCCCGCGATGCGCGCGGCCGGGGCCTCGCTGCTGGCCTCGGCCGGCATCCTCGGCATCGTCGCGGGCGTCGCCGCGCAGTCCACGCTGAGCAACATGTTCGCCGGGTTGCAGATCGCCTTCGGCGACATGGTGCGCATCGGCGACACCGTGGTCGTCGACGGCGAGTGGGGCACGGTGGACGAGATCACGCTGACCTATCTGACGGTGCGCACCTGGGACGAGCGCCGGATCACCATGCCGGTGTCGTACTTCACGGCCAACCCGTTCGAGAACTGGTCGCGCGGCACCCCGCAGATGACCGGCACCGTCTTCTGGCACCTGGACCACTCCGCGCCGCTGGAGGCGATGCGCACGAAGCTGCGCGACATCGTGCGCGAGTGCCCGGCCTGGGACGGCCGCGCCTACAACCTGTACGTCACGGACACCACCCCGAACACCATCGAGGTGCGGGCGCTGGTGACGGCGAAGGACGCCGACGACATCTTCACCGTGCGGGTCGCGGTGCGTGAGGAGATGATCCGCTGGCTGTGCGCGGAGCACCCCTACGCGCTGCCCCGCGTCAACACGGCGCACGCGGTGCCGCCGCAGGGCCGTGCCAAGGACGACGCGCCCGCCGGCGACGGCGTGGAGCGGCCCCGGCCCGTGCTGGACAAGGACGACGGCCGGACCCGTGACGGGGTCCGCGCCGAGTCCGTCGGCAGGCCGGGGCCGGGGCGCCGGTGAGGCGCCGTCGGCTCAGTGGCCGCGTTCCGCGCCGCCGTTGACCTGGATGATCTGCGAGGTGACGTGGCCGGCCGCCGGGGAGGCCAGCCAGTGCAGGGTGGCGGCCACGTCGCCCGGGGTCCCGGCCCGGCCGTCGGAGGTCTCGGCGATCAGCCGCTCGCGGCGGGCCTCGTCCATCGCGTCGCCGAAGAACTCGGTGTCCTCGATGTAGCCGGGCGCCACCACGTTCACCATGATCCCGCGCGGGCCCAACTGGCGCGCCAGATCGTGGGCGTAGGGGTGCAGGGCCGCCTTGGACGCGGCGTAGGCGCCGGTGCCCGAGCCCCGGTAGGCGGCGATGGAGCTGAGGAACAGCACCCGTCCGCCGGGCTCGGCGAGCCGGTCCTTCAGGGCCTCGGTGAGGAGCACCGCGGTCAGCGTGTTGAGACGGAAGTTGACGTTCCAGTTGTCGGCGACGAGGGCGAGCGGATCGTCCCGCTCCACCCGGGGCTCCAGCTGACCGGTCCCCCCGGCGCCGTGGACCAGCACGTCCACCGCGCCGAGCTCGTCGGCCACGAACCGGGCCACCCGGCGCGCCCCGGCCACATCACCGACGTCGGCCGCGAAGGTGAGCGCCCCGGGCACGTCCGCCTTCCGCAGCACCTCCTCCCGTCGGCCGAGCAGCAGGACCCGGTCTCCGTCGGCCGCGAACGTCTGCGCCGCGGCCAGCCCGATCCCCGTACCGCCACCACTGATCACCACGTTGCGAGTCATGCTCCCGAGCCTAGGGTCTCTCGTCCGGATCAGGCCGGATGAAGGAGCCGTGCCGCGCAAGGCGGAGGAGGGCGTCATGGCGGAGCCACGGCAACCGACGCCAACGCGGCGAGGCACGGTGCCGGGGCCCGCGAACCCGGGATGATCCACACGAAAGACCCGGGGGCCGCCCCTGCCCACGACAAGGGAATCACGGGACCGTCACGACGGCGGACGCACGACCGGCTCGGACCGCACGACCAGACCGGCTGCCGACGGTCCCCTCGAGGCGCCCGGCGGACGTCAGCGCAGGCTGCGCACGTCCAGGTGGCGCAGCACCCGGTCCACGATCTCCGGGTCGGCGCCGGGCTCGCTGCGGGCGGCCAGCACCTCGTGCCGCGCCGCGCTCAGCATCTCGTTCTGGATCCGCCGCACCCGCCTGATCCGCCGTACCCGGTTCTCCTGCGCCTCCCGGCGCTCCTCGTCCCCGATCTGCGGGTTGATGCGCAGCCCGATCTCGAAGGCGCGGCGCAGCATCTGCTCGGACAGCTCCTCGGGCAGGTCCTCGACCGACTCGATCTCGCGCAGCCGCCGCTTGGCCGCCTTGGCCGCCCGTACCGCGAGCTGCTTCTCGAACTCCTTCTCGCGCTCGGTGTCGGCCCGCACCCCCAGCTTCCTGACCAGCCAGGGCAGGGTGAGGCCCTGGACGACGAGGGTCGCCATGATGACCCCGAAGGCGATGAAGATGATCTCGTCGCGGTCGGGGAAGGGGGCGCCGGTCTCCGTCTTCAGCGGGATGGCGAGCGCCAGCGCCACCGAGGCCACGCCGCGCATCCCGGACCACCACATGACGACGGTCTCCCGCCAGCTGGTCGGGATGTCCTCGTCGGTGTCGCGCAGCGCGTGCAGGCGTTTGGTGAGCCAGGTCGCCGGCAGCAGCCACAGCAGCCGTACGAGCACCACCACGGCGACGACGAGTCCCGCCCAGCCGAGCAGTTCGTGCCAGCGGCCGGAGGCGGTCCTGATGGCGTTGTGCAGCTCCAGGCCGATCAGTCCGAAGGCGACGCCGGTGACGAGGGTGTCGACGACGTCCCAGACGGTGTGCCCGGCCAGCCGGGACAGCACGTCGTCGGCGTCGGCGGCGTACTCGGCGAGGAACATCGCGGTGGTCAGCACGGCGAGGACGCCGGAGCCGTGCAGTTCCTCCGCCAGGACGTAGGACGCGTACGGCACCAGCAGGGTCAGGCCGATCTGGAGGGTGGGGTCGCCGAGCCGGTCCAGCATCTTGTTGGCGCCCCAGCCGAGCGCCACACCGATGATCAGCGCGACCACGGCGGACAGCACCAGGTCGAGCCCGGCCCGCCAGACCGAGAACTCGCCGCTGACCGCGGCGGCGATCGCCACGTGGTAGAGCACGATGGCGGTGACGTCGTTGAACAGGCCCTCGCCCTCCAGGATCGACACCAGGCGGCGGGGCAGCCCGAGCTGTCCGGCGACGGCGGTGGCGGCGACCGGGTCGGGCGGGGCGACCAGCGCGCCGAGCGCCACCGCGGCGGCCACCGGCAGTCCCGGCACGATGGTGTGGGCGACGGCGGCGACACAGATCGTGGTGACGAACACCAACGCGACGGCCAGCAGGAAGATCGGCCGTTTGTTCGCCGCGAACTGCCGCCAGGAGGTGCGCCGCACGGCGGCGTAGAGCAGCGGCGGCAGCAGCGCGGGCAGGATCAGCTCGGGCGGGATGTCGACGTTCGGCACGAACTTCAGGAGCGCCAGCACGATCCCGAGGAGGGTCATCAGCACCGGCGCGGGCAGCCCGAGCCGGTCGCCGACCGGGACACTGATCACGGCCCCGAGCAGCACGATGAACAGCAGGGCCAACTGATCCACGGTCAGCGCTCCGGGAGGTCGGACGATCACACGGCAGACCTCAAGCCTGCCATGCCACCCAGCTCACCGGCCTCTTCGGGGGCCACGGGCCGTTCCCCCGCGCGGCGGCCGGACCGCCGCGCCCGCCTCCGCGGCGGCCCTAGAGGGCGCGCCGCATCGCGCGGTGCGGAATGCCGGCGTCCGGGAACTGCGGTCCGTACGCGGTGTAGCCGAGCCGCTCGTAGAAGCCGAGGGCGTGCGTCTGCGCGTGCAGATCGACGGCCGTGAGGCCGCGCGCGCGTGCCGCCTCCTCGACGGCGCGCACCAGGGCGACGCCGACGCCCAGTCCGCGGGCCTCCCTGACGACGGCGAGCCGCCCGAGGGAGCCGACGCCCGCCTCGCCACCGGTCTTCGCCGCGGCCGCCTCGCCGTGCAGCAGCCGGCCGGTGCCCAGCGGCACGCCGTCCGCGCGGACGGCGAGGACGTGCACGGCGACGGCGTCGTACGCGTCGTACTCGATCTCCTCGTCGACGCCCTGCTCGGCGACGAAGACCTCCTTGCGGACCGCGAAGCAGGCCTCGCGGTCGGCGGGACTCCCGGCGGGGCGCACCTCGTACGCCTCGGTGGAGGGGCTCATGCGTAGGTCTCCTCGCGGACCTGGTCCAGGGCCTGCTGGAGGTCTGCGGGGTAGTCGCTGGCGAACTCCACCCACTGGCCGTCGCCGGGGTGCTCGAAGCCGAGCCGCACCGCGTGCAGCCACTGCCGGGTCAGCTTCAGCCGCTTGGCGAGCGTGGGGTCGGCGCCGTAGGTCAGGTCGCCGACGCAGGGGTGGCGGTGGGCCGCCATGTGGACGCGGATCTGGTGGGTGCGGCCGGTCTCCAGCTTCACGTCGAGCAGGGAGGCGGCGCGGAACGCCTCGATCAGGTCGTAGTGCGTCACGGACGGCTTGCCGTCGGCGGTGACCGCCCACTTGTAGTCGTGGTTCGGGTGCCGGCCGATGGGCGCGTCGATGGTGCCGCTGGTCGGGTCGGGGTGGCCCTGGACCAGGGTGTGGTAGCGCTTGTCGACCGTGCGCTCCTTGAACTGGCGCTTGAGCGACGTGTACGCGTACTCGGACTTGGCGACCACCATCAGACCGGAGGTGCCCACGTCGAGGCGGTGCACGATGCCCTGGCGCTCGGCGGCGCCGGAGGTGGAGATCCGGTACCCGGCGGCGGCCAGCCCGCCGATGACGGTGGGGCCGCTCCAGCCGGGGCTGGGGTGGGCGGCGACGCCGACCGGCTTGACGATCACCACGACGTCGTCGTCGTCGTGCACGATCTCCATGCCCTCGACCGGCTCGGCGACGACCTGCACGGGCGCGGGCGCCTGCGGCATCTCGACCTCCAGCCAGGCGCCGCCGCGCACCCGCTCGGACTTGCCGACCGCCGTGCCGTCGACCAGCACCTTGCCCGCCGCGGCCAGCTCGGCCGCCTTCGTACGGGAGAAGCCGAACATGCGGGAGATGGCGGCGTCGACGCGCTCGCCCTCCAGGCCGTCGGGCACGGGCAGGGTACGGATCTCGGGAAGCGTGCTCACCCGTCGAGTATGCCGGACGGCCGTGGTGCTCCCGAACGGCAGCCTGTCCGGCTCAGTCCTTGTGGACGGTCCCGTCCGGGTCCAGGCCGCGGAAGGAGAGCAGCACGATCAGGATGCCGCCGCACACGATCGCCGAGTCGGCGAGGTTGAAGACGGCGAAGTGCTTGGGCGAGATGAAGTCGACGACCGCGCCCTTGAACACGCCCGGCGAGCGGAAGATCCGGTCGGTGAGGTTGCCGAGCGCGCCGCCGAGCAGCAGGCCGAGGGCGATCGCCCAGGGCAGGCTGTACAGCTTGCGGGCCAGCCGGACGATCACCACGATCACGGCGGCGGCGATCACCGTGAAGATCACGGTGTAGGCCTCGCCGAAGCTGAAGGCGGCCCCCGAGTTGCGGATCGCCTCCAGCTGGAGCCAGTCCCCGACGACCCGCACGGGCGCGTGGTGCTCCAGCTTGGCGACCACCAGCAGCTTGCTGACCAGGTCGAGGGCGTACGCGAACGCCGCGACCGTGAACAGCACGGCGATCCGGCGCCCGCGGCGGGGACGCTCGGGCCCGGCCGCGTCCGGCGCCGGCTGTGCGCCCGCGCGGGGCGACGCCTCGGCGGCCGAGGACGCGGCGGAGGCCGGGGCCGTGCCGTCCGTGCCGGCTGTCGTGCCGTCGGGGCCGGACGGCTCGCCCGGCCCCGACCGTGCGCCCGGCCGCTGCCCGGGCCGCTCCGCCTCCGGGGTGTCGTCCGGCGTACCGATGATGCGCTCCGCCTCTGCCACGTGAGTCCCTCGACCTAGGTACCTGACTGAGGACGAGGGTACGGCACGCCCCGGACCCGGTTCAGTACCGGCGTTCCTGCTTCTGCTTGCACTCCACGCACAGGGTGGCGCGCGGGAAGGCCTGCATGCGGGCCTTGCCGATGGGGTCGCCGCAGTTCTCGCACAGGCCGTAGGTGCCGGCGTCCAGCCGGTCCAGGGCGCGCTCGGTCTGGACGAGCATCTCGCGGGCGTTGGCGGCGAGGGCCATCTCGTGCTCGCGCGTGATGTTCTTGGTGCCGGTGTCGGCGTCGTCGTCGCCCGCGCCGTCGCCGGAGTCCCGCATCAGGCCCGCCAGGGACTCCTCGGACGAGGTGATCTCGGTGCGCAGCCGTTCCGTCTCGGACTGCAGTTCCGCGCGGGCCTCGTCGACCTCCTCCGCGGTCCACGGGTCCTCGCCCGGCCGTACCGCGAGGTCGCCGGGCTCGGCCGCGGCGGCGAGGCGCGCCTTGGGGACGGCGGAGGTGTCCGCCGTGGCCGCCGTACCAGGGGTCTTCTTCGCAACCACCGTCGTGACTCCCGTCTGCTCCGCGGTCCGAGCCGCGCCCGCCTTCTTGCCCGTGCTCTTCCTGCCCACACCGGCGCCTTCCGCACCCTTGCGGCGGGCTCCGTTCCGCCGGTGGGTTCCGTCCGCACCCGCCGTCCGCCTCCCGGGCGGTGTCCCGGCGGCCGCGGGGCCGGTCTGGTCGCGGCCGGTCTGGTCGCGGCCGGCGGACGAGGGCGCGTCGGCGGCCGCGGGGGCGCCGGCGTCCTCGCGCGCGCGTGCGGTGCGTTTCGTGGGGGCCGCCGGCTTCCCGGCCGCGGTTCCCGCGCTCGTCCTGACGGACGCCGACTGCTCGGCGGTCTTCCTCACCACCATGGCCGCGGCCCCTTCACATATTGTGATCGTCCCAGAAGAATCGTGCTGGGACGATAAATCGACACGGGTCGCGCGGCAACGGGGCACGCCGCCCGATGCGCCCGCCTCACGGGTACCGCTCGGCAGGCATGCATGCGTTGTGCCCCGCTCCCCGCCGGGTAATCCGGCCGGCCGCGCCCGCCACGATCCGGACACCGTCCCGCGCGCCGTTCGGGTCACCGCGCGCGCCCGCCGGTCCCCGCGCCGCACGGCCCCGCGCCGTCCCGGACCGCGGGACCGGACGGCCCCGTGCGGAAATCCGGTCGGCCGCTGTCCGCGGCGCGCCGTACACTGGGGCGCAGCGAGAAGCGTGGATGGGGACGAGTAGCGGCGTACGCAGCCCAGAGCGACCCGGGGACGGTGGGAGCCCGGGGGCGAGCGCGACGTGAAGATCACCCCGGAGCCGCCGGAAGAACGCCCCGCGAGGCCGCGGGGCCGGTAGAACCGGCATCGCGACCCCAATGAGGGGGCTCGTCGGCGCGTACGGCGCACCGGGGGGCCAAGGAGGGTGGTACCGCGGGAGCGCGCCGCACACGGCGTAGGAAGCACGAAGGCTCTCGTCCCTCCGACGGAAGGCAGCACGTCCGCCGGAGGAAGCTCGTTGAACACGCAGCCGCAGTACCGCCAGGTGCCCGCCCAGGTCGACCTGCCCGCGCTCGAACACGCGGTGCTCGACTTCTGGCGCGAGCAGAAGATCTTCGCCAAGAGCCTTCAGCAGTCCGAGGGCCGCCCCGAGTGGGTTTTCTACGAGGGCCCGCCCACCGCCAACGGCATGCCGGGCGCCCACCACATCGAGGCGCGCGTCTTCAAGGACGTCTTCCCCCGCTTCCGCACCATGCGCGGCTACCACGTGGCACGCAAGGCCGGCTGGGACTGCCACGGCCTGCCGGTGGAGCTGGCGGTCGAGAAGGAGCTGGGGTTCAGCGGCAAGCAGGACATCGAGGCGTACGGCATCGCCGAGTTCAACGCCAAGTGCCGTGAGTCGGTGACCCGACACACCGACGCGTTCGCCGAGCTGACGACCCGCATGGGCTACTGGGTCGACCTGGACGACGCCTACCGCACCATGGACCCCGAGTACGTGGAGTCGGTGTGGTGGTCGCTGAAGGAGATCTTCGGCAAGGGCCTGCTGGTCCAGGACCACCGCGTGGCCCCCTGGTGCCCGCGCTGCGGCACCGGCCTGTCCGACCACGAGCTGGCGCAGGGCTACGAGACGGTCGTGGACCCCTCGGTCTACGTCCGCTTCCCGCTGACCTCCGGCCCGCTGGCCGGCGAGGCCGCGCTGCTGGTGTGGACGACGACCCCGTGGACCCTGGTGTCCAACACGGCGGTCGCCGCCCACCCCGAGGTGACCTACGTCGTCGCGACGAACGGCGAGGAGAAGCTGGTCGTCGCCGAGCCGCTGGTCGCCAAGGCGCTCGGCGAGGGCTGGGAGACCACCGGGCAGTCCTTCACGGGCGCGGAGATGGAGCGCTGGACGTACCAGCGGCCGTTCGAGCTGATCGAGTTCCCGGGCGCCGGCGACGGGACCGACGGGCACGGACCGGCTCCGGCGCACTTCGTGGTGAACGCCGAGTACGTGACGACCGAGGACGGTACGGGTCTGGTCCACCAGTCCCCCGCCTTCGGTGAGGACGACCTCAAGGTCTGCCGCGCCTACGGCCTGCCGGTCGTCAACCCGGTGCGCCCCGACGGCACCTTCGAGGAGGAGGTCCCGCTGGTGGGCGGCGTCTTCTTCAAGAAGGCCGACGAGAAGCTCACCGCGGACCTCGCCGAGCGCGGTCTGCTCTTCAAGCACCTGCCCTACGAGCACAGCTACCCGCACTGCTGGCGCTGCCACACCGCGCTGCTGTACTACGCACAGCCGTCCTGGTACATCCGCACCACGGCGGTCAAGGACCGGCTGCTGGAGGAGAACGAGAAGACCAACTGGTTCCCGGAGACGGTCAAGCACGGCCGCTTCGGCGACTGGCTGACCAACAACATCGACTGGGCGCTGTCCCGCAACCGCTACTGGGGCACCCCGCTGCCCATCTGGCGCTGCGAGGAGGGCCACCTCACCTGCGTCGGCTCCCGCGCGGAACTGACCGGGCTGACCGGCGCCGACCAGTCGGGCCTGGACCCGCACCGCCCGTTCATCGACGAGGTCACCTTCGCCTGCCCGCAGGACGGCTGCGGGGCGACGGCCACGCGCGTGCCGGAGGTCATCGACGCCTGGTACGACTCGGGCTCGATGCCGTTCGCGCAGTGGGGATACCCGTACAAGAACAAGGAGCTGTTCGAGAGCCGCTACCCGGCGCAGTTCATCTCCGAGGCGATCGACCAGACCCGCGGCTGGTTCTACACGCTGATGGCCGTCGGCACCCTGGTCTTCGACCGGTCGTCGTACGAGAACGTCGTGTGCCTGGGCCACATCCTGGCCGAGGACGGCCGCAAGATGTCCAAGCACCTGGGCAACATCCTCCAGCCGATCCCGCTGATGGACCAGCACGGCGCGGACGCGGTGCGCTGGTTCATGGCAGCCGGCGGCTCCCCGTGGGCGGCCCGCCGGGTCGGTCACGGCACCATCCAGGAGGTCGTCCGCAAGACGCTGCTGACCTACTGGAACACGGTCGCCTTCCAGGCCCTGTACGCCCGCACGTCGAACTGGGCGCCGAGCGGGGCGGACCCGGCCCCGGCCGACCGGCCGCTGCTGGACCGCTGGCTGCTCAGCGAGCTGCACGCGCTGACCGACCAGGTCACCCAGGCCCTGGAGGCCTACGACACGCAGCGGGCCGGCAAGCTGCTGTCCGCGTTCGTCGACGACCTGTCCAACTGGTACGTCCGCCGGTCGCGCCGCCGCTTCTGGCAGGGCGACAAGGCCGCGCTGCGCACACTGCACGAGGTCGTCGAGACGGTGACCAAGCTGATGGCGCCGCTGACCCCGTTCATCACCGAGCGGGTCTGGCAGGACCTGGTCGTGCCGGTGACGCCGGGCGCCCCGGAGTCGGTGCACCTCGCCTCCTGGCCCGAGGCCGACCTGTCGGCGATCGACCCGGAGCTGTCGCAGCAGATGGTGCTGGTCCGGCGGCTGGTGGAACTGGGGCGGGCCACGCGCGCGGAGTCGGGCGTCAAGACGCGTCAGCCGCTGTCGCGGGCGCTGGTCGCGGTGGCGGGCTTCGAGTCCCTGCACCCCGAGCTGCACGCGCAGATCACCGAGGAGCTGAACGTCTCCTCGCTGGCGTCGCTGTCCGAGGTCGGCGGGTCACTGGTGGACACCACCGCGAAGGCCAACTTCCGGGCGCTCGGCAAGCGGTTCGGCAAGCGGGTGCAGGACGTGGCGAAGGCGATCGCCGCGGCCGACGCCGCCGCGCTGTCGCTGTCGCTGCGCGAGGGAACGGCGTCGGTGGAGGTCGGCGGGGAGACCGTCGATCTCGCTCCGGACGAGGTGATCATCACGGAGACCCCGCGTGAGGGGTGGTCGGTCGCGTCCGAGTCGGGTGCGACGGTGGCGCTGGACCTGGAGATCACGGAGGAGCTGCGGCAGGCCGGGCTCGCGCGGGACGCGATCCGGCTCATCCAGGAGGCGCGCAAGAACAGCGGTCTGGACGTCGCCGACCGGATCGCTCTGCGGTGGACGTCGACGGACCCCGCGGTCATCGCTGCGCTGTCGGAGCACGCCGGACTGATCGCGGACGAGGTCCTCGCCACGGACTTCGCCCAGGGCGAGGCGGACGAGACGTACGGCGAGGCCTTCACCGACGAGGGCCTGTCCCTGACCTTCCGGCTCCGCAAGGCGTGACCGCCCTGGGGGCTGCGCCCTCAGCCCCCCGTTTCGCGCAGTTCCCCGCCCCCGGGAAAAGGGGCGCGGGGAACCGCGCGTTCTGAGGGGCGCGGGGAACCGCGCGACAGCCCCCACCCACCCGCACCGAACGACGCGCCCCCGCCCCCGTGCCCCGCCGCGGTCGAAGGGGCGCAGCCCCCGGAGGGGACGGCAAGGGCAGGGGCGGCGGGGATCAGACACTCCCCGCCGAGGACACGGCACCCCCCGGCACACGAGAACGGCCCCGGAGGAGAACCTCCGGGGCCGTTCTGCAGGCTGCCGACGCCTAGGTGGGGCCCTTCAGGGCCGCCGCCTCAGTTGTCGTCCTCGTCGATGAGGAAGCCCCGCATCGGCGACGGCGCCTGTCCCATCGGAGACGGCCCCTGCGGCCGTACGGGCGCCATCGGCTGGGTCATCGCCGGGGACATCTGCTGCTGACCGCCGTAGGACGGCCCGGACGGGCTCGGCGCACCGCCCATGCCCTGGTTCCCGCCGTACGACGGGGCGCTCGCACCGGCCGGAGCCATCGACGGCGCCGGGGACGGCGGCAGCGAGGCGGTGGCCGGAGTGCGCGGCGGCGCCAGCGAGTCGTCGGCCTGGGTCTCCAGCTGACGCAGCTGCGACTCCAGGTACGACTTCAGACGCGTACGGTACTCGCGCTCGAAGCCGCGCAGGTCCTCGACCTTGCGCTCCAGCGTGGCGCGGGCGGACTCCAGGGAGCCCATCGCGACGCGGTGCTTCTCCTGCGCGTCCCGCTCCAGCGCGTCCGCCTTGGCGCGGGCGTCCCGCTCCAGGCCCTCGGCCCGGGAACGCGCCTCGCCGACGATCTTGTTGGCCTCGGAACGGGCCTCCGCGATCGCCTGGTCGGCGGTCTGCTGGGCCAGCGACAGAACGCGTGCGGCGCTGTCGCCACCAGGACCCTGACCCATCGGGCCGGGGCCGCCCATGGGACCGGGGCCACCCATCGGGCCCGGACCCATCTGGCCCTGCATCGGACCCTGGCCCATCGGACCGGGTCCCTGGCCCATCGGACCAGGACCCTGACCCATGGGGCCGGGGCCCTGCGGGCCCTGTCCGCCGGGGCCGGCGGGCAGCTGCGGGGCACCGCTCGGCAGCTGGGGCGGGCCACCCATGGGGCCGCCCATCTGCTGCTGCGGCGGGCCCGATATCCCGGCGGGCACCGGAGCCCCGGGACCTCGCATGCCCTGCTGCGGCATACCGCCCTGCTGGGGCATACCGCCCTGCTGCGGCATCCCGCCCTGCTGCTGCGGGTGCTGCTGGTCCTGCTGCTCCGGGGGCTTGCGCATGTTCTGCTGGTTCTGGGCGGCCGCGCGCGTGGCGGCGGCCAGCTTGGCGCGCAGGTCCTCGTTCTCGCGGAGCAGACGGGTCAGCTCGGCTTCGACCTCGTCGAGGAAGGCATCGACCTCGTCCTCGTCATAGCCTTCTCGGAGGCGGACGGTCGTGAACTGCTTGTTCCGCACGTCCTCGGGGGTCAACGGCATCTCTTCACCTCAACGTAGTCATCGGCAGTCGGCAAGACCGTATCGTCCACAGTCACGTCGCGAGGTTCCCCACGATGTAGATCAGGATGTAGACGATGATCATCAGAACGAAGAAGGACAGGTCGAGCGCCACGCCCCCGAGACGCAACGGCGGGATGAACCGCCGCAGAAGCTTCAACGGTGGATCGGTGACAGTGTAGGTGGCCTCGAGAACGACCACCATCGCCTTGCCGGGTTGCCACGAGCGGGCGAACTGGAACACGTAGTCCATGACCAATCGGAAGATCAGCACGATGAGGAACACCATCAGCGCGATGTAGAGAACCTCCATGGCCACGCCCATGATCGGTGCTTCCCTCTCCCCTGCTCCGTGCCTGTCTTCCAGCGGTGTGTCTCAGCTCTGGTTGAAGAACCCGCCCTCTGCGATGCGGGCCTTGTCCTCCGCCGTGACATCGACGTTAGCAGGCGACAACAGGAACACCTTCTGTGTCACCCGCTCGATGCTGCCGTGAAGACCAAACACCAAACCGGCCGCGAAGTCGACAAGTCGCTTCGCGTCTGTGTCGTCCATCTCAGTCAGATTCATGATCACCGGGGTGCCCTCACGGAAGTGTTCCCCGATGGTACGGGCCTCGTTGTAGGTCCGGGGGTGAAGTGTGGTGATCCGGTACGGCTCACGTTCGGACACGACCTTGGGCATGATCACCGGTGCGTTCTTCTCCAGGCTCGCGCGTTCTTGTGTGATGGATGCCACGGGCGCGATGCGCGCCGGACGCCCGGATTCCGCCGGAAGCGAAGCGGAATGCGACACGGGTTCGCGGGGTGCCGGAGGCTGCACCACGCGTACCGGTTCGTCCCTTTGCGGCTGATGTGCCCCGTGCGGCTGGTGCGCCGGCTCGTGCCGTCGGCGGTCCCGCTCGGGCTCCGGGTCGAGTTCGGGTTCGAAGTCGTCATCGGGGTCGAAACCCCGGCCGTCGTACCCATCGTCCTCCACGAGGCCGAGGTAGACCGCCATCTTGCGCATCGCGCCGGCCATGCTCTGAGTCCTCCGCTCTGTGGTGGATCCGCTGACGACCGCGAAGTCCCCGCGATCCACTAGGTCGTTGCGCCTTCTTCGGCGGTATTGACCATATTTTCTGCTGTGGTCCGACTTCCTGGCGACGTTACCCGAGCCCGGGGCGGACTCCGAGTACCGAGGTGCCGACGCGCACATGTGTCGCTCCGGCCGCCACGGCCTGTTCGAGGTCCCCGCTCATCCCTGCCGAGACCATGGTGGCAGCCGGATGGTTCACGCGCAGGCGGGTCGACAAATCCATGAGCCGTTCGAACGCCGCCCGTTGACGGCCCGCGTACTCCCCGGTCAGCGGCGCGACGGTCATCAGTCCGCCGAGCCGCAGCCCCTCGGCCGAGGCGATCGCGTCGGCCAACTCCCCGATCCCGCCGGGCGCCACGCCCCCGCGCTCGCCGCGGGCGCTCTCGCCCGCGTCCAGCGCGACCTGGATCAGACAGCCCACCTCGCGCCCGGCGCGCACCGCCTCCTTCGACAGCGCCGTGACCAGCCGCAGCCGGTCGACGGACTGCACGAAGTCCGCGTATCCCACGACCGAGCGGACCTTGTTGGTCTGGAGTTGACCGACGAAGTGCCAACTGAGCGGCAGGTCGGCGCACTCGGCGGACTTCGGCCCCGCCTCCTGGTCGCGGTTCTCGGCGACCTGGCGCACCCCGAGGTCCGCCAGGAGCCGCACGTCGGAGGCCGGGTAGGTCTTGGTGACCACGATGAGGGTCACCTCCTCGCGCTCACGGCCGGCGGCGGCGCACGCGGTCGCGATGCGCTCCTCCACCCGCGCCAGATTCCCGGCGAGTTCGTCCTTACGTTCCGTCATGCCCCATCAGTCCAGCCAGACGTAGCCCGCGAGCCGACCGGTGGTGCGGTCGCGGCGGTACGAGAAGTGATCGGCCGACTCCCGTGTGCACACCGGCGAGCGCTCCCGGTCGTGCACCCCGAGCCGTTCGAGCTGCGCGTGCACCCCGGCGCCCACGTCGAGCGCCGGCGTGCCCCAGCTCGTCTCGGCGTGCGCCGCCGGCTCGACGGCGGCCACCTCGGCGCGCATCGCCTCCGGCACCTCGTAGCACCGGCCGCAGACGGCCGGCCCGGTGCGGGCGACGATCCGGGCCGGTTCGGCGCCGAGCGACCGCATCGCCTCGACGGCGGCGGGGACGACCCCCTTGACCATGCCGGGCCTTCCCGCGTGCGCCGCGGCGACCACCCCGGCGACCGGATCGGCCAGCAGCACCGGCACGCAGTCGGCGGTCAGCACGGCGAGCGCCAGACCGCGAACGGCGGTGACCAGGCCGTCGACCGGCGGGGTGGGGTCGGTGGTCCACGGTCCGTCCACCACGGCGATGTCGTCGCCGTGGACCTGGTTCATCCAGACCACCCGGGCCGGGTCGAGTCCCAGGGACCTCGCGGCCAGTTCCCGGTTGGCGCGGACGGCCGCGGGGTCGTCGCCGACCGCGCCGCCGAGGTTCAGCTCCTCGTACGGAACGGCGCTCACCCCGCCCCACCGGTCGGTGAAGGCGAAGTGCGCGCCGCTCACGGTGTCGTGCCGCCCTATCACTTCAGGAAGTCCGGTACGTCCAGTTCCTCTGCGGCGCTGTCCGTGTAGGTCCGCGGCGCCGGCGGGACGGCCGGGGTGGCCGGGACGTCGTGCACCGGCTCGGGGGCCGGGGGCTCCGGCTCCTCCTTCGGCGTCACGCTGCCGAGCGAGCCGAAGCTCGGGCGGCTCTCGGGCTGGCGCACCGGCGCGGGTTCCTCGCGGCGGGGGGCCGAGGAGGCCGAGCCGAGGACGTTGTCCCGGCGCGCCGGCGGCTGGCCGCCGTCGAAGCCGGCCGCGATCACGGTGACCCGGACCTCGTCGCCGAGGGCGTCGTCGATGACCGCGCCGAAGATGATGTTGGCCTCGGGGTGGGCGGCCTCGCTGACCAGCTGGGCCGCTTCGTTGATCTCGAACAGGCCGAGGTCGGAGCCGCCGGAGATGGAGAGCAGGACGCCGCGGGCGCCGTCGATGGAGGCCTCCAGCAGCGGCGAGGAGATCGCCATCTCGGCGGCGGCCACCGCGCGGTCGTCGCCGCGGGCCGAGCCGATGCCCATGAGGGCCGAACCGGCCTCGGACATGACCGACTTGACGTCGGCGAAGTCGAGGTTGATCAGGCCGGGGGTGGTGATGAGGTCGGTGATGCCCTGGACGCCGGAGAGCAGCACCTGGTCGGCGGACTTGAACGCGTCGAGCACGCTGACCTGGCGGTCCGAGATGGACAGCAGCCGGTCGTTGGGGATCACGATGAGGGTGTCGACCTCTTCGCGCAGTTCGGCGATGCCGTCCTCGGCCTGGTTGGCCCGGCGCCGTCCCTCGAAGGTGAACGGTCGGGTGACCACACCGATGGTGAGGGCGCCAAGGGAGCGTGCGATGTTGGCCACGACGGGCGCGCCGCCGGTGCCGGTGCCGCCGCCTTCACCGGCCGTCACGAAGACCATGTCGGCCCCCTTGAGGACCTCCTCGATCTCCTCGCGGTGGTCCTCGGCGGCCTTGCGGCCGACGGCCGGATTGGCTCCGGCGCCGAGTCCGCGGGTGAGTTCGCGGCCCACGTCGAGCTTGACGTCGGCGTCGCTCATCAACAGCGCCTGTGCGTCGGTGTTGATCGCGATGAACTCGACGCCCTTGAGACCGACCTCGATCATCCGGTTGATGGCATTGACACCACCGCCGCCGACACCGATGACCTTGATGACTGCGAGGTAGTTCTGCGGTGCTGCCACGTCGAAGGCCTCTCGCCTCGAATTACGTTGCCGTCGCCGCGCGGTCGCCCGCGTCGCGGCGGCTGATGCCGAATGGGACGGTCCGTAACGCCGACCCGAACCCTAACCCTGAAGTTTAGGGTTACCAGTGTGCCTGTTCCCTGAAGTCTTCTGAACAGGACACTAAGTCGACAAGCGGCGCCCGTTCAACGAACACGCCGAACCTCCCGTTTTTCTTTTCACCCTATGTGATCAGCCATAGCGCTGCCCAACCAGGGTGCTGGCCTGCGCTGATGTGCGTCAACTCCCCGCTGACGCGGGGGCGCTGGGGACGCTGACGTCGAAGTACCGCGCGTCCGGGGCCGCTTTCATCAGCGCGGTCAGCGCGCGCGCCTTCTCCCGGCTGCGGTCGCCGCTGCCCCAGGCGACGGTGCGGCCGTCGGTCAATTCCAGCGAGATGTCGTCGTAGGTACGGACCTTGACGACGCGGGTGCGGTGGGCGACCTGGGCGGGGAGGTGGCCGGAGACCGTCACCGCCGCGCGCACCAGCCGGTCCTCGCCGAAGCGGCGCAGGCTCGCGGCCGAGGCGGCGGAGCGGGAAAGGGACAATTCCAGGAGCGGGACGCCTTTGGGCGGCTGGGCGACCGTGGCGAAGCGGACTCCGGCGGCGTCCACTTCGGCGAACTTTCCGCCCTTTTCCTCCACCATGACCGCGGTGCGCTCGACCACTTCCAGGTCGATTCCGTGCGGCCAGGAGCGTTCCACCCGGACGGAGTCGATGCGGGGCAGCTGCCGGCGCAGCCGAGCGGCGATCTGGCCGGTGTCCACGGAGACCAGCGGGTCCCCGACCGGCACGTCGGCGGCCCGGCGGACCTCCTCGGGCGTCAACACCCGTGTGCCGGAGACGGATACGCGCTCCACCCGGGTCCACGGGGAGCCGTAGAGCACCCAGAGGACGGCGGCGCCGAGAAGCACGACGGCCAGCGCCAGGATGACGGTCGTACGAAGACGCAGTCGCCGCAGCCGTCGCAGCCCGCGGACGAGAGGCGGGCCGGACGACTCCTGCTGGCGTTCACCGCGCTCGGCGGTGCTCGGTCCGGCCACGCTCTCAAGTCCTTTCGGTCATACAGTCCTAACGGTGCGAGGCGATCGCCTTGTACACCATGCCGACGAGCAGGTCGTCGGCGTCCCGGCGGCCGAACTCGCTGGCGGCGCGGGACATCTGGTACAGCCGGTGCGGATCGCCGAGCACGGGCAGGACGTGGGCTTGGACCCACTCGGGGGTCAGGTCCGCGTCGTCGACCAGCAGTCCGCCGCCGGCCTTCACCACCGGCTGGGCGTTCAGCCGCTGTTCGCCGTTGCCGATGGGCAGCGGGACGTAGGCGGCCGGGAGTCCGACGGCGGAGAGTTCGGCGACGGTCATCGCGCCGGCGCGGCAGAGCATCATGTCGGCCGCGGCGTACGCGAGGTCCATCCGGTCCAGGTAACTTACCGGGATGTACGGGGGCATCCCCGGCATCTGCTGCACACGCGGCAGTTCGTTCTTCGGGCCGACCGCGTGCAGGATCTGGATGCCCGCCTGCTGCAGCCACGGGGCGACCTGCTGGACCACCTCGTTGAGGCGGCGGGCGCCCTGGGAGCCGCCGGAGACCAGCAGCGTGGGCAGGTTGGGGTCGAGCCCGAACAGCGCGCGCGCCTCCGGGCGCACCGCGGCCCGGTCCAGGGTGGCGATGGCGCGGCGCAGCGGGATGCCGATGTACTGCGCGCCCCGCAGCTTGCTGTCCGGGGTGGAGACGGCGACCTGCGCGGCGTAGCGGGAGCCGATCTTGTTGGCCAGGCCGGGGCGGGCGTTGGCCTCGTGGACCACGATGGGCACGCCGAGCCGCTTGGCGGCGAGGTAGCCGGGCAGGGCGACGTAGCCGCCGAAGCCGACCACGGCGTCGGCCTTGGTGCGCTCCAGGATCTGCTCGGCCGCCTTGATGGTGCCGCGCAGCCGGCCCGGGACGGTGATCAGTTCAGGGGTGGGCTTGCGCGGCAGCGGCACCGCCGGGATCAGCCCGAGTTCGTAGCCCCGCTCGGGGACGAGCCGGGTCTCCAGGCCGCGCTCCGTGCCCAGGGCCGTGATCCCCACGGTCGGGTCCTGCCTGCGCAGGGCGTCCGCGAGGGCGAGCGCGGGCTCGATGTGGCCCGCGGTACCTCCGCCGGCGAGTACGACATGCACCGAAATTCACCGCTCTCCGGACGGACGCGCCGCCGAGGCGCGCCGTCGCATCGTGTTCCATCTCCGAGGCCCCTGACCGGACCCCTGACCCGAGCCCTGCCCGGATCCCCGGTCCGACGCCCGGCCGGCCGCCTCGCCGGTCTCCCGGCCTGGCTTGCGGCCGGGAGTCCGCGCGGGCTTCCGCTCGGGCCTTCGGCCGGTCTTGCGGCCGGCCGCGGAACCTGTCGCCCGCTTTCTACCAAAGCGGGGTTGCCGCATGGCAAGCGCCGCCCGCGCAGCGGGCTCGTCCCGCGCGAACGCGATCATCAGCCCGACGGCGAACATGGTCGGCAGCAGGGCGGACCCGCCGTAGGAGAACAGCGGGAGCGGGACGCCGGCGATCGGCAGCAGGCCGAGCACCGCACCGATGTTGATCACCGCCTGTGCGACGATCCAGGTGGTCACGCCTCCCGCGGCGTACCTGACGAAGGGGTCCTCCGTGCGTCCGGCCACGCGGATGCCCGCATAGCCTAGAGCCGCGAACAGGGCGAGCACCGACAGAGTCCCCGCCAGGCCCAGTTCCTCACCGGTGACGGCGAAGATGAAGTCGGTGTGGGCTTCGGGAAGTTGGCCCCATTTTTCCACACTCGCGCCGAGCCCGGAACCGAAGAATCCACCGGAGGCGAGGGCGTAGATGCCGTGCACGGCCTGCCAGCACCTGGAGACGTCGGTGGAGCCGACGCAGGCGAACCGGTCCAGGCGGTTGGGGCTGGTCTTGATCAGGACCAGGCCGATGAGGGCGGCGACCGAGAGCACGCCGACGAAGAGCCGGGTGGGGGCGCCCGCGAGCCACAGCAGGCCGAACAGGATGGCGGTGAGGATGATCGCGGTGCCCATGTCGCCGCCGAGCATGATCAGGCCGAGCAGCATGAACGCGACCGGGACCAGCGGCACCAGCATGTGCTTCCACTGGGTCAGCAGCCGCTTCTCCTGCTTGCGGGCGATCAGGTCGGCGCCCCACAGCACCAGGGCCAGCTTGCCGATCTCGCTGGGCTGGATCTGGAAGGAGCCGCCGAGCGAGATCCAGTTCTGGTTGCCGTTGACCGACATCCCTATCCCCGGCACCTGCACGAGGGCCATCAGGAACACCGCGCCCGCCAGGATCGGGTAGGCCAGGGCCCGGTGCAGCTTGACCGGCATCCGGGAGGCGGCCAGCAGCAGCCCGGCGCCGATCACGGCGGCCAGCAGCTGCTTGCGGAAGAAGTAGGAGCCGGGCAGCGACATCTGGAGCGCGGTGACCTGGGAGGCCGAGTAGACCATCACCAGGCCGAGCACCGTGATCAGCGAGCTGCCGCCGAGGATCAGGTAGTAGGCGGTCAGCGGCCGGTCCCAGGCCTTGCGGGCCCGGGTGACCAGGGTGCGCACCGGGTTGTCGCGCACGGGCCGCACGGCGGCGGGCCGGGGGACGGCACGCTGCACGGGTGGCCGGCGGGTGCCGCCGCCGCGGCCTTTGGACTCAGCGGGCATCTGCGCCTCCGCCGTACGCCGGCCGCGTCCGTCCGGCTCGCATCGCGGGTCCCACGCGTCCCTCCCAAGGTCGCCCGGCGACAGGGCGGCCGGGTTCAGCGGGCGCCGAGTTCGCGAACGGCCTCCGCGAACGCGTCACCACGCTGGTTGTAGTTGGCGAACATGTCCATCGAGGCGCAGGCCGGGGCCAGCAGCACCGTGTCGCCGGACCGGGCGAGCCGCCGTGCCTCCTGGACGGCCTGGAGCATCGCCCCAGTGTCGGTCCGGTCGAGGTCGACCACGGGGACCTCGGGCGCGTGTCGCGCGAGGGCGTCGCGGATGAGCGCGCGGTCGGCGCCGATGAGCACCGCGCCGCGCAGCCGTTTCGCCGCCCCCGCGACGAGTTCGTCGAAGGTCGCGCCCTTCGCCAGTCCGCCCGCAATCCATACGATCGACTCATATGACGCCAACGACGCCTCGGTGGCGTGGGTGTTGGTGGCCTTGGAGTCGTCGACGTAGGCGACGCCGTCCACGTCGGCCACGTGCGCGATGCGGTGGGCGTCCGGGGTGAACGACCTCAGGCCGTCGCGGACCGCCGCGGCCGGCACGCCGAAGGCGCGCGCGAGGGCCGCCGCGGCAAGGGCGTTGGCGATGTTGTGCGGGGCGGGCGGGTTCACGTCGGAGACCTCGGCCAGCTCCTGCGCGTTCTTCTGCCGGTCCGCCACGAAGGCCCGGTCGACCAGGATGCCTTCCACGACGCCGAGTTGGGAGGGGCCGGGGGTGCCGAGGGTGAACCCGACGGCACGGCAGCCCTCCTCCACGTCCGCCGCACGCACCAGGTCCTCGGTGGCCTTGTCGGCGGCGTTGTAGACGCAGGCGACGCGATTGCCCTCGTAGATACGGCCCTTGTCGGCGGCGTACGCCGCCATGGAGCCGTGCCAGTCGAGGTGGTCGGGGGCGAGGTTGAGGACCGCGGCCGAGTGCGCCCTCAGGGAGGGCGCCCAGTGCAGCTGGTAGCTGGAGAGCTCGACGGCGAGCACGTCGTACTTCTCCTCGCCGAGGACGGCGTCCAGCAGGGAGACGCCGATGTTGCCGACCGCGGCGGTGCGCAGGCCCGCCGCCTTCAGGATGGCGGCGAGCATCTGCACGGTGGTGGTCTTGCCGTTGGTGCCCGTGACGGCCAGCCAGGGGGCGGCGTCGGGGCCGCGCAGCCGCCAGGCGAGCTCCACGTCGCCCCAGACGGGGACGCCGGCCCGCTCGGCGGCCAGGAACAGCGGCTTGTCCGGCTTCCAGCCGGGCGCGGTGACGACCAGTTCGGCGCCCTCGGGCAGGGTGTCCCCGTCGCCGAGGCGCACGGTGACGCCCAGGGCCTGGAGTTCGGCCGCCTGCGCCCGGGCGCGCTCGTCATCGCCGTCGTTGACGACGGTGACGCGGGCGCCGAGCCCGGCCAGGACCTTGGCCGCCGGGACCCCGGAGACGCCGAGTCCGGCGACGGTGACGTTCTTCCCCTGCCAGTCGGTCACTTGTCCGCTGCCCATCCCGCGTAGAAGAGGCCGAGTCCGACGATCACGCAGATGCCCTGGATGATCCAGAAGCGGACCACCACGAGGACCTCGGACCAGCCCTTGAGTTCGAAGTGGTGCTGGAGCGGCGCCATCCGGAAGACGCGCCGGCCGGTGAGCCGGAACGAGCCGACCTGGATGACCACCGACATGGTGATGAGCACGAACAGGCCGCCCAGCAGCGCGAGCAGCAGCTCGGTGCGCGAGCAGATCGCGAGACCGGCGAGGACGCCGCCGAGCGCCAGCGAGCCGGTGTCGCCCATGAAGATCTTGGCCGGCGAGGTGTTCCACCACAGGAAGCCGAGGCAGGCGCCCATGAGTGCGGAGGCGACCACCGCGAGGTCGAGCGGATCGCGCACCTCGTAACAGGCGTTGGGGTTGGTCAGCGTCATCGCGTTGGCGCAGGACTCCTGGAACTGCCACACGCCGATGAAGGTGTACGCGCCGAAGACCAGTACGGAGGCGCCGGTGGCCAGACCGTCCAGACCGTCGGTGAGGTTCACGCCGTTCGACATCGCGAGGATCATGAACAGCGCCCAGATCACGAACAGCACCGGACCGATGGTCCAGCCGAAGTCGGTGATGAAGGACAGCTTGGTGGAGGCCGGGGTGTTGCCGCGGTTGTCGGAGAACTGCAGCGCGAGCACCGCGAAGCCGATGCCGACGATCAGCTGGCCGGCCATCTTCGCCTTGGCCCGCAGACCGAGCGAGCGCCGCTTGACGATCTTGATGTAGTCGTCGAGGAAGCCGACCAGGCCCATGCCGACCATCAGGCCCAGCACCAGCAGCCCCGAGTAGGTCGGGGCGTAGCCGGTGATGACCTTGGACAGGAAGTACGCGGCGACGGTGGCCAGGATGAAGGCGATGCCGCCCATCGTCGGCGTACCGCGCTTGCTGGCGTGCTCGCGCGGGCCGTCGTCGCGGATGTACTGCCCGTAGCCCTTGCGGGCGAGGAGCTTGATCAGCAGCGGAGTGCCGACCAGCGTCAGGAACAGGCCGATGACTCCCGCGAACAGGATCTGCTTCATCATCGGCCGGCGACCTCGCCTTCGGCAGCGGTCTCGAGCAGCGCCGCGGCGACGCCCTCCAGACCGACCGAACGGGACGCCTTCACGAGGACCACGTCCCCCGGGCGCAACTCGCTGCGCAACAGGTCGATCGCCGCCTGTGCGTCGGACACGTGCACCGACTCCTCACCCCACGAACCCTCGTTATATGCGCCCAGTTGCAGCCAGGACGCTTCCCTGCCCCCGACCGCGACGAGCTTGCTGACGTTGAGCCGGACGGCGAGCCGTCCGACCGCGTCGTGCTCGGCGAGCGCCTCGTCCCCGAGCTCGGCCATCTTGCCGAGCACCGCCCAGGTCCGCCGCCCCTTGCCCATGGCCACGAGCGCGCGCAGGGCGGCCCGCATGGACTCCGGGTTGGCGTTGTAGGCGTCGTTGACGACGGTCACGCCGTCCGGGCGCTCGGTGACCTCCATCCGCCAGCGGGAGAGGGAGCCCGCCTCGGAGAGCGCGGTGGCGATCTCGGTTGCGGACATGCCCAGCTCATGGGCGACGGCGGCCGCGGCGAGCGCGTTCGACACGTGGTGCTCACCGTACAGGCGCATGGTCACATCGGATGCACCGGAGGGTGTGTGAAGCCTGAAGGAAGGCTGTCCGCTGTCCGTGAGTCTCACGTTCTCGGCACGTACGTCCGCTTCGTCGGACTCACCGAAAAGGATCACCTTCGCCTTCGTACGGGAGGCCATGGCCCGTACCAGGGGGTCGTCGGCGTTGAGGATCGCCGCGCCGCCGTCCTCTGCCGCGGGCAGGCTCTCCACGAGTTCGCCCTTGGCCTGGGCGATCTGCTCGCGGCCGCCGAACTCGCCGATGTGGGCGGAGCCGACGTTGAGCACCAGGCCCACCTTCGGCGGGGTCAGCTCGGTGAGGTAGCGGATGTGGCCGATACCGCGGGCGCCCATCTCCAGCACGAGGAACCGGGTGTCCTCGGTGGCGCTGAGGGCGGTCAGCGGCAGCCCGATCTCGTTGTTGAGCGAGCCCGGCGTGAACACCGTCGGCGCCTTGGTCTGCAGGACCTGGGCGATCAGGTCCTTGGTGCTGGTCTTGCCGGCCGAGCCGGTCAGCGCGACCAGGGTCGCGCCGAGCCGGTTCACGACGTGGCGGGCGAGGGCGCCGAGGGCGGCCTGGACGTCCTCGACCACGATCGCGGGCACGCCGACGGGGCGGGACGCCAGCACGGCGACCGCGCCCGCCTCCACGACGGCGGCGGCGAAGTCGTGGCCGTCCACGCGCTCGCCGACGAAGGCGACGAAGAGGCTGCCGGGCACCGCCTCGCGGGAGTCCCGGACGACGGGTCCGGTGACCTGGACGGACGGATCCGGTATGTCGTGCGTCTGCCCGCCGACGACTGCTGCGATCTCGGCGAGGGAGAGGGCGATCACAAGTTCATCCCCTGGGTCTTCTGGATTTTCATCCCTGGGTGTTCTGGATAGCTTCGCGGAGCACCTGGCGGTCGTCGAACGGACGGACCACGCCGGCGATGTCCTGGCCCTGCTCGTGGCCCTTGCCCGCGACCAGCACGGTGTCCCCGGGCCGGGCCCGGGCGACGGCGGCGGCGATGGCGGCGGCCCGCTCCTCGAAGAGCAGCACCTCGCCGCGCTCGTGCGCGGGCACCGAGGCCGCGCCCTGGAGCATGGCCGCCAGGATCGCGAGCGGGTCCTCGGAGCGGGGGTTGTCGGAGGTCAGCACGGCGGTGTCGGCCAGCCGCGCCACGGCGGCGCCCATCGGCTCGCGCTTGGTGCGGTCGCGGTCGCCGCCGCAGCCGAGCACGACGTGCACCCGGCCCTTGGTGACCTTGCGCAGGGCGCGCAGCACCGACTCGACGGCGTCGGTCTTGTGCGCGTAGTCGACCACCGCGAGGTAGGGCTGGCCCGCGTCCACCCGCTCCAGCCGGCCCGGCACGCCCGGTACGGCGGCGATGCCGTCGGCGGCGGTCTGCGCGTCGAGGCCGGCGGCGGCCAGGGCGACGATCGCGGCGAGGGTGTTGGCCACGTTGAACGGGCCGGGCAGCGGCGAGCGGGCGCTGATCCGCAGACCCTCGGGGCCGGTCACGGTGAAGACGGAGTCCATCGGCCCGATCTGGACGTCCTCGGCGCGCCAGTCGGCGTCGGGGTGGCCCTCGGCCGAATAGGTGACGACCGGGACGCTGGCCTCCTTGGCGAGCCGCCGGCCGTACTCGTCGTCGACGTTGACGATCCCGAGCCGGCTGCGGGCCGGGGTGAACAGCTGCGCCTTGGCCTGGAAGTAGTCCTCCATGCCGGAGTGGAACTCCATGTGCTCCGGGCTGAGGTTGGTGAAGACGGCGACGTCGAAGACGCAGCCGTCGACCCGCCCCAGCACCAGGGCGTGGCTGGAGACCTCCATGGCGACCGCCTCGACGCCGCGCTCGCGCATGACCGCGAACAGGGCCTGGAGGTCGGTGGCTTCCGGGGTGGTGCGCTCGGACTTGATGCGCTCCTCGCCGATCCGCGTCTCCACCGTGCCGATCAGGCCGGTGGCCTTCGCGGTCTTCAGGCCGCCCTCGACGAGGTAGGCGGTGGTGGTCTTGCCGGAGGTGCCGGTGATGCCGATCTGGAGCAGGTCGCGGCCGGGCCGGCCGTAGATCGTGGCGGCCAGTTCGCCCATCCGCGCGCGCGGGTCCTCGACGGTCAGGACCGGCAGTCCGGTGGCGGCGGCGCGTTCGGCGCCGGCCGGGTCGGTGAGCACGGCGACCGCGCCGAGGCTCGCGGCCTGGGTGACGAAGTCGGCGCCGTGCGCGCGGGCCCCGGGCAGGGCCGCGTACAGGTCGCCGGGGCGCACGGCGCGCGAGTCGTGGGTGATGCCCGTGACGTCGGCGGTGCGGTCCGGCTGCGCGGCACCCAGTTGTTCGGCCAGCTCCGCGAGGGGTGCGGCGGAGACCTGAACCGGTCGCGGCGGCCCCGGATATGTCACGGACGCGCCTTTCTGGGTGGTGGGGGACTGATCAGCGTGTGGCACGGCGGTGAGCGTACCGGGCGTACCCGCCTGGGAGCGAAGTGAGGGCTGGGGACGGGGACGGTTCCCGGGATCGGGGGTGATCGTTGTCACGGGCTGGTTCCTGGTGGTTCCGTGCGGGTGGTACGGGTCGTGCGGGTCCCGGCGGCGGGGCGGTCCGCGCCGCGGTGAGCGGCGGCGGCGCGGGACCGTCCCGGCCGGGGGCGGCGCGGGTCAGGGCTTGAACTCCACGGGCAGGCTCGCGGCCTTCGCCCCGGTGGGCGGCACCTGGAGGGTCTTCAGCGCGAACTCCATGACCTGCTTGTAGATGGGTCCGCAGATCTGGCCGCCGTAGTAGTTGCCCTTGGTGGCGTTCTGGATCGCGCAGTAGACGGTGACGCGGGGATTGTCGGCGGGCGCGAAGCCGGCGAAGGACGAGGTGTAGCCGCGGTACCGGCCGGTGGCCGGATCCACTCGGTTGGCGGTGCCCGTCTTGCCCGCGACCCGGTACCCGGGGATGCGTGCCTTCATGCCGGTGCCCTGCTCGTCGTCCACGACGGACTCCAGCATCTGGGCGAGTTCCTTGGCCGTCTTGGCGCTCACCACGCGGGTGGTGGCGGGTTTCTCGGCCGGGGTGAAGCGGCCGTCGGCTCCCTTGGTGCCGCGCACCAGCGTCGGCTGGATCCGGACCCCGCCGTTGGCGATCGTGGAGTACACGGAGGCGGCCTGGACGGCGTTGACGGAGACGCCCTGGCCGAACGGGATCGTGTACTGCTGCGAAGTGGACCACTTCTCGGGCGGGGCGAGGATGCCCTTGGTCTCGCCGGGGAGGTGCAGGCCGGTGTAGCCGCCGATGCCGAACTTGCGCAGATAGGAGTAGAGGACCTTGTTGGCCTCGGCCTGGGTCTTGCCGAGCTGCCCGGTGGCCTCGATGGTGCCGATGTTGCTGGACTTGGCGAGCACGCCGTTGAGCGTGAGGTACCAGGTCTTGTGGTCGACGTCGTCGTGGAAGAGCCGGTCGCCGCGGTGCAGCCGGTTGGGCACGACGACATGGGTGAGCGGGGTGGCGGCGTTCTCCTGGAGCACGGCGGCCATCGACATGAGCTTGGCGGTGGAGCCGGGCTCGAAGGCGTCCTGGACGGCGGCGTTGCCGAGCGCGGCCGGGTCGGCGTGGGCGAGGTCGCCGGGGTCGAAGCCCGGGGAGTTCGCCATGGCGAGGATCTCGCCGGTCCGGGTGTCCTGGACGATCACGTAGCCGCGGTCCGCCTCGGACTTGCGCACCTGCTCGGTGATGGCGTTCTGGGCGGCCCACTGGATGTCGCGGTCGATGGTCAGTTCCACGTCGGAGCCGGGCACCGCGGGCGTCTGGGTGGAGCCGACCGTGGGCACCTCGCGGCCGCCGGACTGGGCGTAGCGGATTTTGCCGGGCTTGCCGGACAGCTCCTTGTCGAGCTGCTGTTCGACGCCGCCGCCGCCCTTGCCCTCGGCGTTGACCCAGCCGAGCAGGGCCGCGGCGAGGTCGCCGTTGGGGTAGACCCGCTTGCTGCTGGGGTCGGAGAAGACGCCGGCGAGGACGTTGACCGTGGTCCTGTCGGTCTGCGCCTTCTTGGTGAGGGCGGCCTTGAGGTCCTTGATCTGCTTCCAGACCTGCGGGGTCTGCCGGCGGGCCAGCAGCACGTACCGCGTGTTCTGCGTCTTCAGCTTCCTGACCAGGCCCGCCTGGTCCTGGCCGAGGATCGGGGCGAGCAGGGCCGCGGCCTGTTCGGGGCCGTCGCCGACCTTCAGCGTCTCGCGGGTGAACATGGTGGGGTCGGCGGTGATGTCGTCGGCGTCCACGCTGGCCGCGAGGGCGACGCCGTTGCGGTCGGTGATGCCGCCCCGCTCGGCGGCGATGGTGTGGACGACGTAGCGGTTCTCGTCGGCCTTGGCGGCGTAGGCGGCGGCGTCCACGGCCTGCACCTGGAGCAGTCGGACCATGAAGACCAGCAGCACCAGGGTCAGCGCCACGGCGATCAGGCGCAGCCGCGGGCGGGGGCTGCCGAGCTTGAGGACCCGCACGGGCGGCGGCCGCCAGGTCGAGTTGGGGCGGCGGACCGGACGGGCGCCGGAGCCGGGACGCGGCCGGCTGCTGCCGGGGCGGGCGGGCCTTGCGGGTCCGGGCACGCGGCGGCGCGGCGGTTCCCTGTCGGACACTTCCGTCACCTGCCGGGGGTCGTGGTCGTGGCGGGCTGGGTGGCCGCCGGTGCGACGGGCGCGGCGGCCTCGGGGAGGGCGGGCTGCGGCGCGTTCGGAGCGGGGCCGTTCAGGGGGGTGGCCTCCGTCGGGACGGGAGTCGCGGGCAGCGGGGTCACGGGGACGCCGTCCGCGGGCGGGCCGGCCGTCGGGACGGCGCCGGGCAGGCCCGCGGCGCCCGTGAGGGACTCGGGCGGGCGTACGGAGACCGGCAGCTCCAGGTAGGCGGACTGGTCGGCGAGGGACTGCTCGGGGGCGGCCGAGGGGACGCCCTTGACGGTGCCGTCCGGGTTCAGGAAGGCCGGGTCGCCGCCGGGCACCATGCCGAGCCGGCGGGCGCGGCGCTCCAGGGCGTCGGGGGCGGAGTAGGCGTCGATGTCCCGCTGGAGGGCCTGTTCCTCGTCGGTGAGGTTCTTGGTGTCCTTCTGGAGGTCGTCCTGCTGGAACGCGCCCTCGCTGAGCGCGGAGTTCAGCACCAGCAGCCCGATCAGGCCGCCGCCGAGGAGCAGCACGACCAGGAGGACGAAGGGCGTGCGGGCGGCCTGTCGCCGGTTCGCCGGGAAGAGCCGCGCCAGCCGGGCGGCGCGGCCCCTCAGTTCCGGTTTCCCTCTCACTGGTCCCCCTTGCCTCACTCGACGTCCGCCCTGACGCGCTCGACCCCGCGCAGCCGGGCCGGCGCCGCCCGCCGGTTCTCGGCGATCTCCTCCTCGGTGGGAAGTTCGGCACCGCGCGTCAGCAGCTTGAGCCGGGGCTGGTAGCGCTCGGGGACGACCGGGAGTCCGGGGGGCGCGGTGGAGGCGGCGCCTGCCGCGAACACCTGCTTGACCAGCCGGTCTTCGAGGGATTGGTACGACAGTACGGCGATCCGACCGCCGACGTCGAGGGCCTTCACGGCGGCCGGGATCGCCCGCTCCAGGACGGCGAGTTCGCCGTTGACCTCGATGCGCAGCGCCTGGAAGGTGCGCTTGGCCGGGTTGCCGCCGGTGCGCTTGGCGGCCTGCGGCAGCGCGTCGCGGATCAGCTCCACCAGGCGGGCGCTGCTGGTGAACGGCTCCTTCTCGCGCGCGCGGACGATCGCGGCCACGATCCGCTTGGCCTGCTTCTCCTCGCCGTACGCGCGCAGGATGCGGACGAGTTCGCCGGGCGGGTAGGTGTTGAGGACCTCGGCGGCGCTGATGCCGGTCGTCTGGTCCATGCGCATGTCCAGGGGGGCGTCCTGGGCGTAGGCGAAGCCGCGGTCGGCCTCGTCCAGCTGCATGGAGGAGACGCCGAGGTCGAACAGGACGCCCTGCACGCGCGCGATGCCGAGCCGGTCGAGCACGTCGGGCAGCTCGTCGTAGACGGCGTGCACCAGGGTGGCCCGGTCGCCGAAGGGGGCCAGGCGCTCGCCCGACAGGCGCAGCGCCTCCTTGTCGCGGTCGAGGCCGACGAGACGGGCCTCGGGGAAGCGGGTGAGCAGCGCCTCGCTGTGTCCGCCGAGGCCGAGGGTGCAGTCGACGACCACCGCCCCCGGCCGCTCCAGGGCGGGCGCCAGGAGATCCAGGCACCGCTGGAGCATCACGGGGACGTGTCGGCTGTCGCTCAAGGGGGCCTCTCAGGTCCGGCGCGTCCCGCACGCACCGCCGGGTCCCCGACCGCTCACGGACGGTAGGCCCGACCGGCGCCGGAAGCGTCAGCCGACCGGGAGCGGGAGGAGGCCGAGCCGTACGTACGCGCCGCGCACGTGGGGAGACCGCTCGGGCGGTTGCCGGGGCCTCCGGGGAATGCATGTCCAGCAGGGAGAGCGGCGCCTCCCGCTTCGCGTCACTTTAGTCCACCGTGTCGCCCGGTCAATCAACCGGCCTGCGCGTCGCCCGACGGAGTGCCGCCGACACGGCGATCCGGTGAGTTTCACCCGGAAGGCGGAGGGTAGCGGCCTGTGTGGAGTCGCTCACAACAAGCGACTGTGGTGCTTTTTGTCCTCTCTCATAAGAGGAACGCGAGAGGCATGACCAGTAACGTCATGAGTATGACGACTTCTGCATCAGTTCCCGCGGGATCCGAGAACGCCATAACGGACACCGACGTCATCGACAGCCTCGTCGCGGCGAACGCGGCCTACGCCGACGCGTTCACCGACCCGGGGATGGACGCCCGCCCGGTCCGCAAGGTCACGGTCGTCTCCTGCATGGACGCCCGTATCGACCTGCACGCCGCGCTCGGCCTGCGGCTCGGCGACTGTCACACCGTCCGCAACGCCGGCGGCGTGGTCACCGACGACGTCATCCGCTCCCTGGCCATCAGCCAGCGGGCGCTCGGCACCCGCAGCGTGGTGCTGATCCACCACACCAACTGCGGCATGGAGTCCATCACCGAGGAGTTCCGGCACGAGCTGGAGATGGAGGTCGGCCAGCGGCCGTCCTGGGCGGTGGAGGCGTTCAAGGACGTCGACCAGGACGTGCGGCAGTCGATGCGGCGCGTGCGGACCTCGCCGTTCCTGCTGCACACCGACGACGTGCGCGGCTTCGTCTTCGACGTCCGCACGGGCCGGCTGCGCGAGATCGACCCGGCGGCCTGACCGCGCCCGGGGGCGCGCCCCCGCACGCCACGGCGCGGCCGCGCCCCCCACGAGCCCCGGCGACCGGGCCCCCGCGGACCTCTAGGGCCGTGCCGCGAGGACGCGGAACCGCCCCGGCCGCATACACGGAATCGCTGGTCGGCGTGGACGGAACCGCGAGTTGTCACCTGGTAAAGGTCATAAGACCTGACATATCGCGGCCAGTTGTCCACAGGCGGATGACACGAATCGGTAACGGCGGCAAGAATGCGGGTGTGACACCACGCGGAACTACGCAGCGTGGTGTCCGTGTTCGGGGTGGGCCGGTCCGCGCTGCGGGGCGTCGGCCTGGAAAGCTGGGGAATCCCCCGCTCGTCGAAGAGCGCGGGGAAAGGCCGAGGAGGGCCGGGTGACGACCTATGACGATCGAGCGAGCCTCACAGATCTGACCGCCACTGTGGAGCGGGTCCGCGGTTCGGTGGAGGGAGTGATCGAGGGCAAGCCCGAGGTCGTACGGCTCGCACTGACCGTCCTGCTCGCCGAGGGGCACCTGCTGATCGAGGACGTCCCCGGCGTCGGCAAGACGATGCTGGCCAAGGCGCTGGCACGGACCATCGACTGCTCGGTGCGGCGCATCCAGTTCACGCCCGACCTGCTGCCGTCGGACATCACCGGCGTGTCCATCTGGGACCAGCAGCGCCGGGACTTCGAGTTCAAGCCGGGCGCCATCTTCGCGCAGATCGTGATCGGCGACGAGATCAACCGCGCCTCCCCCAAGACCCAGTCGGCGCTGCTGGAGTCCATGGAGGAGCGGCAGGTCACCATCGACGGGCAGAGCTACGAACTGCCCAGTCCCTTCATGGTGGTGGCGACGCAGAACCCGGTCGAGATGGAGGGCACCTATCCGCTGCCCGAGGCCCAGCGCGACCGGTTCATGGCCCGCGTCTCCATCGGCTATCCCAGCCCGGAGGCCGAGTTGCAGATGCTGGACGTGCACGGCGCGGTGAGCCCGCTGGACGACCTCCAGCCGGTGGCGCACGCGCACGACGTCGTCAAGCTGATCGACGCCGTGCGCGGGGTGCACGTCGCCGCGGCCGTCCGGCGGTACGCGGTCGACCTGGTGGCCGCCACCCGGACGCACCCCGACCTCAGACTCGGCGCCTCACCGCGCGCGACGCTGCACCTCCTGCGCGCGGCGAAGGCCTCCGCTGCCCTGAGCGGACGGGAGTACGCCCTGCCGGACGACGTGCAGGCGCTCGCGGTGGCGGTCCTCGCCCACCGGCTGCTGCCCACCGCCCAGGCCCAGCTCAACCGCCGCACCGCGGAACAGGTCGTCCAGGAGATCGTGCAGCACACCCCGGTGCCCGCGGCGGCCCAGGCCGGCGGCCTCGGCCCCGGCCACACCACGCCGGAGTTCGGCCGGCACCAGCCGCGGAG
Organism: Streptomyces sp. NPDC093260; assembly: GCF_040683715.1. Lineage (NCBI taxonomy): Bacteria > Bacillati > Actinomycetota > Actinomycetes > Kitasatosporales > Streptomycetaceae > Streptomyces > Streptomyces sp. NPDC093260. The sequence goes on from NZ_JBFBEK010000006.1 coordinate 180,364, forward strand.
GCTGTGATGACCGACGCGGGCGCCCCGCGCCCGGAGGACGACCAGGACGACAGGGGCGGTCTGCGCACCGCGCTGGCCGGTCTGACCACCCGCGGGCGCTCGTTCCTGGCCGCCGGGATCGCGGCGGCCGTCTGCGCCTACGTCCTCGGCCAGCCCGGCCTGCTGCGGGTCGGCCTGCTGCTGGCCGTGCTGCCGCTGGTCTGCGCGGCCGTGCTGTACCGCACCCGCTACCGGGTGGCCGGCAACCGCCGGCTCTCCCCCGCGCGCGTGCCCGCCGGCAGCGAGGCCCGCGTGCACCTGCGGATGGACAACGTCTCCCGGCTGCCCACGGGCCTGCTGATGCTCCAGGACCGGGTGCCCTACGTGCTCGGGCCGCGGCCCCGCTTCGTCCTGGACCGGGTGGAGCCCGGCGGCCGCCGCGAGGTGTCCTACCGGGTCCGCTCCGATCTGCGCGGGCGGTATCCGCTGGGGCCGCTGCAACTGCGCCTGTCGGACCCGTTCGGCATGTGCGAACTGACCCGCTCCTTCTCGTCGTTCGACACCCTGACCGTCGTCCCCCGGGTGACGCCGCTGCCGCCGGTGCGGCTGACCGGCGCCGCCAGGGGATACGGCGAGGGACGGCAGCGCGCGCTGGCGCTGGCCGGCGAGGACGACGTCATCCCGCGCGGGTACCGCTACGGCGACGACCTGCGCCGCGTGCACTGGCGCTCCACCGCGCGCTACGGCGAGCTGATGGTGCGCCGCGAGGAGCAGCCGCAGCGCGCCCGCTGCACGGTGCTGCTGGACACCCGGGGCGTCGCCTTCCGCGGCGCGGGGCCCGAGTCGGCCTTCGAGTGGGCGGTGTCGGCCGCCGCCTCCGCGCTGGTGCACATGCTGGAGCGCGGCTTCACGGTGCGGCTGCTGACCGACACGGGCGCCTCGGTGCCCGGCGACAGCGCCGACGGGTACGCCGGGGCCGGGCCGGACTCGGCGGACGCGGCCGGGCTGATGATGGACACCCTCGCCGTGATCGACCACTCGGACGGTGCGGGCCTGTCGCGCGCGTACGACGCGCTGCGCGGCGGCGACGAGGGGCTGCTGGTCGCCTTCTTCGGCGACCTCGACGAGACGCAGGCCGCGGTGGCGGCCAGGATGCGGCAGCGCAGCGGGGGCGCGGTCGCGTTCCTGCTGGACGACGCGGCGTGGACGCGGGAGCCGTCCGGCGCGGCCGGCTCAGCGGACCCCGCCGGGCAGGGTGTGCTGCGGCTGCTGCGCGACGCGGGCTGGACGGCCGTGGGCGTGCCGCGCGGGGCCTCGCTGGAGGACCTCTGGCGCCGGGCGGACCACGAGCGCACCGCCGCCGGCGGCGGCCTGGGCTCGCATGCCGCGGGTGCCGGGTTCGGCGCGGTGACCGGTTCCGGGTTCGGGGGTGCCGGGTTCGGTGGATCCGGGCTCCCCGGTTCAGGGTCCGGGGGACATGGCTTCGGGGAGGGGCGGGGATGAGCGGGCGGGCGCGGCTGGAGTGGAGCGCCGCGGTGGCGACGCTCATGGCGGCGTGCGCGCTGCTGCCGCTGGTCGGCTCCTCCCGGTGGATCTGGCAGGCGGCGCTGCTGCTGGCGGTGCAGTCGGGCGTGGGCGCGGCGATGCGGCGGGCGCCGGTGCCACGACCGCTGACCGTGCTGGTGCAGGCCCTGGTGACGCTGGTGCTGCTGGTCCTGGTCTTCGCCCGGGGGCAGGCCCTCGGCGGGCTGCTGCCGGGTCCCGACGCCTTCCGGCACCTGATCGACCTGTTGCAGCAGGGCGGCGACGACGTCAGCCGGTACGCCACCCCGGCGCCGCTGACCGACGGCATCCGGCTGATGCTGGTCGGCGGTGTCCTGGTGATCGGGCTGTTGGTGGACGCCCTCGCGGCGACCTTCCGCAGCGCCGCCCCCGCCGGGCTGCCGCTGCTCGCCCTGTACTCCGTGGCCGCCGGTCTGGCCACCGGTGGCTGGGACTGGCTGTGGTTCCTGGTCGCGGCGGCGGGCTATCTGATGCTGCTGCTGGCCGAGGGCCGGGACCGGCTCGCACAGTGGGGCCGGGTGTTCAGCGGCGCGTCGCCCGCGCCGGGCCGGGAGGCCGCCGGCGCGCCGGCGCCGGTGCGCACCGGCCGCCGGATCGGCGCGCTCGCGCTGGGCGTCGCCCTGGTGGTGCCGCTGGCGCTGCCGGCGATGGACGGCGGCTTGCTGGGGCCCGCCGGGCCGGGCGCCGGCTCCCGCGTCGGGGGCGGTGGCACGATCTCCGCGGTGAACCCGCTGGTCTCGCTGCGCGACAGCCTCAACGTCGACCAGGACCGCACGGTCCTGAACCTGCGCACGAACAGCGCGGACGCCTCCGACCTGTATCTGCGGATCGTGTCCCTGGACGACTTCGACGGCACCACCTGGAAGCCGTCGCAGCGGCACATCGTCGGCGTGCCCGACCCGCTGCCCACACCGGCCGGCCTCAGCGGCGACGTCCGGCGCGCGGAGATCACGACGACGATCTCCACGGCCAACTGGTACGCGCAGGACTGGCTGCCGATGCCGTACCCGCCGAGCGGCGTGCGCATCGAGGGCAACTGGCGCTACGAGCCCGTGGGCATGACCCTGGTCGGCGACCACGGGCAGAACACACGCGGGCTGACGTACCAGGTCAGGAGTCTGGACCTGCGGCCGACGGCGGAGCAACTGGCCGGCGCGCCCAACCCGCCCAGGGCGCTGAAGCGCGAGTACACCGAGGTGCCCAAGTCGCTGCCGGAGATCGTCGGGATCACCGCACGCGCGGTCACCGACGGGGCGGCGAACCCCTACGAGCAGGCGGTCAAGCTCCAGGACTGGTTCGCGCTGGACGGCGGCTTCCGGTACGACACCCAGGTCGAGGTGGGCACCGGCTCGCAGGCGATCGCGAAGTTCCTGGCGGACAAACGGGGCTTCTGCGTGCACTTCTCCTTCGCGATGGCCGCGATGGCCCGGACGCTGGGCATCCCCGCCCGGGTGGCGGTCGGCTTCGCGCCCGGCGCGCCGCAGGGCGACGGCACGGTCTCGGTGGGGCTGAAGGACGCGCACGCCTGGCCCGAGCTGTATTTCGAGGGCGTGGGGTGGACCCGTTTCGAGCCGACGCCGACGCGGGGCACGCTGCCCGAGTACACCCGCTCGGACACGCCGAGCACGAGCCTGCCGAACCCGGCGCTGCCGTCCACGTCGGCGAGCGCGGCTCCGTCCGCCTCGGCACCGGCGAGCACGGACTGCCCGGTGGCGCAGCGGCGGCTCCAGGAGTGCCCGAGCGCGTCCGCGCAGGCGGCGCTGCCCGCCGGCGGGGGCGGCCCGCGGTGGTGGGCCGTCGCGGCGTGGGCGCTGGGCGGGGCGGTGGTCGTGGTGCTGCCGCTGCTGCCGTTGCTGTGGCGCAGACGGGTGCGGTCGGTGCGGCTGGGCGCGCACGGGCGGGGTGCGGCGGACGCCGCACCGCACGCGCTGGCCGTCTGGCGGGAACTGACGGACACGGCGTGGGACTTCGGGATCCCGCCGGACGACTCGCTGACGCCGCGCAGGGCGGCCGAGCGGATCGTCCGGCTCGGGCGGCTCGATCCGGTGGCCGCGGAGTCGGTGCACCGGCTGGCCGGCGCGGTGGAACAGGTCCTGTACGCGCCGCGGCCGCGTCCGGCGGCCGGGCTGGCCGAGGACGCCCGGCGGGCCGCCGCGGGCCTGCGCGCCACGGCCTCCCGCGGCACCCGCCTGCGCGCGGTCCTCGCCCCCCGCTCCGTGGCGAGCGTCGCTTGGGCCCTCTCGGTCCGCTGGTCAGCCCTGAAGTCGCGGGCGGCGGCTCGCCGCCCGGACCTGCGCCGCCCTTCGCGTCAGGAGGGCTGAGCCGCGCGTTGCGCGTCCCACGGGGGGCTTCGTCCTCGGGCGGGCACGAGGCGCGCGGGCGGGATGCTGCTGCGGGAGGCGGCCGAAATCCACCTCCCACGGGAGCAGAAGCCCAGCTCAGCTCCCTGCATTCCCGCATCTGCGGGGGTTGGTCCCGTACCTGCGGTGTCACAGGTCGGTTTCGGCACGTGGTCCGCGCATGCGGGGTTGGTCCCCAGTTCCCCGCCGACGCGCGGTACGCCGCGGCCTGATCCCCGCGCGTGCGGGGCGCGCGCCGGCCTGGACGCGTTGCTGCGGGAGGGCCGGCCGGCCGCTTCCGGACAGCCGTGAGGGGCCGGCTACTTCCGTGGCCGGCCCCTCACCGTGTCCTGGGTCGGGCCCTAGTGGCCCTGTTCGTCGCGGCGGCGCTGCCAGCGCTCCTCGATACGGTCCATCATGGAGCGCTTCGCCCGTACCGGACGGCGGCCGGGCGGGCCGCCGACGGGCTGCTCGCCCGGCTTGGGGGCCTTGCGCCAGCCGGTCACGGCCAGTACGGCACATCCCAGCATGACCAGGAAGCCCACGACGCTCACCCATGTCTGCTGGGTGACCACACCCGCCATGAGGAGCGCGATACCTACGAGGAAGCCCGCGACCGCCTGGTAGACCCGCCGCCGGGTGTACGTACGCAGCCCGCTTCCCTCGAGCGCCGACGCGAACTTGGGATCTTCGGCGTACAGCGCTCGCTCCATCTGCTCGAGCATGCGCTGCTCGTGCTCCGAGAGCGGCACGGAGTCCTCCTCATCGTGCAGTCGCCGGGGGCGACCCGGGGGGTCCCTTCAGGATAGGCAGGGAATCGCCCCCGTGAAACCCGCCCCTCTGCGCCAACTGGCCGACCTGGTCCGCCACGGCGGGCCCGGCTCGCTGAGGCTTCCATTCCCCGGCGGCCGGCCCGTCATGCCGGACGGTCTCCCTCGATCATACGGCGCGGGGTGCCCGAGCGGGGGGCCTGTGGCGCACTCCATGCCCGGCCGGACGGCCGATCGACGGCCCGCCACGGGAACAGCCCCGGGTCCCGGGAACAGCCACGGGCCTCCGGGAACGGCCACGGGCCCCGCGGCCGCCTCACACCTCCGCGGCGGCCGGGGTCTCGCCGAGTACGTGGAGCTGGGTCGCCACGGAGTGGAAGGCCGGCAGCTCGGCGGCGGCCACCTCCAGCTCCAGCAGCGCGTCCAGCGTCCCGGGCTCGGTGTCCACCAGCACCCCGGGCACCAGGTCGGCGAAGACGCGTACGCCGTGCACCGCGCCGACCGTCAGGCCCGCACCCTCGACGAGCGCGGTGAGCTGCTCGGCGGTGAAACGGCGCGGCATCGGGTCGCCCTCGCCCCAGCGCCCGTCGGGGTCGCCGAGGGCCTGCCGGGCCTCCTTGAAGTGGCCGGCCAGGGCTCTGGCGAGCACCGCGCCGCCGAGACCGGCGGCGAGCAGGCTGAGGACGCCCTCGGCGCGCAGCGCGGCGACCGCGTTGCGCAGGCCCTCGGCAGGGTCGTCCACGTACTCCAGGACGCCGTGGCACAGGACCGCGTCGTAGCCGCCGCGCTCGACCACGTCGAACAGGCCGTGCGCGTCGCCCTGCACACCGCGCACCCGGTCGGCGACACCGGCCTCCGCGGCGCGGCGCTCCAGGGCGAACAGCGCGTTGGGGCTGGGGTCCACGACGGTGACCCGGTGGCCGAGGGCGGCCAGGGGCACGGCGAAGTTGCCGCTGCCGCCGCCCGTGTCCAGGACGTCCAGCGACTCCCGGCCGGTGGCCTTGACCCGCCGGTCCAGGGCGTCCCGCAGCACCTCCCAGACCACGGCCGTACGCAGCGAGGCGCGGGGCCGGGCGGAGCCGGGGCGCAGCGGCGTCGTCCGGTGCTGGTGAGGGGAGACGGGCGGGCGCATCGGGTCCGACACGGCAGTTGACTCCTCGCGGCGGCACCGCCTCTTGCGCGGCGGGGCGATCGGGCTGCCTTGCCCGGCCCGGAAAACGGGAGGCGGGAAGGCTTCAGGCACTCTCCACCCTATTGCCTCCGCCGCCTGGTCCGCCCGTCGCCTCGGCGCCGCCGCCCTCCCCCGCCCCGGCACGGGGCTGGGGCAGCACCGGCTGGAGGACCAGCATCCGTTCGACGATGCGGAGGAACATCGCCACGTCCCGTATCAGGTCGTCGGCGTCGCGGCGGCCGGCCGCACCCTGGACGCCGGCCTCGGCGAGCGCGCGGCGGCGGGCGCCGGAGGCGAACAGCGCGCTCCACTCGGTGAGTTCGGGCGCTATCTCCGGCAGGACCTCCCAGGCGCTGCGGATCCGGGCCCGGCGGCGGGGGTTGGTCTCGGGGCGGCCGCGCGCGGCGAGCACCGCGGCGGCGGTGCGCAGGGCGGCCAGATGGGCCGTGGCGTAGCGCTCGTTGGGCTGTTCCAGGACGGCGGCCTCGTCGAGTCCGGCGCGGGCCTGGGCGAGCAGGTCGAGGGCGGCGGGCGGGGCCGTGGCCCGGCGGAGCACGGGGTGCACGTCGCTCGCCGGGCCGGTCAGTGAGGGGGCAGGGCCAAAAGCGCGGCGCCGGCTGGCGGCTGCGGACGAGTGGGCCATGACGAACCTCCTGTCGTCTGGGGCACGGCACAGGTGCCGTATGTGCCCATCGTGAGGTATGCCACTGACAATCCGTTCTGACCTGGACCTTTGCTTGGATCGCGAAATCGGGGGTAGCTTTTGCACTGACCAGTCAGTTCAAAAATCCAGGGGGAGGGGAAGACCCGTGGACCAGAGCCCGCGCGAGACCGCGCACGGCACCCCGCGCGGTCTCGCCGTCACGGCCCGCGGCTTCGGGCTGCGCGGGCCGCGCGGCTGGGCGTTCCGCGACGTGGACGTCGACGCGGCGCCCGGTTCGCTGATCGCCGTCGAGGGACCGTCCGGCTCCGGCCGCACCTGTCTGCTGCTGGCCCTCACCGGGCGGATGAAGCCCACCGAAGGGGTGGCCGAGGTGGGCGGTCTCAAACCGCCCCGGCACATGTCCGCGCTGCGCCGGGTCAGCGCGCTCGCCAACGTCCCCGGCGTCACCGACCTCGAACCGGCCCTGACCGTCGGCGAGCACCTGCGGGAACGGGCGCTGCTCCAGCGCCGGTTCGGCGACGCGCCGCGCGCCCTGCTGCGCTCGCGCGCCCGGCGGCGGGCCCAGGCGCGGGAGGCGGCGGAGGCGGCGTTGACCGCCGCCGGGCTCGACGTCGCCGCGCTGCCCAAGGGGGCCCGGACCGCCGTGCGCGACCTGGAGCGCCTGGAGGAACTGCGCCTGTCGATCGCCCTCGCCCTGATGTCCGGGCCGCGGCTGCTCGCCGTGGACGACGCCGACCACAAGCTCTCCGGCGCCGAACGGGCCGAGGTGTGGGACCTGTTGGGCTCCCTGGCCGCGTCCGGCACGACCGTGCTGGCGGTGTGCTCCGAGGCGCCCGGGGGCGCGGTGGTCGTCTCCACCGCCGGCCCCGCGGAGCCGGGGACGGCGGACGGCGACGGCACCGCCGACGGCGGCACCGGCCAGGAGGGCGGGACGGCCGGAGACGGCACCGCCAGGGGCGGCGGGACGGCCGAGGACGACGAGGTCGCCGCACCCGGCGGAACCGCCGAGCAGGGCACGCCCGCCGACGACCGCACGACCACCCGGGACGACACACCCGTCACCGAGGACGAGGAAGGGGCGGCCGATGCGCTCGCCGAAACTGGCCGCTCTTGAGCTGAGGCGCTTCGGCCGCGGGAGGCTGCCGCGCGCCGCCCTGGTCGCGCTGCTCGTGCTGCCGCTGCTGTACGGCGCGCTGTACCTGTGGTCGTTCTGGGACCCGTACGGCCGGCTGGACCGGGTGCCGGTGGCGCTGGTGAACGAGGACCAGGGCGCCACGGCGGCCGGCCGCGAGGTCACCGCCGGCGACGACCTCACCAGGGAACTGCTCAAGAGCGAGGTGTTCGACTGGCACCGGGTGAGCGCCGCCGAGGCCCGCCGGGGCGTCGAGGACGGCACGTACTACCTCTCGCTCACCATGCCCGCCGACTTCAGCGAGCGGATCGCCTCCAGCGCGGGCGGCTCCCCCGGGACCAGCGCGCTCCAGGTGCGGACGAACGACGCCAACAACTACATCGTCGGGCAGATCTCGCGGACGGTGTTCAACGAGGTCCGCAGCGCCGCCTCCACCAAGGCGTCGCGGTCCTTCCTGGACCGGATCTTCATCTCGTTCTCCGACATCCACGGGCAGACCGTCAAGGCCGCCCAGGGCGCCGACCAGCTGAACGGCGGCATCGGCAAGGCGAAGAAGGGTTCCCAGGACCTCGCCGACGGGCTGACGGAGGCCCGGAAGGGCAGCGGCAAGCTGGCCAAGGGCCTGCGCAAGCTCGACACCGGCGCGGGCGACCTGGAGTCCGGCTCCCGGCAGGTCGCCGACGGCACCCAGACCCTGGCCGACGAGGTCAACGGCGTGGACGCGAAGGCCGGGCCGTACCTCAGGGGCAACGAGAAGAAGATCGGCGACTCCGCCCGGCTGGTCGCCGACTCGGCCAAGGCGATCCGCCGCAACCTCGACACGCTGGTCGACAAGGCCCCGGGCGCCGCGAAACTCGCCCACGCCTCCGTCGCCGTCCTGGACGACATCTACGCCCGGCGGTGCGCCGAGCCCGGGACCGCCCCGCCCGACCCCGCCTGCCCCGATCTGAAGAAGGCCAAGGAGTCCGCAGCGGACGTGGCGACCGTCGCCGACGACGTCAACACGCTGGTCAAGGACGACGACGGCGACCTGAAGAAGCTCGACACCGACCTCGCGGCCCTGCAGAAGCAGTCCCAGGCGCTCGCCGACCGCGCGCCCCACCTGTCCGAGGACCTGGACGACGCCGTCAAGAAGATCAACAAGCTCAACCAGGGCGCCGCCCGGGTCGCCGCGGGCGCGAAGAAGCTGCACACCGGGATCGGCACGGCCAGGGCCGGCGCCACCGACCTGGACACCGGCGTGGGCAAGCTGAAGACGGGCGCCGTGGAGCTGAACGGCGGCATGTACAAGCTGGCCGACGGCTCCGGCAAGCTGGCCGGCGGTCTGCACTCGGGCGCGAAGCAGATCCCGGACTACGACAAGAAGGACCGCGACCGGCGCACCGGCGTGATGGCCGACCCGGTCCAACTGGCCTCCCGGGACCTGCACCACGCGCCCAACTACGGCACCGGTTTCGCCCCTTACTTCATCCCGCTGTCGCTGTGGGTGGGCGCCATGGTGGCGTACATGCTCATCCCGCCGATGAACCGGCGGGCGCTGGCCGCGGGCGCCTCCTCGTGGCGGATCGCGCTGGCCGGCTGGCTGCCGGTGGCGGCGGTCGGGGTGCTCCAGACGGCGGCCCTGATGGCGGTGCTGCACTGGGGGGTGGGGCTGGAGATGACCCGCGCGGCAGGCACGGTCGCCTTCCTGTTCCTGGTGGCGGCGTGCTTCGCGGCGATCGTGCAGTGGCTGAACGCGCGCTTCGGACCGGCCGGCCGCATCCTCGTGCTGGCGCTGCTGATGCTCCAGCTGACCTCCGCCGGCGGCACCTACCCGGTGCAGACCAGTCCGGGCTTCTTCAACGCGCTGCACCCCTTCCTGCCGATGAGCTACGTCGTGGACGCCCTCAGGAGGCTGATCACCGGCGGCGGGCTCGGCCCGGTGTGGACGGCGTGCGCGGTGCTCGCGGGCTTCACCGCGGCGGCGCTGGCGCTGACCGCGCTGGCGGCCCGGCGGCGACAGGTGTGGACGCTGGACCGGCTGCACCCGGAGCTGAGCCTGTGAACCGCCCCTCCGCCTCCCCTTCCGCCCCCGTCGAGCCCTCCGGACGGCCCGCACCTGTGAGAATCAAGGCCATGGAACGCAGCAGCACCACGCCGGCCGGCAGCACCCGCCGGGAGGCCACCCGGCAGAAGCTCTACGAGGCGGCCGTCACGCTCATCGCCGAGCAGGGTTTCTCCGCGACCACGGTGGACGAGATCGCCGAGCGCGCCGGCGTGGCCAAGGGCACGGTCTACTACAACTTCGCGAGCAAGTCGGTCCTCTTCGAGGAGCTGCTGCGGCACGGCGTGGGCCTGCTCACCGCCTCCCTCCGGGAGGCGGCCGAGGGGACCGAGCGGGCGGGCGGCAGCCGGGTCGACGCCCTGGACGCGATGGTCCGGGCCGGTCTCGTCTTCATCGACCGCTACCCGGCCTTCACCCAGCTGTACGTGGCCGAGCTGTGGCGCACCAACCGGGCCTGGCAGTCCACGCTCATGGTGGTGCGGCAGGAGGCGGTCGCGGTCGTGGAGGGGGTGCTGCGCGAGGGTGTGGCGCAGGGCGAGTTCAGCGACGAGATCGACGTCCCGCTGACCGCCGCCGCGCTGGTGGGCATGGTGCTGGTGGCCGCCCTGGACTGGAAGTCCTTCCAGCCCGAACGCTCGCTGGACGACGTCCACGCGGCGCTCTCGCGGCTGCTCCAGGGCCGCGTGAGCGGCGCCCGCTGACGACTCGCCGGCGCGCTGAATGGGGGCGTACGGCACAGATGGAGGGCGTACAGCCGTGCTGACGGCGTACGGCAGCGCACGAGAGCGCCGGTGCGCCGTGGCCGACGTTCCCCCGCGGCCACCGCGCGCCGGCGCTCCTGTCCCGCCCCCGTTCCCCCGTCGGGCCCCCGTCGGTCACCCGGGTCCCCCGTGCCTCGCTTCCGCCGACGCCGGCCGGCGGAAGGAGCGGTCCAGGGCGGCGCCGTTCCGCCGCCCCGTGTCGGCGGTACCGGCGCCGTGCCCCTTCCCGTGGCCTCCACTCTTCCGGCCCGGCGGCCCCGCCCCCATCCGCGCGCGTACTCATCTGTGCGGCTAGGTACGGGTACTCAGCACCGCGCACCCGGCCCCGGCCGGCGGGCCGTCCAGAGACGAAGACGCTGGTCACGGCCCCGCGGCGGGGACGGTCGGTGGTGGTCGGTAAAGTCCCCGGCATGGCACGGATTGCGGTGATCGGCGCCGGGACGGGCGCGATGGCTGCCGCCGCCCGGCTGGCCGTCGCGGGCCACCGGGTGACGGTGTACGAGCGTACGGAGACGTACGGCGGCGGGGTGCGCCGCTTCGAGCGGGACGGTTTCGCCTTCGACACCGGCCCCGCGCTGCTCCCGCTGCCCGCGGTCTACCGCGACCTGTTCGTCAAGACCGGCAGGGAGCCGCTGGAGGACCGCGTCGAGCTGGTCCAGGTCGACCCCTCGGCCCGGCACGTCTTCGCGGACGGCACCGCCGTGTCCCTGCCGAACGCGTCCCGCGCGGGCGTGGTCACGGCCCTGGACGAGGCGCTGGGGTCGGGGGCCGGGCAGCGCTGGGGCGACTTCCTGGTGCGGGCGCGCGAGGCCTGGGACCGCACCCGCAGACCGCTCCTGGAGGAGCCGCTGTGGCCCGACTGGCCGGTGCTGGCCGAGCGCGAGCCCTATCCGGCGGTGCCGCACAAGCGTCTGCTGCGCACCCGCCGGGCGGGCACGCTCGCCGAGGTCGGCGCCTGGGAGCTGCGCGACGCCCGCCTCGCCGCGCTCCTGGAGAGCCACGCGCTCGCGTACGGCCTCGATCCGCGGACGGCCCCGGCGAGCGCGGCCGTGCTGCCGTACATGGAGCACGCCTTCGGCACCTGGTATGTCCGGGGCGGGCTGCGCGAGCTGGCCCGCGCGGTGTACGAGCGGTGCGTGGCCCGCAGGGTGGAGTTCGTCTTCGGCGCCGAGGCCGTGCGGATCGCCGAGCGGGACGGCCGGGCGGCGGGCGTGGAGTTCGCCGACGGGACCGTGGCCGAGGCGGAGTTCGTGGTCGCCGGCGTCCCGCCCGAGACGCTGGACCGCCTCGCCGGGCGGACGGCGGTCCGGGAGCCGGGCGCGGTGCCGGCCCGGCGCGGGCTGCCGAGCCGGCTGACGGTGCTGCTGGCGTTGCGCGGCGGCCGCCCAGAGGGCACGGCCCACCGGACCGTGGTGCACACCCCGGACCGCGCGGCCGAGCTGGACGCGCTGTTCGGCACGGTCCCCGTGCCGCCCGCACTGCCGACGGTCGCCGTGACGCGGCCGGGCGACCCGGCGCTGGTCCCGGATCCGGAGCACGAGGCCGTCACACTCACGGCCACGGTCCCGGCGTGCGGTGCGGAACCGGCGGGGCGCGAGCCGCTGGAGGCCCAGGCCGAGCGCATGATCGCGGCGGCCGAGCGGGCGGTGCCCGGGCTGCGGGAGCGCGTCCTGTGGCACGAGGTGCGCGGCCCGGCCGACATCGAGCGGGAGACCGGCGCGCCGGGCGGCGCGGTGCCCGCCCCGGCGCTCGCCGCAGCCGGGGGCCGGCTGCTGCACCCGGCCAACTCCACGGCGCTGCCCGGTCTGTTCACCGTGGGCGGCTGGTCGCACCCCGGCGGCGGACTGCCGCACGCCGGGATGTCGGGCGCGCTGGTGGCCGGACTGATCGTGGAGGGACCGGAGTTCCGCGGCTCCCAGTGAGCAGGCGCGGCGAGCGGGACCCGCCGGTGCGCCCGCCGGGTCCACCGGCTCAGAAGCGGTACTGCTCGTCGAAGCCCGGGGCGTGCGGGGCGGGGTTCTGGTTCTGGCCGTCACCCTGGTACGGAAAGGGCTGCTGCTCGGGCGGCAGCGCGCCGCCGTGCGGGTCGTCGGCGCGCTGCTGCGGGACCCACACCCCGGCGGCCGGGGTCTCGCCGCCGTAGCCGCCGGTCGTGTACGGCGCCTGGGCGCCGCCCTGGCCGTAGGACGGGTCGTACGAGGCGCCGCCGTAGCCGGACTGGTCGCCGAGGTACGGGTCGGTGTAGCCGGTGTAGCCCTGGCCGGCGCCGTCGTAGCCGTAGGTCTGCTGGCCGTAGCCGGAGTAGTCGTAGCCCTGGTCGGCGCCCTGTGCGGCGGTGGCGTACTGGTCCTGGGCGGGCCGGGGGTCGTAGACGCCGTAGGAGCCGGTGTCGTCGGGCAGGGGCTGCGGTGCGTACACGGCGGTGGCGTCGTCGCCCGCGTTCTGGAGGGGGCGGGCGGGGGCGAAGACGTCGTCGCGGTCGTAGTCGTCGTCGTGCGCGTACGCCGGGACGTCGTGGCCGGGCAGGCCGTCCGCACCGGTCACCGGGTCCGTGCCGTCCGCGAGGTGCGCGCCGTCGGCGTCGCCGGTGTCGGGGCCGGCGGCGGTGTCGAGGCCGGCGGTCTGCGGGGCCTCGCCCTTCTTCCGCTCGGCGCGGCCCCGGCGGCGCTTGGCACCGCTCTCCGCGCCCGGACCCGGCCGGCTGACCGCCCAGCCGGCCGCGAAGCCGCGGCGGAAGGACAGCGTCACGAACGTCTGCCCCACCGCGAAGGCCGCGGTACCCAGTGCGATGACCAGGACGGACGGCATCAGCACACCGACCACCACGCACAGGAAGCCGGCGAAGGCGAGCAGCCGCCAGCGCAGCCGCGCCTTGTACTGCAACAGCACCTCGCCGAGCAGCCACAGCGCGACGACGCCGAACGCGATGTAGAGGACCGTCCAGCCCATGTACGCCCCTCTCCCAGTGGCCGCTCCGCAGTGTGTCGTACGCGGGTGCGGCCGGTCTAGGCCCGCGGGGGGTGGTGCAGGCCCAGGTTCTCGTAGATTTCCAAGGTCGCCGTGGAGTTGTTGAGCGTGATGAAGTGCAGTCCGGGCACTCCCTCGGCCAGCAGCCGCGCGCAGAACTCGGTGGCGAACTCGATTCCCATGGAGCGTACCGCCGCCGGATCGTCCTTCGCCGCGAGGATCCGCTCTTTCAGGGCGTCGGGGATGACGGCGTTACTGAGCTGTGGCAGTCGTTCCAGCATCTTGACACTGGTGACCGGCATGACCTCGGGGATCACCGGGGTCTCGCAGCCGGCGGCGGCGACGCGGTCGCGCAGCCGGAGGTAGGACTCCGGCTGGAAGAACATCTGGGTGATGGCGTAGTCGGCGCCCGCGCGGCACTTGTCGACGAAGCGGGCGACGTCGGTGTCCCAGTCGGCCGAGCGGGGATGCATCTCCGGGAAGGCCGCCACGCCGACGCAGAAGTCGCCCGACTCCTTGATGAGGCGGACGAGTTCGGCGGCGTAGGTCAGTCCGCGCGGGTGCGGGACCCACTCGCCCATCGGGTCGCCGGGCGGGTCGCCGCGCACGGCGAGCATGTTGCGGATGCCTGCGTCGGCGTACTGGCCGATGATGTTGCGCAGCTCGGCGATCGAGTGGTTCACCGCGGTCAGGTGGGCGACCGGGGTGAGGGTGGAGTCGGCGGCGATCTGCTGGGTGGCCCGGACCGTGCCCGCGCGGGTGGAACCGCCGGCGCCGTACGTCACCGAGACGAAGTCGGGGGCGACCGCCTCGACCCTGCGCAGCGCGTTCCACAGGTTGCGCTCGCCCTTCTCCGTCTTCGGCGCCCAGAACTCGAACGAGAACGTGCTCTTGCCGGTGGCGAGCATGTCGCGCACGGTGCGTGCGCGGTCAGTCCTGGTGGATGCGGTTCCGAGGGCCATACCCGCAGGTTATCCACGGGGCGGCGGGGCCCCAACCGAGTGCCGGAAATTTGACCGAATTGCCCCTTTGTTGTCCACCCTTCGGACACTTCCGTCCGGAAGCGGGTGTCCTACGGGCGCGAAGCGGCCGCCTCACAGCCGCCGGCGTCCGAGGGGCGGGACGCGGGCGGCCGGGAACGGGCGGGACCGGCGGTCCAGGGCGTGTTCCGCAGATCCCGTCCGCCCCGCCCTCCGGACGGACGACGCTACGTCCGGGGCACGCCCTGGCGCGGTTCGCGCAGGCGCTTGGCGAACTCCGCCGCCGCCGCGCCGGGGTCGTCGGCCTCGGTGATCGCCCGGACGACCACGACGCGGCGGGCGCCGGCCGCCAGGACGTCGTCCAGATTGCCGAGGTCGATGCCGCCGATGGCGAACCACGGGCGGTCGACGCCGAGGGCGGCGGTGTGGCGGACGAGGCCGAGACCGGGCGCGTGGCGGCCGGGCTTGGTGGGAGTGGGCCAGCAGGGGCCGGTGCAGAAGTAGTCCACGCCGTCCTGGACCGCCGCGGCGTCGGCCTCCTGCTCGGCGTGCGTGGAGCGGCCGATCAGCACGTCGTCGCCGAGGATCGCGCGGGCCGCGGGGACCGGCAGGTCGCCCTGGCCGAGGTGGAGCACGTCGGCGCGGGCGGCGTGGGCGACGTCCGCGCGGTCGTTGACCGCGAGGAGCTTGCCGTGGCGGGCGCAGGCGTCGGCGAACACCTCCAGGTGCGCCAGCTCCTCTCCCGCCTCCATGCCCTTGTCCCGCAACTGCACGATGTCGACGCCGCCGGCCAGCACCGCGTCGAGGAACTCGGCGAGGTCGCCGCGGTCCCTGCGGGCGTCCGTGCACAGGTACAGCCGGGCGTCGGCGAGCCGTTCCCGGGCGTCGGCGATCGCGGCGTCGGACATACGGGGTCCCCCTCGTTCGTCGGTGGCGCTGTCGCACCGCGGCGGTCGCGGGCGCGCGCCCTACAGGTCGCCTGCGCGGACGCGGCGACACGCCGCTGCGGATGCGTGCGCGAGAGCGCTTCTGTCAGTGCGGTGACGCCCCGCCGTGGACGCGGTGCGTGCGGGCGCCGCCGTGGGGCGCGGTGCGCGGACGCGCCACCGCGAGTGCGGTGCGTACGGCCCCACAGCCTACGCGGGGCCACCGGCGCCGCCCTCGCGGGAGCGGCGCCGGTGGCCCCGCGGTCGGCCGGTGCGGGACCGCAGGCCGTGCCCTTCGGAGCCAAGGCACCGACGGGGCCGGCCCGCGGGGGCCGGAGGTGGAGCCGGGGGCCGGCCCGAAGCCGTGCCCCCGGTCAGGGCGGCGTGGCTTCAGACGGCCAGGGCCTGGGCGCGGCGCTTCACCTCCGTGCCGCGGTTCTCGCTGAGGGCCTGCGCGGGCGTGCCGGGCAGGGTCGGGTCGGGGGTGAAGAGCCACTCGATCATCTCTTCGACCGTGAAGCCGTCGTCCCGCAGCAGGGTCAGGGTCCCGGACAGGCCCTTGACGACCTTGTCGCCGTCGATGAAGGCGGCAGGCACGTGCAGGGCCCGGTTCTCACCGCGGCGTACGGCGATGAGCTGGCCCTCCTTGACCAGCTGCCGCACCCGTGTCACCTCGACGTCGAGCATTTCGGCGATGTCGGGCAGGGTGAGCCAGGCGGGGACGAGAGCATCAATCTTGGCGTCAATCTCGGTCACGGAACCAAGCGTGCCATCTGCCACCGACAGCCGGAAGTCAGCCCCACCCACCTGGGCGGACGGCGGACGGCCGGCACGGGCCCCGGTGGCCTACGCGGTGGCTTCCTTCAGCGGTCTGGCCGGGTCCGCGAGCAGCTCCGCGTCCATCGGCGTGCCGGCCTCGATCAGCCGCCGGCCCTGCGCGAGATCGCGCGGTCGGCCGACCGCCAGCAGAGCGACCAGCCGGTCGCCGCGCAGCCAGCACACGCTCCACGCCGGCCCGGCGGCGTCGCCGCGCCACAGCAGCGTGTCGCCGGCCGTGTGGTGCCCGGCGTACTGCACGAAGCGGCCGAACTGCTCGGACCAGAAGTACGGCACCGGGTCGTAGGGCGCCGGGGCCGGGCCGACGACGTTCGCGGCGACCGTGCGCGGGCCCTGGAGGGCGTTGTCCCAGTGGTGGATCAGCAGCCGCTCGCCGTAGCGGCCCGAGGGGAAGGAGGCGCAGTCGCCGACCGCGTACACATCGGGCAGGGAGGTGCGCAGGTGGTCGTCGGCGACGATCTCGCCCCGCTCGCCGAGTGCGATGCCGGAGCCGGCCAGCCAGCCGGTCGCCGGACGCGCCCCGATGCCGACGACGACGGCGCCCGCGGGCAGCCGCGAACCGTCGTCGAGCACCACCGCGCCGGGCTCGACGCGTGCCACGCGCGCGCGGGTGCGCAGTTCGGCGCCGCTGTCGGCGTACCAGGCGGTCATGGGGGCGGCGACCTCGTCCGGCACGACGCCCGCCAGCGGCCGGTCGGCGGCCTCCACCACGGTCACCGCGCAACCGGCCTCGCGCGCCGCGGTGGCGAACTCCGCGCCGATCCAGCCGGCGCCGACGACCACCACGTCGTGCTGCGCGGCGAGGACGGGCCGCAGGCGTTCCGCGTCGTCCAGGGTGCGCAGCAGATGGACGCCGGGGACGCCCTCGGAGCCCGGGAGACGAACCGGTTCGGCACCGGTGGCGAGCACGAGGACGTCGTAGGGCACCGGCCCGGCGGAGGTGTCGAGGACATGCTCCTCGGGGCGGACGGCCAGCGCCTCGCAGCCGAGCCGCAGTTCGAGGCCGAGCGCCTCGAAGTCGACGTCGAAGGCGGAGTCCTCGGCCTTGCCGAGCAGTACGGCCTTGGACAACGGCGGCCGGTCGTAGGGCTGGTGGGGTTCGGCGCCGATCAGCACGACCGAGCCGGTGAAGCCCTGCTCGCGCAGGGCGACCGCGGTCTGCACGCCGGCCATGCCCGCGCCCACGACGACCACGCGCCGCGGCTGCGCCGCGCCCTGTTCCTGCGTCTGCTCGTTCACCTGATCACCATAGACAACTGACTGGTGGTCAGACAGGGGGCGTGCGCGCAGACCCGCGCACGACCGCTACGGCCGGATCTCTTCCACCACGCTCGTCCCACTGCCGGCCTGCGACTCCCACTCCCAGGTCTCCGTCAACCGCAGCCGTCCGTCGGGCAGTTCGCCGACCGTGGACACGCAGTGCCCGCTGGAGGTGGTGCCGTCGTGCTTGAGCTGGACGTACCGGAAGTCGAGCCGGTCGCCGTCGCGGGTGCCCACCAGATGGCCGCGTACGACGTCGCCGCCGGCGTACTCGGCCCAGATCCGGCCGTCGTCCTCGTGGTACGTGAAGCGGGTGCGGGTGCCGACCTGGCCCGGGGCCTGGTCGGCGACGGGGGCGAGGACCAGACCGTCCAGTGAGCGCGGCATGCGAAAAACTCCCTCTCAAGTGGCGCTGCTAGGCTACAAGCACTCGCGGGAGCCCGGACGCACCGGGCTGAGAGGGAGGCTGGCGGCCTCCGACCGTACGAACCTGATCCGGGTCATGCCGGCGAAGGGAGGGGCTGGAAGCCCATGTCGTTGCCATCGTCACGCACCTCGGACGTCCTCGTCCTCGGGGGCGGGATCATCGGCCTCGTGACGGCCTGGCGCGCGGCGCAGCGCGGGCTGGCCACGGCCGTGGTGGACCCCGAGCCGGGCGGCGGGGCCGCGCAGGTGGCGGCCGGGATGCTGGCCGCGGTCACCGAACTGCACTACGGCGAGCAGACGTTGCTCGGCCTCAATCTGGCCTCCGCGCGCCGCTATCCGGACTTCGCCGCCGAGCTGACCGAGGCGACCGGAGCCGATCTCGGCTACCGCCGGTGCGGCACGCTGGCGGTCGCGCTGGACGCCGACGACCGCGCACACCTGCGCGACCTGCACGCGCTGCAACGGCAGTCGGGGCTGGAGTCGGAGTGGCTGTCGGGGCGGGAGTGCCGGCGCCTGGAGCCGATGCTCGCGCCGGGGGTGCGCGGCGGGCTGCGGGTGGACGGCGATCACCAGATCGACCCGCGGCGGCTGGCCGCGGCGCTGGTCACCGCCTGCGAGCGGGCGGGCGTGGTCTTCCACCGCGCGTGGGCCGAGCGGCTCACCGTCGAACGGGACCGGGCCACCGGCTGCGCCCTTCGCGACGGCACGGCGCTCGGCGCGCGGCAGGTGGTGCTGGCCGCCGGCAGCCTCAGCGGGCGGCTGGCCGGGGTGCCGGACGAGGTGCTGCCGCCGGTGCGCCCGGTCAAGGGGCAGGTGCTGCGGCTGACGGTGCCCCGGCGGTACGCGCCGTTCCTGAGCCGCACGGTGCGGGCCGTCGTGCGTGGCAGCCAGCTGTACCTGGTGCCGCGCCTGAACGGCGAGCTGGTCGTCGGGGCCACCAGCGAGGAGCTGGGCTGGGACACCACGGTGACGGCGGGCGGCGTGTACGAGCTGCTGCGCGACGCGCACGAGCTGGTGCCCGGCATCACCGAACTGCCGCTGACCGAGACCCGGGCCGGGCTGCGCCCCGGCTCCCCGGACAACGCCCCGCTGCTCGGCCCGACCGTGCTGCCCGGGCTGCTGCTGGCCACCGGCCACTACCGCAACGGCGTGCTGCTCACGCCGGTCACCGGCGACGTCATGGCGCACGTCCTGGCCACCGGCGAGCTGCCCGACGAGGCGCGCCCCTTCACCCCGCGGCGTTTTCGCGCCGCCGTCCGCACGGAGCTGCCGGTATGAACATCTCCGTCAACGGCGTCCCCCGCAGCGTCGCGCCCGGTACGGCGCTCGACGCCGTCGTGCGGGCGCTGACCGCGGCGCCCTCCGGGGTGGCCGCCGCCCTCAACGAGACCGTCGTCCCGCGCGCGCAGTGGCCGGCCACGGTGCTGGCCGAGGGCGACCGCGTCGAAGTCCTGACCGCCGTCCAGGGAGGCTGAGCCATGGCCGACGATCCTCTCGTCCTCGGCGGCATGTCCCTCACGTCCCGCCTGATCATGGGCACCGGCGGCGCGCCGAGCCTCGATGTGCTGCGACGGGCCCTGGTGGCCTCGGGCACGGAGCTGACCACGGTGGCGATGCGCCGGGTCGATCCGTCCGTGCACGGCTCGGTGCTGTCGGTGCTGCGCGAGCTGGGCGTCGCCGTGCTGCCGAACACGGCGGGCTGCTTCACCGCGGGCGAGGCGGTGCTCACGGCGCGGCTGGCGCGCGAGGCGCTGGGCACCGGTCTGGTGAAGCTGGAGGTCATCGCCGACGAGCGGACGCTGCTGCCGGACCCGATCGAGCTGCTGGAGGCGGCCGAGACGCTGGTGGACGACGGCTTCACGGTGCTGCCTTACACCAACGACGATCCGGTGCTCGCCCGCAGGCTGGAGGACGCGGGCTGTGCGGCGGTCATGCCGCTGGGCTCGCCCATCGGGTCCGGGCTCGGCATCCGCAACCCGCACAACTTCCAGCTGATCGTGGAGCACGCGCGCGTGCCGGTGATCCTGGACGCGGGCGCGGGCACCGCCTCGGACGTGGCGCTGGCGATGGAGCTGGGCTGCGCGGGTGTGATGCTCGCCTCGGCGGTGACCCGGGCGCAGGAGCCGGTGCTGATGGCCGAGGCGATGCGGCAGGCGGTGACGGCGGGCCGCCTGGCCCGGCTGGCCGGGCGCATCCCCAGGCGCCACTTCGCCGAGGCGTCCTCCCCCGCGGAGGGCCTGGCCGCCCTGGACCCGGAGCGCCCGGCCTTCTAGGGCGCCCGGCCGCGGCACCCGCCTCGCACCGGAGGACACCCGGCCGCGGCACCGGCCTCGCGCGGCGGCGCTCGGTGGCGCGAGCGAGCGCGCGAGGGGGCGTGGGAAGCGTCACAGGACGGCTGCAGTCCCGTCCCGGACCTCGTCCGGGAGACGTGGGTGTCCGTCCCGGCTCGTAGACTCGCTGCGTGGATACGACCCTTCAGGACCCTCTCGTCGGGCAGGTGCTCGACGGCCGCTATCGCGTCGACGCGCGGATCGCCGCCGGCGGGATGGCCACGGTCTACCGGGCCCTGGACACCCGCCTCGACCGCGTCCTCGCCCTCAAGGTGATGCATCCCGCGCTCGCCACGGACGCCTCGTTCGTGGAGCGGTTCATCCGCGAGGCCAAGTCGGTCGCCCGCCTCGACCACCCGAACGTCGTACAGGTGTTCGACCAAGGCGCCGACGGGTCGTACGTCTACCTCGCCATGGAGTACGTCGCCGGCTGCACCCTGCGGGACGTGCTGCGCGAGCGCGGGGCGCTCCAGCCGCGGGCCGCGCTGGACATCCTGGAGCCGGTGCTCGCCGCGCTCGGCGCCGCCCACCGCGCGGGCTTCGTGCACCGCGACATGAAGCCGGAGAACGTCCTGATAGGGGACGACGGCCGGGTCAAGGTCGCCGACTTCGGGCTGGTGCGGTCCGTGGACACGGTGACCAGCACCACCGGCGCCGTCCTCGGCACCGTCTCCTACCTCGCCCCCGAGCAGATCGAGAACGGCACGGCCGAACCGCGGGTCGACGTGTACGCGTGCGGCGTCGTCCTCTACGAGATGCTGACCGGCGGCAAGCCGCACCAGGGCGAGACCCCCGCACAGGTGCTCTACCGGCATCTGCACGAGGACGTGCCGCCCCCCTCGGCCGCCGTGCCGGGCCTGCCCTCCGGGCTGGACGCGCTGGTCGCCGCGGCCACCGCCCGCGACGTGCAGGCGCGCCCGCACGACGCGGTGGCCCTGCTGGCGCTCGCACGCGACACCCGCGCCGCGCTGAGCGTCGCCCAGCTCGACGCCCTGCCCCCGCAGGCGCACACCGCGGAGCACGACAACGCCGAGGACCGTACGAGCGTGATCCCGCGCGCGCTGACGGTGCCCCGTCCACTGGCCGTCTCCGGCGACCCGGCGGACGAGGCGGCCCTGCACCGCACCAGCCGACTGGAGACGCCCCCGCCCCCGCCGGGCCCCGGCCCGCGGCGGACGGGGTCCCGGCGGCCCGGGCGCGGAGTGCTCACGCTCGTCGCCGCCGTCCTCCTGGTCCTCGGCGTCGGCGGCGGCGTCTGGTACATCAACTCCGGCCAGTTCACCAAGGTGCCGCCGGTCCTCGGCAAGACCGAGGCGCAGGCCAGGGACCGGCTCGGCAAGGCCGGCCTGAGGGTCGGGAGCGTCGAGCACGCCTACAGCGACACGGTCCAGCGCGGCACGGTCATCAGCACCGACCCCGGGGCCGGCGCCCGCATCCGCGGCCACGGCTCCGTCGCGCTCACCCTCTCCGACGGTCCGGAGACCGTGCGGGTGCCCGACCTCAAGGGCATGGCCCTGGACAAGGCGCGCGCCCGGCTGCGGAAGGAGGGGCTGGAGCCGGGCATGGTGAGCCGGGCTTTCAGCGAGGACGTCGACAAGGGCGCCGTGATCAGCACCGACCCCGGCGCGGGCATCGACCGCCGGGCCGGATCGGCGATCGCGCTCGTCGTCAGCCAGGGCCGCCCGGTGGACGTGCCCGACGTCACCGGCGAGGACCTGGACCAGGCGAAGTCCGACCTGGCGGACGCGGGCCTGAAGGTGAGGGTCGCCGCCGAGCGGGTCAACTCCGACGACGACCCGGGCCAGGTCGCCCGGCAGTCCCCGGACGCCGGCGGCCGGGCCGCCGAGGGCGACACGGTCACGCTGACCCTGTCCAAGGGCCCGGAGATGGTCGAGGTGCCGGACGTGACGGGCGACAGCGTGGACGACGCCAAGAAGACGCTGGAGGCGGCCGGTTTCGAGGTCGACGAGGACCGCGGGCTGCTCGGGCTGTTCGGCGACACCGTCAAGAAGCAGTCGGTGGACGGCGGCGACCGCGCGCCGAAGGGCTCCACGATCACCATCACGATCAGGTGAGGCGCCCGGTCCACGCCGGGCGGCCCGCCCGACGAGACCGGGATCACGGCGGCCCGGCGGTCCGGCACACGCCGGGACCGTGACACCCTGAACGGGTGAGCAGTCAGCAGTCCCCCGCCCTCCCCCTGTCGCCCGGCCGCACCCGCAACCCGGTGGGCGGCCACGTCCCCGTCGCGGGCGGGCTGAACTCCGTGGGCCTCGCCTACGCCCGCGATCTGGGGGCCGAGACCGTCCAGGTCTTCGTCGCCAACCCGCGCGGCTGGGCGACGCCCACCGGCGACCCGCGCCAGGACGAGGCGTTCCGCGCGGCCTGCGCCGAGGAGTCGATCCCGGCGTACGTGCACGCCCCGTATCTGATCAACTTCGGTTCGCACACCGAGGCGACCGTGGAGCGGTCCGTGGAGTCGCTGCGCCACTCGCTGCGGCGCGGCCGGGAGATCGGCGCGCTCGGCGTGGTCGTGCACACCGGAAGCGCGACCGGCGGCCGGGACCGCGCGGTGGCGCTCGCGCAGGTACGGCGGCACCTGTTGCCGCTGCTGGACGAGCTGACCCACGACGACGACCCGTTCCTGCTGCTGGAGTCGACGGCCGGGCAGGGCGCCTCCCTGTGTTCGCGCACCTGGGACTTCGGGCCGTACTTCGAGGCGCTGGACGCCCATCCGAAGCTCGGCGTGTGCCTGGACACCTGCCATGTGTTCGCCGCCGGGCACGACCTGACCGGCCCGCACGGCATGCACCAGACCCTCGACCTGCTCGTGGAGACCGTGGGCCCGGGCCGGCTGAAGCTGATCCACGCCAACGACTCCAAGGACGTCTCCGGCGCGCACAAGGACCAGCACGAGAACATCGGCGCCGGCCACATCGGCGAGGACCCGTTCCGCGCCCTGATGACGCACCCGGCCACCGCGGGCGTCCCGCTGGTCATCGAGACCCCGGGCGGCAAGGAGGGGCACGCGGCGGACGTGGAACGCCTGAAGAAGCTCAGGGACGGCCAGCCGTAAACGGAACTCACAGCTCCGGCCCGTCCCCCGGTTCCTCCTGGTAGGAGTAGCGCTGCTCCTTCCAGGGGTCGCCGATGTTGTGGTAGCCGCGCTCCTCCCAGAAGCCGCGCCGGTCGGCGGTCATGTACTCCACGCCGCGTACCCACTTGGGGCCCTTCCAGGCGTACAGGTGCGGGACGACCAGGCGGAGCGGGAACCCGTGCTCGGCGGTGAGCAGCTCGCCGTCCTTGTGGGTGGCGAAGAGGGTGCCCTCGGCGGTGAAGTCGGACAGCCGCAGGTTGGAGCTGAAGCCGTACTCCGCCCAGACCATCACATGGGTGACGTCCGGCGCGGGCGGGGCGATGTCCAGGATCGTCCGGGCCGGGATGCCGCCCCACTCGGCGCCGAGCATGCTGTACTTCGTGACGCAGTGCAGGTCGGAGACGACGGTGGTGTACGGCAGGGCCGTGAACTCCTCGTGGGTCCAGCAGTGCTTGACGCTGTCGGCGGTGGCCCCGAAGACCCGGAACTCCCAGCGCTCGGGCCGGAACTTGGGCACCGGACCGTAGTGGGTGACCGGCCAGCCGCGCTGCAGTCGCTGGCCCGGCGGAAGCTCCGGCTGCGCCGCTCCCGACGGCGTCCCCTCCGCCCCTGCTCCCGACGCGTTCCCGGACGCGCGTTCCACCGGCTGACCCATGACTCCATCCTGACAGACCGGACGGGGTGCACATGACCAGCCCAGGGACGATTCGGTCATCTATTACTAAGTGTGAACTTACTGGACGAGTATGTGCACCGGTGCAATCATGCGGCGCTATCGGACCGGATCCGCACAGAAGGAGCCCAGCAGGATGCAAGGCGACCCCGAGGTCATCGAACTCCTCAACGAGCAGCTGACCGCCGAGCTGACCGCGATCAACCAGTACTTCCTGCACTCGAAGCTGCAGGACCACAAGGGATGGACGAAACTCGCCAAGTACACCCGCGACGAGTCCTTCGACGAGATGCGGCACGCCGAGCTCCTGACCGACCGCATCCTGCTCCTGGACGGCCTGCCGAACTACCAGCGGCTCTTCCACGTGCAGGTCGGGCAGACCGTCACGGAGATGTTCCGGGCCGACCGGCAGATCGAGGTGGAGGCCATCGACCGGCTGCGCCGGGGCGTGGACGTGATGCGCGACAAGGGCGACATCACCTCGGCGAACATCTTCGAGGCGATCCTCGCGGACGAGGAGCACCACATCGACTACCTGGACACCCAGCTGGAGCTGGTGGACAAGCTGGGCGAGGCGCTCTACCTCTCGACGGTCGTCGAGCAGAGCCAGCCGGACCCCACGGGCCCCGGCACGCACGGTTTCTCCACGCCGTGACGGCTGTCCGGCTCCGGTCCGCTCCTCGGTCCGGGTCCCCACCCGGGCCCGGGCTGCGTCGCGGTCGGCGCTAGGCGGCGTCGCGGTCGGCGCCGGGCGGCGTCGCGACGGCGGTGCGCGGCAGTTGCGGGAAGGCGGGGGCGCCGCGGTCGATCAGCTCGCGGCGGGGGCAGGCGCCCCGGCCGAGCAGGGCCTGGATGCGCCGGACGCAGCCGCCGCAGTCGGTGCCGGCCTTGCAGGCGGAGGCGATCTGGCGGGGCGTGCAGGCGCCGTTGTCCGCGTGCTGCTTGACCTGCTGCTCGGTGATCCCGAAGCAACTGCAGACGTACACGCCGCTCACCTCCCGCCGGTCGGATCAGTGGTGCCGTCCCGACTTCTCGGTGAGGCAAACCTAACCTTACCCGTCACGCAAGGACCGCGACAGCGGCTGGGGCGCGGACCGTGTGTGATCCGCGCCCCAGATCATTCCCGCAGGCGGGAGACCCCGTCACTGGTCGCGGTACATCTCCGCGACGAGGAAGGCGAGGTCGAGGGACTGGCTGCGGTTGAGGCGGGGGTCGCAGGCCGTCTCGTAGCGCTGGTGGAGGTCGTCCACGAAGATCTCGTCGCCGCCGCCCACGCACTCGGTGACGTCGTCGCCGGTCAGCTCGACGTGGATGCCGCCCGGGTGGGTGCCGAGCGCCTTGTGGACCTCGAAGAAGCCCTTGACCTCGTCGAGCACGTCGTCGAAACGGCGGGTCTTGTGCCCGGAGGCCGCCTCGAAGGTGTTGCCGTGCATCGGGTCGGTCACCCAGGCCACCGTCGCACCCGAGGCGGTGACCTTCTCGACCAGCTCGGGCAGCTTGTCACGGACCTTGTCGGCGCCCATCCGGACGATGAACGTCAGCCGGCCCGGCTCGCGGTCGGGGTCCAGACGCTCGATGTACTGGAGCGCCTCCTCGGCCGTGGTGGTCGGGCCGAGCTTGATGCCGATCGGGTTGCGGATCTTCGAGGCGAACTCGATGTGCGCGTGGTCCAGCTGCCGGGTCCGCTCGCCGATCCACACCATGTGCGCGGAGACGTCGTACAGCTGCCCGGTGCGCGAGTCGGTGCGGGTCAGCGCCGACTCGTAGTCGAGCAGCAGGGCCTCGTGCGAGGAGAAGAATTCGACGGTCTTGAACTCCTCCGGGTCGGTGCCGCAGGCCCGCATGAAGTTCAGCGCGCTGTCGATCTCGCGGGCGAGCTGCTCGTAGCGCTGGCCGGAGGGCGAGGACTTCACGAAGTCCTGGTTCCAGGCGTGCACCTGGCGCAGGTCGGCGTAACCGCCGGTGGTGAAGGCGCGCACCAGGTTCAGCGTGGAGGCGGAGGCGTGGTACATCCGCTTCAGGCGCTCGGGGTCCGGAATGCGGGCCTGCTCGGTGAACTCGAAGCCGTTGACGGAGTCGCCGCGGTAGGTCGGCAGCGTCACCCCGTCGCGGGTCTCGGTCGGCTTGGAGCGCGGCTTGGAGTACTGCCCGGCGATCCGGCCGACCTTCACCACCGGCACCGAGGCGGCATAGGTGAGCACGGCGCCCATCTGGAGCAGCGTCTTGAGCTTGGCCCGGATGTCGTCGGCGGACACCGCGTCGAACGCCTCGGCGCAGTCGCCGCCCTGGAGGAGGAACGCCTCTCCCCGGGCCACGGCCGCCATCCGGGCGCGCAGGTTGTCGCACTCGCCCGCGAAGACGAGCGGCGGGAAGCTCTCCAGTTCGGCGATCACCTCACGGAGAGCGCCCTGGTCCGGATACTCCGGCTGCTGGGCCGCAGGGAGGTCTCGCCAGGTGTTCATGTCGACGGTGGAGGCGTTTGCGTTCACGCACCCAGCCTACGGGCTGCGTGTGGCGTCCCGGCCCCGTGCCCAAACTCTGGGACACCGGATTCCGGGCCCCGTCGCCCGGTCGTGCGCGGCTGCGGGAAGCGCACCGCGCCCCCCGCGCGCCCCTCGGCCCCTCGTCCTCACGTCCCTCAAGCCCTCGTCCTCCGGCCCCTCAGGCCCCCGTGCCCACGTCCAGCAGATTGCGGTCGATGCTGATCCGGACGCCGCCGTACGTCTCGGTGCGGTCGCCCGCGTACTGGTGGACGCGCTGGTGGTCGGCCCACAGGGCGGCCGGGAGGACGGGGTCGGTGAGGGTGGCCTCGTCGTTCCAGTGCGCGAAGTGGATCACGTCCGGCAGGGTCGTCCCGGCGGCGTGCTCGACCAGGTCGGCGACCAGGGAGGAGACGCTGCCGTACGCGCCGGAGCGGTAGCCGAGTTCGTGCAGACGCGTGGTCCAGGCCTCCAGGTAGCCGAGGACCCGCGCGGTCAGGGCGGTGCTCGGCGTGTACTGCTCCAGGTCGTTGTAGAGCACCGAGCCCTTGCCGAGGCCGAGCGCCCCGGCCTGGGCGACGGCGTCCTCGGCGGCGGCCCTGCCCTGTGGCGCCGGATCGGTGACGGCCGCGCAGTCGTCCGCGCAGCTGCCGGCGCTGGCGACGGGCTGCGGGCCGACGTAGAGCGGCAGGAAACGCCAGCCGGCCGTGTACTGGGTGCGCACCCACTCCGCGGTCAGGTTCGGCTGGGCGCAGCCCCGGTTGACGCCGCCGATGTAGACGCCGACCGCGCTGTAGGGCGAGGCGGCCTTCCAGGCGTCCATGGCGCTCCGGCCGGGCGCGGCGCAGGTGTCGAAACCCCTGCCCTGGTGGGCGGTGGCGTCGGCGGGCAGGGCCGGGGCGGCGGGGGTGGCGGCCGGCGGTCCGGTGCGGGCGGTGGCGACCGGCAGTCCGGCGCTGCGCAGCACCCGCTGGGCGGTGGCGCGGTCGGCGCCGTAGGGGGCGGTGACGGCGATGCCGTCGGCGGGCGCGGTGGCCCGGAACTCGCGGGCGGTGGGGTTCTCGGTGACGGCGGCCTTGGTGGCGGTGGCCGGGCGCAGCCACAGTGCCTCGGTGCGGCCGACGACACGGGCGGGGCAGTCCTGTTGCTCGCCGGGGTCGCCGAGGTAGACGGCGTGACGGTCGAAGCGGACGCATGCGGTGGGGTGCTCGGTGAGGTCGACGACCGGCCAGTCGGCGGGGACGGTGAAGGTGTGGCCGCGGTAGGAGACGGTCTTGTCGGCGGCGGCCACGAGGCGGGCGGGGGATGCGGCGGGCGGCGCGGTGCGGGGAGCGGGCCCGGCGGAGAGCGGCCCGGCGCCGGCCGGTGGCGCGGTGCCGGCGGCCGCCGGTGCGCCCGCGCCGAAGGCGGCGCACAGGGCCGCCGCGGTGAGGGCGCGCGGGGCGCGCCGTCCGGCCGGGCGGCGCGGCGGTCGTCGTACGGGCATGGCGGACTCCTCGGTCGGGGCGGGCGCCGTCCGGGGCGGACCGCGCACGGGACGGACGCCGTCCTTCCACACGCCGGGGCCGCCGGAAACCGGCCTGTGGTGCGTCCGGGCGACGCGGGACGCGGTCCGGACGGGGCGGGGTGCGGCGCGGATGGGGTAGGGTGCCGGGCATGTTCGCGCATTCGACCCTGAACCAGAACTGGTGGTGGACCGCTTCTCCGGCGGCCCGCTGACTGCGCGTATCCCAGACTTCGCGAAGGCCGCCCGAGGGGCGGCCTTCGGCGTTCTCGCGTCCGGACCGTTCCTCACCGGCAGTCGGCACACATCGACGACACCGACGGAAGAGGAACCATGGACCTGGCACAGCTGCTGCACGACGACCGTCCCTTCGCCCTGCTGCGCCGCCGCACCCCGGGCCACGACCACGAGCTGGTCGAGGTGCTGGTCGGCCGGGTGTCCGTGCGCGACCGGCTCGCCGAGCTGCCCGACGAGGGGCTGGCGCTGGTCCCGTTCCGGCAGATCCGCGAGCGCGGCTTCGACGTCCGCGACGACGGCACCCCGCTGACCGTGCTCACGCCCGAGGAGACGTACACCGTCCCGCTCGCCGAGGCGCTGGCGCAGCTGCCCGCGCACGAGGTGCGGGTCGAGGGCGGCGGCTTCGACGTGGGCGACGAGGAGTACGCGCGGATCGTCCGGCGGGTCCTCGACGAGGAGATCGGGGCGGGGGAGGGCGCGAACTTCGTGATCCGGCGGACCTACGAGGGCGGGATCCCGGGCTTCTCGCGGGCGGACGCGCTGGCGCTGTTCCGGCGGCTGCTGGCGGGCGAGCGCGGCGCGTACTGGACGTTCGTGGTGCACACCGGGGACCGCACGCTGGTCGGGGCGAGCCCGGAGGCGCATGTGCGGATGTCGGGCGGCACCGTCGTGATGAACCCGATCAGCGGGACGTACCGCTATCCGGCCGAGGGCCCGACGCCCGAGCACCTGCTGGACTTCCTCGCCGACGGCAAGGAGATCGAGGAGCTGTCGATGGTCGTCGACGAGGAGCTGAAGATGATGTGCACGGTCGGCGACAGGGGCGGGGTCGTGGTGGGGCCGCGGCTGAAGGAGATGGCCCACCTGGCGCACACCGAGTACGAACTGCGCGGCCGGTCCTCGCTGGACGTACGCGATGTGCTGCGGGAGACCATGTTCGCCGCGACCGTCACCGGCTCGCCCGTGCAGAACGCCTGCCGGGTCATCGAGCGGCACGAGGCGGGCGGCCGCGGCTACTACGCCGGTGCGCTGGCCCTGCTCGGCCGGGACGCGGGCGGCGCGCAGACGCTGGACTCCCCCATCCTGATCCGCACCGCCGACATCGACGCGGCCGGGCGGCTGCGGGTACCGGTCGGGGCGACCCTGGTGCGCGGTTCGGACCCGGCGAGCGAGGTCCAGGAGACGCACGCCAAGGCGGCGGGCGTGCTGACCGCCCTGGGCGTACGGCCGGGCCGGCCGCGGGCGGAGCGGACGCTGCCCCGGCTCGCCGACGACCCGCGGGTGCGGGCGGCGCTGGACGGGCGGCGGCTGTCGCTGGCACCGTTCTGGCTGCGGATGCAGGAGCGGTCGGACGCCGTGTCGGGGCACGCGCTGGTCGTGGACGGCGAGGACACCTTCACGGCGATGCTGGCGCACGTGCTGCGCTCGGCGGGGCTGGAGGTGACCGTCCGCCGCTACGACGAGGCCGATCTGCGCGAGGCGGCGCTCGCGCACGAGGGACCCGTCGTCCTCGGGCCGGGCCCCGGCGACCCCCGGGACCTCTCCGATCCGAAGATGCGGCTGCTGCGCGCCCTGACCGCCGAGCTGATCGCCGGTCACCGCCACGGGGTGCTGGGCGTGTGCCTCGGCCACGAGCTGATCGCGGCGGAACTCGGCCTGGAGATCGTCCGCAAGGAAGTGCCGTACCAGGGGGCGCAGACCGCGATCGACCTGTTCGGGCGGCCGGAGACCGTCGGCTTCTACAACAGCTTCGTGGCCCGCTGCGACGACGAGGCCCGCGCCGAGCTGGCCGCGCACGGCGTCGAGGTGAGCCGCAGCACGTCGGGCGAGGTGCACGCGCTGCGCGGGCCGGGCGGTGACGGCGGGGGCGCGTTCGCGTCGGTGCAGTTCCACCCGGAGTCGGTGCTGACGCTGAACGGCGCGGCGATCGTGACCGGCCTGATGGGTCAGCTGTGCGGCACGAGCACGTTCTCCGAGCGGCGGCCGGCCTTGTAGTCGAGGACGTTGCGGACGGTGGTCTCCACGATCTGCTGCACGGCGTCCTCGGTGTAGTACGCCTGGTGGGAGGTGACCAGGACGTTGGGGAAGGTGAGCAGGCGGGCCAGTACGTCGTCCTCGATGGCCTCCAGGGACTTGTCGAGGAAGAACAGGCCCGCCTCGGACTCGTAGACGTCCAGGCCGACGCCGGTGAAGCGGCCCTCGCGCAGTTCGGCGACGAGGGCCGCGGTGTCGATGAGGCCGCCGCGGCTGGAGTTCACCAGGATCGCGTCGTCCTTCATCGCCTTGAGCGCGGTGGCGTCGATGAGGTGCTGGGTCTGCGGCATCAGCGGGACGTGCAGGGAGACGAGGTCGGACTCGGCGAGCAGTCGGTCCTTGTGGACGTACCGCATGCCCAGTTCCATGCAGGCGGGGTTCTCGGCGACGTCCCAGCCGAGCAGCCGCATGCCGAATCCGTGGGCGATCCGCGCGAACGCCTCCCCGATCTTGCCGGTGCCGAGCACGCCGGCGGTACGGCCGTGCAGGTCACGGCCCATCAGGCCGTCGAGCCGGAAGTCGAAGTCGCGGGTGCGGGTGGAGGCGCGCACGATGCGCCGGTTGACGGCGAGGGCGAGTGTCCAGGCGAACTCGGCGACGGCGTAGGGCGAGTAGTACGAGACGCGGGCGACCGTCATGCCGAGCTGTTCGGCGGTGTGCAGGTCGATGTTGTTGAAGCCGGTGGAACGCTGGGCGATCATCCGGGTGCCGCCCGCCGCGAGGATCTCCAGGACCGGTGCGCCGAGTTCGGCGTTGACGCTGGAGGAGACGATCTCGTAGCCGACGGCGATGGGCGCGGTGTCCTCGTTGAGGAAGACGTCCAGACAGCGGACCTCGTGGTGGTCCTGGAAGGCGTGTTCGATCAGCAGCTTCTCGTCGGCCTGCACTCCGAAGGCCAGGATCTCCACCGCGCGCTCCCGTTCTGTGGGGTACGGGCCGAGGATACGGCCCGTACCCCACGGACGGCGTCAGCCGAAGAAGACGCCGACCTCGTCGTACAGCTTCGGGTCGACCGTCTTCAGCTTCGCGGTGGCCTCGGCGATCGGGACGCGCACCACGTCGGTGCCGCGCAGGGCGACCATCTTGCCGAAGTCGCCGTCGCGGACGCAGTCGACGGCGTGCAGTCCGAAGCGGGTGGCGAGCCAGCGGTCGAAGGCGCTGGGGGTGCCGCCGCGCTGGATGTGCCCGAGGACGGTGGTGCGCGCCTCCTTGCCGGTGCGCCTCTCGATCTCCTTGGCCAGCCACTCGCCGACGCCGGACAGCCGCACGTGCCCGAAGGAGTCGCGGGACTCGTCCTTGAGGACCATCTGCCCGTCCTTGGGCATGGCGCCCTCGGCGACGACGACGATCGGGGCGTAGGAGGCGCGGAAGCGGGAGGTGATCCAGGCGCACACCTGGTCGAGGTCGAAGCGCTGCTCGGGGATGAGGATGACGTTCGCGCCGCCGGCGAGTCCGGAGTGCAGGGCGATCCAGCCGGCGTGCCGGCCCATCACCTCGCAGACCAGGACGCGCATGTGGGACTCGGCGGTGGTGTGCAGGCGGTCGATGGCCTCGGTGGCGATGGAGACCGCGGTGTCGAAGCCGAAGGTGTAGTCGGTGGCGGACAGGTCGTTGTCGATGGTCTTGGGGACGCCGACGCAGGGCACTCCGTACTCGTCGCTGAGCCGCGCGGCCACGCCGAGGGTGTCCTCGCCGCCGATCGCGACGAGCGCGTCGATCTCGTTCTTGGCGAGGTTGTCCTTGATCCGCCGGATGCCGTCCTCCTGCTTGAGCGGATTGGTGCGCGAGGAGCCGAGGATGGTGCCGCCGCGGGGCAGGATGCCGCGCACCGCGGGGATGTCGAGCCGGACGGTGTCGTTCTCCAGGGGGCCTCGCCAGCCGTCCCGGAAGCCGACGAAGTCGTAGCCGTACTCCTGCACGCCCTTGCGGACGACGCCCCGGATGACGGCGTTGAGCCCGGGGCAGTCGCCGCCTCCGGTCAGTACTCCGACGCGCATGGAAATGTCCCTTCGCCGCGGTTGCCTGGTGAGGCTCACGCTAAGGGTGACGCAGGTCACTCCGGGACAGGTGCGACGGTCAATTCCGGTGAAATGTCCGGTAGTTGATCACGGCAATTACACTCGGAAGAGTGACTTGACCGCTTTACTCCGGTTTACCCGCGACTCGGGTCATGTGTTCCTCTCGCCCTCTTCGCCGTCGAGTCCGCGTTCGATGGCGTAGCGGACCAGCTCGACACGGTTGTGCAGCTGGAGCTTGCCGAGGGTGTTCTGCACATGGTTCTGCACCGTGCGGTGGGAGATGACCAGGCGCTCGGCGATCTGCTTGTAGCTCAGGCCCTTGGCGACCAGGCGCAGCACCTCGGTCTCGCGCTCGGTGAGCCGGGGCGCCCCCGGCTCCCGGCCGTCCGCCCCGGCGCCGGCGGCGGGCGCGGGTTCGGCGGCCAGCCGCCGGTACTCGCCGAGGACCAGCCCGGCCAGCCCCGGCGTGAACACCGGGTCGCCCGCGGCGGTCCGGCGCACCGCGTCCAACAGCTCCTGCGTGGACGCCGACTTGAGGAGGTAGCCGGTGGCGCCCGACTTCACGGCCTCCAGGACATCGGCGTGCTCGCCGCTCGCGGAGAGCACCAGCACCCGCAACGCCGGGTTGCGGGCGACGAGTTCCTTGCAGACCCGGACGCCGGGCTTGACCGGCAGATTGAGGTCGAGGACGAGGACGTCCGGCGCGGCGGCCAGGGCGCGGCGCACCGCCTGCTCGCCGTCGCCCGCCGTGGCGACC
Organism: Streptomyces sp. NPDC093260; assembly: GCF_040683715.1. Lineage (NCBI taxonomy): Bacteria > Bacillati > Actinomycetota > Actinomycetes > Kitasatosporales > Streptomycetaceae > Streptomyces > Streptomyces sp. NPDC093260. The sequence goes on from NZ_JBFBEK010000006.1 coordinate 213,313, forward strand.
ACCTCGAAGCCGGACTCGGCCAGATCGCGGGCGACGGCGTCCCGCCACATCGGGTGGTCGTCCACCACCATGACCCGCACCGGCGCGTCCTCCTCGCCCTGCCCGGTTCCGCTCGTCGCCGTCATCGGTCTCCCGCCTTCCCCCGCACCCACGCCGCGGCGCCGCCGCCGCGGGCCTCGCGCGGATGCCTGTCGTGCTTCTCGTCCGTCGCGTGCTTCGGGTGCGACGCGTTCTTGGGTACGTTCAGTTCGACCTCCGTGCCCTGGCCGGGCACCGAGATCAGTTCGGCGGTGCCGCCGATGTCGCGCAGCCGGCCCCGGATCGACTGGGCCACCCCGAGCCGGCCCTCGCCCTCGGCCTGGGTCAGCCGCCCCTCCGGGATGCCCGGCCCCTCGTCGCGCACTGTCACCAGCACCGACTCCGGCTCGTCCTCGACCAGGATCCAGGCCCGCGCGTCCTCGCCCACGTGCCGCCGGACGTTGTCCAGCGCGGCGCCGACGGCCGCGGCCACCTCCCGGGCGACGGCGGCCGGCAGCGGCACCGGGGCGCCCGGCTCGGCCAGGGCCACCCGGGAACCGGCGTACGGGGCGAGCAGCGCGCGCAGATCGACGCGGCCGCCACCCTCGCCGGCCGGCTCGCCGCGCCCGCCGGGTCCGCGGGGCTCGTCCCGGTCGCCGTGCTCCTCCCGCTCGTCCACGAGCTGGACGAGGGCGCCGTCGGCCGCGTCGGTGGAGACCCGGGAGACGGGGACCATGCCGCCGGAGACCAGGGTGCGCAGCGCCACCTCCTGCTCGCCCGCCAGCCGCCCCAGCTCGGCCGCCTCGCCGCCGATCACCGCGCCGCGCCGCTGCACCATGGCCAGCACCTGGAGCACGCTGTCGTGGATGTCCCGGGCCAGCCGCTCCCGCTCCCTGGTCGCGGCCTCGATCTCCAGGGCCCTGGCGAGGGTGCGCTCGGAGGCGCGGGCGACCTCCACGACATAGCCGATGGCGATGGAGGCGACCCAGACCAGGACCACGTTGTGCACGGTGTCGCGGGCCGGGACGCCGCGCTCCACGAGGTTGGCGACGGCGATCGCGGTGGAGGCGACGGCCGCCCACCGCCAGCCGCCCTTGACCGCGAAGGCCAGGACCGAGCCGGCGGTCCATATCGACGGCAGGGTCGGTCCGCCCGCCACGATCCGGGCGTGCGCGTCGGCCACCGGGGTGAGGAGGATGCCGCAGACCGCGAGGGAGAGGTCGACGGCGAGGAAGGGCCGGGTGCAGCTCGCGGCGTTGGCGACCCGGGGCAGGGTGGCCAGGGTCCACACGAAGATCACGCAGTAGTACGCGACGGCGACCCACGGGCGCGGGAAGCGGTCGTAGGCGGTGGCGAACAGGCCGACCGCGTAGAACATCGTCAGCACCCGGTAGCCGGCCAGCGCACGCCACATGGGCTGCTCGACCGACATCCTCATGACGCGCTCGCGCCTGGGCATGCGCCCCTCCCCCGTTGTCCGCGGTCGCCTACTCCGCGGTTCTCTCCTCTTCGGCCCGCCCGTCGTGCCCACGGGTCCGGCCGTCCTCGTCCTGCTCGTCGTCGCGGGACGGGCCGGCCTGCGGCCGCTTCTCGTCGCCGGAGTGCCCGGCCGCCGTCCGCGCCTCTTCCTCGGCCTGGATCTCCCTGCGGGTCTCCTCGGCCGCCTCCCGCTCGGCCCGCTCCTTCTGGGCCTGCGCCTTCTCGGCCTTCTCCAGGGCGGCCGCGGCGGCCCTCTCCGCCTTCTCGGCCTCCTTCTCCGCCCTGGCCGCCTCCGTGAGCTGCCGCTTGGCCGCGGTCGCGTACATGTCGACGTACTCCTGGCCGGAGAGCTTCATGATCTCGTACATGACCTCGTCGGTCACCGCGCGCAGGACGAAGCGGTCGTGCTCCATCCCCTGGTAGCGGCTGAAGTCGAGGGGCCTGCCGATGCGGATGCCGGGGCGCATCAGCTTGGGGACGACCTTGCCGGGCGGCTGGATCTTCTCCGTGTCGATCATGGCGACCGGGATGACCGGCGCGCCGGTGGCCAGCGCCACCCGGGCCAGACCGCCCGGCTTGCCCCGGTAGAGGCGGCCGTCGGGCGAACGGGTGCCCTCCGGATAGATGCCGAACAGCTCGCCGCGCTCCAGCACCTCTATCCCGCTCTTCACCGCGGCCTCGCCCGCGCCGCGCGCACCGGAGCGGTCCACCGGCAGCTGGCCGACGCCCTTGAAGAACGCGGCGGTCAGCCGGCCCTTCACGCCGGGCGTGGTGAAGTACTCGGCCTTCGCGATGAAGGTGACCTTCCGGTCGAGCACCGCGGGCAGGAAGAACGAGTCCGAGAACGAGAGGTGGTTGCTCGCCAGAATGGCGGGGCCCTCGGCCGGAATGTTCTCCAGGCCCTCCACCCAGGGCCTGAAGGCGAGCTTCAGCGGCCCCCCGATGGCGACCTTCATCGTGCCGTAGAACAACCGAGTTCCTCCCGTGTGTGTCGATCAGACCATAACCCGCTGCACCGCCGATGGACCCGACGGCCCTGGTCGGTGTCAGTGCCGTCGCGTACGGTGAAGTACCCGCCGTCGACGGCCGTGCGCCGCTGCGGCGGGCCATCCTGCCTCGACGTGCCTGTCATCGACGTGCCGAGTCCACTCACGAACAGGAGACCGACGTGCCGGTCCTCCCCGGAGCAGAGCCGTACCGCCACGAGGGCGGGGAGGTCGGCGTCCTCCTCTGCCACGGCTTCACGGGTTCCCCCCAGTCGCTGCGCCCCTGGGCCGAGTATCTCGCCGATCGCGGTCTGACGGTGTCCCTGCCGCTGCTGCCCGGGCACGGCACGCGCTGGCAGGACATGCAGCTCACCGGCTGGCAGGACTGGTACGCCGAGGTGGACCGGGAGCTGCGCTCCCTGCGCGAGCGGTGCGCGCGCGTGTTCGTGGCGGGTCTGTCGATGGGCGGCGCGCTGGCGCTGCGGCTGGCGGCCAAGCACGGGGACGCGGTGGACGGCGTGGTGGTCGTCAACCCCGCCAACAAGGTGCACGGCCTGTCCGCGTACGCCCTGCCCGTGGTCCGGCATCTGGTGCCCTCGACGAAGGGGATCGCCAGCGACATCGCCAAGGAGGGCGCCGCCGAGCTGGGCTACGACCGGGTGCCGCTGCACGCCGCGCACTCGCTACGGGTCTTCCTGCGCATGCTGGACGGTGAGCTGCCGCAGGTCACCCAGCCGCTGCTGGTGCTGCGCAGCCCTGCCGACCATGTGGTGCCGCCGGCCGACCCGGCGCGGATCCTCAGCCGGGTCTCCTCCCTGGACGTGACGGAGGTGCTGCTGGAACACAGCTACCACGTCGCGACGTTGGACCATGACGCGGACCGGATCTTCGAGGAGAGCTACGCCTTCGTCGGACGGCTCGCACCCAGCGTCGGCAAGGAAGGGACGGCCCAAGGTGGCTGAGCACGACTCCGACCGCGAGGGCCGGGAGAACGTCGAGCCGGGGGAAGCGGGCCGGCCCGACGGGGCGGTACGGCCCGGGGAGGCGGTACGGCCCGACGGGACCTCCGGGTCGGCGGAGGCGGGTGGCTCGGTGGAGGCGGGTGGCTCGGCGGAGCCTGCCGAGGCCGCCGATCCGCTCCGGCCGGGCGGCGCTGTCCGGCCGGCCGAGGCGGGCGGAACGGGCGAGACGGTGCAGGCCGCCGACGCGGTCGAGCAGACCGGCGCCGGGCCGGCCGGCGCGGTGAGGGCGGCCCAGCCGGTCGACCCGGTCGATCCCGCCGGGCCGGGCGACGTGCTCGGGGCGGCCGACGGGCTGAAGGCGGGTGATCCGGTCTCAGCGGTCGATCCGATCAAGGCGGCCGATCCCGTGAAGGCGTCTGACGCCGTCAAGGCGGCCGACGCCGTCAGGCCGGTCGACGCCGGGGACGCGCGGGAAGCCGGGGAGTCGCGGGTTGCCGGCAAGGCGGCGGAGGCGGGCGGCCCGGTGGAGCGCCGGGCGGCGGGCACGCCGCTGGACGAGGACGCCGCCTGGGCCGCGATCGTCGCCGGGTACGGCGAGGAGCCGCCGGACCCGCCGGGCGCACGGCCGTTCCGGCCGATCCGGGACCTGCCGTTGCCGGAACCGCCGGACGCGGACGACGAGCGGCCCGGCACCGGTGACCGCGCGAAGGCGCGACGGCCTGAGGACGGCGGTCCGGGGACCGGACGCGCCACGGGCGACGGACGGGCCACGGGCGACGGCCCGAAGGACGGGCGGGCCGCGGACGCGGGGCCGGGCGCGGCCAGGCCGCTGGGCGGCTCGGTCTCCTTCGCGCCCGGCGTCGGCGCACCCGCCGGCCCGCGCGACTTCACGGTGCGCGAGCCCTCCGACGACGACTTCGACGAGGACGACGAGGGCCACTTCGTGCCCCCGGAGCCGCCCCCGCTGCCGGACGCGGACGCCACGGCGAAGTTCGCCTGGCTGGGCGTGATCGGCGGTCCCGTCCTGCTCCTGCTGGCGGTGCTGCTCGGCTGGGACATGACGTGGTGGCTGACCACGCTCTGCATCGGCGGCTTCCTCGGCGGCATCGCGACGCTGGTGGCCCGGATGAACCCGGGCGACGACGAGGACGACGACCCGGGGCGAGGCGCGGTCGTGTGACGAGGACAAGAGCGGTCGTCGGTACGACGACGGGGGCCGTACACCGGTACGGCCCCCGTCGTCGTACGCCCGAACGGCGGCGCTACGGCGGCTCCGCCCCGCCCGCGGTCACGCCGTCGCAGGGATCTTCAGGGCCGCGAGCACCGGACGGTGGTCGGTGGCCGCCCTCAGGTCCGCCTCGGTGACTCCGGGCTGGTCCAGCGGGACGCCGCAGCCGAGCACCTCGATGCCGGAGGTGGCGAAGATCGCGTCGATGCGGCGGTGCGGCTCGGTGGCCGACCAGGTGTGCTCCCCGCCCCAGGGGGCGGTGGCATAGCCGTCCTGGAGGGCGTCGGCCAGTCGCCGGAAGGCCGCGCCCTCGGGACCCTCGTTGATGTCGCCGCCCGCGATCGCGTGCTCCACGCCCATCCCGGCGAGCCGGTCCAGGAGCATCCCGCTCTGGTCGTGGCGCTCGGCGGCCACGAGGGAGAGGTGGCAGGCGAGCACACCGAGGCGGGCGCCGCCGAACCGGACGACTCCGGTGGCGAGGCCGCGCCGGTGCTGCCCGGGGGTGAGCGGCAGCAGGACGTCCTCGGTGCGCTCGACGGTGGCCCGCAGCGAGCAGAGCACGGCGGGTCCTGCGGCGGTCGCGCCGCCGGTGAGGACCACCAGGTCGGTGGCGGCCGCGAGCCGGGCCAGCTTCTTGCGCCAGCGGAAGAAGCGGGGCGCCTCCTGGAGCAGGACGAGGTCGGGCGCGCAGGCCCTGATCACGCGGGCGAGGGCCTCGAAGTCGTCCTGGAGCGAGCGGATGTTGTAGCTGAGGACACGGACGACGGCGGAACCGTCGGGTTCCGTGCGGGAGTTGGGCAGCAGCATGACGATCAACATACGCCGCGCCCGCCCCGCGACCGGCACGGCGGCCCGTTCCGCCCACGAGGCGGACCCCGCCAGCCGCCCTCCCGGCGGCCCGGCGGTGCGGCGCCCCGCTCCGGGTCGTGCGGACGCGCGAACGCCCCGCTCCCCGGGCCGCGCCCGCGCACGGGCCATGCCGCGGCCCCGGCCGCCCCGGCAGACGCACCGCCCGCCCCCCTGCGCCGACAGCGCGTCCCCGCTCCGCCCGCCCGCCCTGACCTTCCCTACGGACACGCCTGCGCCCACCGGCCCGGGCGGAGGGGCGGTGGGCGCGCGGTCGTCCGGCGGACGGGGCCCCTGGGGCCGGGTCGGTCGCCGGGACCGGTGGGCGCGGCCGGTCAGGGGCCGGTGTCGTTCACATGACCGGGTCGGGCTCCCGGGCCAGGTCCGCCGCGCCGACCAGGCCGGCCTTGTTGCCGAGCTGCGCGGCGATCACGTCGGCGACCGGGCGCCAGTTGCCGCCGACCAGCCAGCGCTTGTACGACTTGCGGATCGGGTCCAGGACCAGTTCGCCCTCGTCGGACAGGCCGCCGCCGACGATGAAGGCGGACGGGTCGAACAGGGAGGCCAGGTCGGCCAGGCCCGCGCCGACCCAGCGGGCCAGCTCGCGGTAGGAGTCGACGGCGACCGGACAGCCCTGGCGGGCGGCCATGGAGATGTGCTTGCCCTCGATGCCGTCGGGGGTGCCGTCGCCGAGGGCGAGCAGCACCTCGGCGCGCTCCGGGGTCGCGTTGGCGCGCTGCTTGGCGTAGCGGACGAGGGCGCGCCCGGAGGCGTACTGCTCCCAGCAGCCCTGCGAGCCGCAGCCGCACAGCAGGCCGTCCGGGACCATCCGGATGTGGCCGAACTCGGCGGCCACGCCGAAGTGGCCGCGGCGCAGCTTGTTGCCGATGATGATGCCGCCGCCGAGGCCGGTGCCGAGCGTGATGCAGATGACGTTGCGGTGGCCCTTGCCGGCGCCGAACCTGTACTCGCCCCAGGCCGCGGCGTTGGCGTCGTTCTCCACGACGACGGGGAGGCCGACGCGCTCCTCGACCTTCGCCTTGAGCGGCTCCTGGCGCCAGTCGATGTTGGGCGCGAAGTAGACGGTGGAGCGCTGCCGGTTGACGTATCCGGCGGCGCCGATGCCCACACCGACGATGTCGTGCCCCGCGCGCGCGCCCTCCACCGCCGAGGCGATGGCGTCCACGATGGCCTCGGGTGTGGTGGGGGTCGGCACCTTGAAGGTCGAGAGGATGTTGCCTTCCTCGTCGACCACGCCGGCCGCGATCTTCGTGCCGCCGATGTCGACGCCGATGGTGAGTCCCATGAATCCCTCAGTTCCGGTCGAGCCCCGCTACGGCCAACCGTACCCGAGGCGCCACCGTCCGATTCCCGGCGTCCACCCCGCGAGCAGGCGCGCATCGGCCCCGGTGCCGGCCGCGCCGCCGGGCGGGCGTTCGTGCTCCGGCAGGGCCAGGACGTGTGTCGAAGGTCCCGTCCGGCCTTCGGGCGGACGGCGCCACTTCCGAGGACGCCCTAGTCCAGGTCGATGCGCTGGCCGCCGCCCGCACCCTCGCCGCCGTCGCGGCGGTGCGGGCCCTCCCCGCGGTCGTCCAGGTTCTTCAGGTCGCCGTCGAGGTCGTCGGCGCGGCCGGTGCGGGACGTCCAGCGGTGTTCCTGGGCCTGGACGGCCGAGCGGTAGGCGGCGAGGAGTTCGCCGCCGGCCGCGGCGAGGTGGTCGAAGACGTCCGGGTTGCGTTCGATGACCGGTTCGACGGTCGCCTTGGCCTGCTGCACGACCTGCCGCACCACCTGCTGGGCGGCGGGTCCGGCCAGCGCGCCGAGCAGCGGCGACTGGAGCGAGGACAGCTTGCCGGCGACGGCGTCGACGAACTTGCGCAGTTCCTCGGCGGCCGAGCCGGGGGGCGGGCCGTACTCGGCGCGGCGCCGGGCCTGCTCCGCCGCCAGGTCCTCGGCGCACGCCGTCGACCAGGCGTCGTCGTCGGTCGCGCGCGGCGGGGCGGCGGCGGTCTCCTCCTGAGCGGCGTCGTCCCGAGCGGCGTCGGTGGGTGGGCGCTCTTCGCTCATGGCGGGCTCCTGACTACGGTTCGTCCCTCGACGTTACCCGAACCGGGTGCGGCGGTTCACCTCTCGCGCGGCCACAGCGCGGGGTCCGGCCCGAACCGGATCCGCAGCTCGCCCTCGCGCAGGGCGGCGCCCTCGACGGTGCACCGGCGCAGGGCGGAGGGCAGCGGGACGACGCGGCGGAACGGTCCCGCGGTGAGAACGAGTTCGTCGCCGCGCCGGACGAGGTCCAGCTCCTCGCGCAGGGCGCCGGGCAACGGGATGTGCCACACGAGCACCCCGTCCCCGGCGATCTCGTCGGTGACCGGCCAGGCGACGGGCGCGGGCGCCGGGGCGGCGGCGGGCAGGGCGAGGGCGGTCAGGTCGTCGGCGCCGCGCGGGTCCCGGCCGAGGTGGACGGCCGGGTGGACGGCGTAGGTCTCCCGCCACTCGTCCAGGGCCTTCTGCTGCTGGGCGGCGAGGGACGCCTGCCAGGAGTCGGCGGGGGCCTCGGGCAGGACGCGGGTGGCGACCAGCGACTCCACGGGCAGGGCGCGCACGGCGAGGCCGAGGGCGGCGGCGCGGACCGCGTCGGCGCCGGCCGGGCCGGGCTCGGCGACCAGGCGGACGGCGGTGCCGGGGTCGGCGACGACCGCCTCGACGGCGGCCAGCTCCACGTCCCAGCGGGCGGCGGTCTCGTAGAGCCACTCGGCGGGCATGGGGACGCCGGCGAGGCGGCCGAGGACCGGGCGCAGGGCGCGGGCGGCCTGCCGCTCGGGCGGCAGCAGCCGGCGCAGATAGCGGCGCAGTTCGGCGGGGAGGGCGAGCAGGGCGAGGGCCTGCGGGGCGGGCGGCAGATCGACGACGAGGAGGTCGAAGCGCTCGGAGAGGGCGGCGTCGCGCAGGGCGCGCAGCAGGGCGAGTTCCTCGGCGCCGGGCAGCGGGGTCAGTTCCTCGGCGTCCAGGCGGGCGGCGCCGAGCAGGTCGAGGACGTGGGCGGCGCGGTCCTGGAAGGCGGCGAGGTCGGCGCGGAAGCCGGCGGCGGCGTCGGGGCGCCAGGCGGTGAGGTCGGGCGTCACGGCGACGGGCTCGGCGCCGGTCGCCGCCCCGAGGGCGGCGCCGAGGGTGTCGGTGCGGTCGGCGCTGAGCACCAGGGTGCGGACGCCGTCACGGGCGGCGGCGAGTGCGGTGGCGGCGGCCGCGGTCGTACGGCCACTGCCCCCGGGTCCCGTGATCAGGAGGGTACGCATGCCCCGAACGCTACATCCGCCCACCGCGCGCGAACGCCGGGCCGGCGGCCCCCGACGGCCCGGGAGGGCGATCGGATCCGACCGGACCTCGGACGGCTGGAAACCGGCTTCGGGCGCATCCGACAGCTCCCGTGCCGAACCGACCGCGGCTCCCGTGCCGGCCCGGCCGCCGACGGGCCACCCCGGCGGGACCAGGATCGGAAGGCCGCCCCCGGCCGGAGGGCCTACCGCTCCTGCGACTCCACCCGCTTCTTCAGTCCCGCGAGCGCCCGGTCGATGATGACCTTCTCCGCCTTGCGCTTGATCATGCCAAGCATGGGGATCTTGACGTCCACCGTGAGGCGGTAGGTGACCTCGGTGGTGGCCGGGCCTGACCGGCGCAGGAGGTAGGAGCCGTCCAGGGAGCGCAGCATCTGGGACTTGACCAGGGTCCAGGAGACCTCGTTGTCGCCGGTCCAGGTGTAGGCGAGGGTCTGGTCGTCCTTGATGGCGCCCGCGTCCATGACCAGGCGCACCTGCTCGGCGCGGCCCCGCTCGTCCGCCTTGAGGACCTCGGCCTCCTTCACCTCGCCGGTCCAGTCGGGGTAGCGGGCGAAGTCGGCGATCACCCCCATGACGTCGGCGGGGGCCGCCTCGATCGTGATGCTCGAGCTGGTGTGTTCCGCCATCGCCGTGGCTCCTCCAGGTGCGGACCGGAAGTCGGGTCGTCGTGCGCACGTGTGTGCAGCGGAAGGCTACCGCGCAGGCGCACGGCGGACTGAACCCCCACCGACGGCCACGGCGGACGCGCGCGCCCGCCACTCCTCACGCCACCCCCGCCGACTCCTCACGGCACGCCGCTCCTCACGCCCCCGCCGCCCACCGCACCCGCCCCGCCTCACCACTCCAGCACCCACGGCCGTCCCGTCCGCGCGAAGTGACCGACGTTCACGCACTCGGTCGCGCCGATCCGCATCCGCCGGACCAGCGGCTGGTGGACGTGGCCGAACAGCGCGTACCGGGGGCGGGTGCGGCGGATGGCGTCCAGCAGCGCGCGGCTGCCGCGCTCGAAGCGGCGGGCGACGGTGTCGTAGACGAGTTCGGGCACGTCCGGCGGGATGTGGGTGCACAGCACGTCGACCTCGCCGACCGCCTCGATCTTCGCCGCGTACTCCTCGTCGCCGATCTCGTACGGGGTGCGCATGGGGGTGCGCAGGCCGCCGCCGACGAAGCCGAAGACGCGGCCGCCGATCTCCACCCGCTGCCCGTCGAGCACGGTGGTGCCCTCACGGGCGAACTCGGGCCACAGCGGCGGCATGTCGACATTGCCGTAGGTGGCGTACGTCGGCGTGGGGAAGGCGGCGAAGAGTTCGGCGTACTGCGCGCGCACCGCGCCTTCGATGACGGCGGCCCGGTCGCCCTCGACGCCGGCCCACAGCCGGGCGCCGAGTTCGCGCGCCTCCGCGAATCTGCGGGCGGTGCGCAGCTCGACGAGGCGGTGGGCGTTCTCGACGCCGAACAGGTCGGGGAGGATGCCGCGCGAGTGGTCGGCGTAGTCGAGGAAGAGGATGAGGTCGCCGAGGCAGACCAGGGCGTCGGCGCCGTCGCCCGCCCTGGCCAGATCGCGTGCGTTGCCGTGCACGTCGCTGACGACGTGGATGCGCGTCCTGCCGTCCCGGCCGGGTGGGGGTGCCATGGCGATCAAGCGTAGGCGGAGCGCCGCAATCGTGAACAGGCCTCGCCGGAGGCCGGTTACTGGCCAGTTGTTCAGCGGGTCGACTACTGTGCGCGAGGAAACACCCCACGTGTGACGCAGCGAACATCTCGCCGGGCCCCCTGTCGAAGAAGCCATACCGGCGGGTAACCTCCGGGCAGTCCAGTCGTGCTCTGGATTTCAACCATCGGGGCCGAAAAGGCTCCTGGTGAAGCCCTGGGCACCGACCGAGCCTTGGACCGCACCGTCGCATCACACAACGTCGTGGCGCCGGCGCCCTATGAGGAGCAGCAGTCTTGCGCGAGTTCAGCCTTCCGGCTTTGTACGAGGTCCCCGCGGACGGAAATCTGACCGACATCGTCCGCAGAAACGCCGCGCAGCATCCGGACGTCGCCGTCATCGCCCGCAAGGTCGGCGGCCGCTGGCAGGACGTCACCGCCCGCGACTTCCTCGCCGAGGTGCACACCGCCGCCAAGGGCCTGATCGCCTCCGGCATCCAGCCCGGCGACCGGGTCGGCCTGATGTCCCGCACCCGCTACGAGTGGACACTGCTCGACTTCGCCATCTGGAGCGCGGGCGCGATCACCGTGCCGGTGTACGAGACCAGTTCGCCCGAGCAGGTGCGCTGGATCCTCAGCGACTCGGGCGCCACCGCCTGCGTCGTGGAGCAGGACGCCCACGCCGCCGCCGTGGAGTCGGTGCGCGAGAGCCTGCCCGCCCTCAAGAGCGTCTGGCAGATCGAGGCCGGCGGCGTGGAGGAGCTGGCCCGCGTCGGCCGGGACGTCTCCGACGCCACCGTCGAGGAGCGCGGCTCGCTGGCCAAGGCCGACGACCCGGCGACCATCGTGTACACGAGCGGCACCACCGGCCGCCCCAAGGGCTGTGTGCTCACCCACCGCAGCTTCTTCGCCGAGTGCGGCAACGTCGTGGAGCGGCTGCGGCCCCTGTTCCGCACCGGCGAGTGCTCCGTGCTGCTCTTCCTGCCGCTGGCGCACGTCTTCGGCCGGCTGGTCCAGGTCGCCCCGATGATGGCCCCGATCAAGCTCGGCTGCGTCCCCGACATCAAGAACCTCACCGACGAACTGGCCGCGTTCCGCCCGACGCTGATACTGGGTGTGCCGCGGGTGTTCGAGAAGGTCTACAACTCGGCGCGCGCCAAGGCGCAGGCCGACGGCAAGGGAAGGATCTTCGACAAGGCCGCGGACACCGCGATCGCCTACAGCAAGGCCCTGGACGCCCCCTCCGGCCCGTCGCTCGGCCTGAGGATCAGGCACAGGGTCTTCGACCGGCTGGTCTACAGCAAGCTGCGCGCGGTGCTCGGCGGGCGCGGCGAGTACGCCATCTCCGGCGGCGCCCCGCTCGGCGAGCGCCTCGGCCACTTCTTCCGCGGCATCGGCTTCACGGTGCTGGAGGGCTACGGCCTGACCGAGTCGTGCGCGGCGACCGCGTTCAACCCCTGGGACCGGCAGAAGATCGGCACCGTCGGACAGCCGCTGCCCGGCTCGGTGGTCCGCATCGCCGACGACGGCGAGGTGCTGCTGCACGGCGAGCACCTGTTCAAGGAGTACTGGAACAACCCGGACGCCACCCGGGAGGCGCTGGCCGACGGCTGGTTCCACACCGGCGACATCGGCACCCTGGACGAGGACGGGTATCTGCGGATCACCGGCCGCAAGAAGGAGATCATCGTCACCGCGGGCGGCAAGAACGTCGCCCCGGCCGTGATCGAGGACCGCATCCGGGCGCACGCGCTGGTCGCCGAGTGCATGGTGGTCGGCGACGGGCGGCCGTTCGTGGGCGCGCTCGTCACCATCGACGAGGAGTTCCTGGGCCGCTGGTGCGCCGAGCACGGCAAGCCGGCCGGCTGCACGGTCGCCTCGCTGCGCGACGACCCGGACCTGAACGCCGCGATCCAGTCGGCCGTGGACGACGGCAACGCCGCGGTGTCGAAGGCGGAGTCGGTCCGCAAGTTCCGCATCCTGTCGACGCAGTTCACCGAAGAGTCCGGCCATCTGACGCCGTCGCTGAAGCTGAAGCGGAACGTGGTCGCGAAGGACTACGCCGACGAGATCGAGGCGCTCTACGCCAAGTAGCCCGCCCGCACCTCACGCCTGCGGCGCGGCGCCTCCCTCGGGGGCGCCGCGCCGTCGTGTGCGGCGCGGGTCGTGCGGGTCGGACGTGCGTCCCGGCGTCGCCGTCTCACCGGACGGCGCCCCCGACTCCCTCACGCCAGAAGCTCCTTGAGGCGTTCCGCGAGCAGGTCCCAGCGCCACTTCTCCAGGACCCACTCCCGGCCCCGCTCCCCCATGCGCCGGCGCAGTTCCGCGTCGCCGAGGAGGGTGGCGACGCGGTCGGCGGCCTCCTCGGGACTGGTGCCACGCACCACCCAGCCGGTCTCGCCGTCGAGCACCGCGTCAGGCGCGCCGCCGGAGTCCCCGGCGACGACCGGCAGTCCGGTCGCCGACGCCTCGAGGTAGACGATGCCGAGCCCCTCCACGTCCAGGCCGCCGCGCCGGGTGCGGCAGGGCATGGCGAAGACGTCGCCGGCGCCGTAGTGCGCGGGCAGTTCGGCCCAGGGCACCGCCCCGGTGAAGCGCACGGACGCGGCCACCCCGGTCTCGGCGGCCAGCCGGCGCAGGTCCTTCTCGTACGGCCCGCCGCCGACGATCAGCAGCACCGTGTCCGGCTCGGCGGCCAGGATGCGCGGCAGGGCCCGGATCAGGGTGTCCTGCCCCTTGCGCCGCACCAGCCGGGACACGCACACGACCACCGGCCGGTCGCTGAGCCCGAGCCGGGCCCGCACCTCGGCACCGCCCGAACCCGGGTGGAAGGTCTTCTCGTCCACGCCGGGCGGCAGTTGGGCCATCCGCGCGGCGGCAGCGGGCGCCAGCGCGCGGGCGATCCGGGACCGGGTGTACTCGCCGAGGTAGGTGAGGGTGTCCGTGGTCTCCCCGATGCGGTGCAGCAGTCGCCGCGCGCCGGGCAGCTGCGCCCAGCCGGCCTCGTGGCCGTGGGTGGTGGCCACCAGCCGCTCGGCGCCCGCGCGTCTGAGGGCGGGGGCCATCAGTCCGAGCGGGGCGGCCGCGCCGAACCAGACGGCCGTGCAGCCGTGCTCGCGCAGCAGTCCGGTGGCGCGCCGGGTGGCGTCCGGGGTGGGCAGCAGCATCGTCGTACGGTCGCGTACGACGGTGAAGGGCTGCTCGGCGTCGAAGGCGGCCGTGGCCCGGCGGCCCTCCGCGCTGCGGTTCCAGGTGGAGGCGTAGACGACGAGCCGGTCCGGGTCCAGGCGCAGCGCCATGTTGTGCAGAAATGCCTGGATGCCGCCCGGGCGGGGTGGGAAGTCGTTGGTCACGACGAGGGTCTTGCGCATCGCCGCAGACCCTAGCCGATCCGGCCGCGTCCGCATCGGGCGGTCAAGTCTCCCCGGGCGGGCGTACTCCCGTGGCCCGCGCACGGGGAGCCGGGGGACCATGGGCCGGGAGACCATGGGAGCGCTCGGGACGCAGCAGGCGCCGGGCGGGTAGGGAACGAGGCCGCGCGGACGGCGGGATCGGGGTGGCGGGTGGACGAGGCGGGCACGGGGCGGCGCCTGGCCGCGCTGCTGGCGGTCTGGGGCGCGAGCCGCGCACTGCTGCTGCTGTGCGTCCTGCGGGTGCTCGCCTTCCCGGGCCCGGACGTCACCAGTGATGTGTCGGTGATCTACCGGGGCTGGTACGAGGTGCTGCGCCAGGGCTCGTTCCCGGTGGCGGACGTGGCCTGGCAGTATCCGCCGGGCGCGGCGCTGGCGGTCGTCTCCCCCGCCGCGCTGCCCTTCCTCGGCTACGCGACCGCGTTCTACGTCCTGGCCGTGGTGGCCGATCTGACCGTGCTGGCCCTGCTGCTGTACGGCGGGCGGGCTCCGGGCCGGCCGCTGCGCGGGGCGTGGGCGTGGACGGCGGGCGCGGCCGTGCTCGGTCCGACGCTGTACGCCCGCTACGACGTGATGGTGACCGCGGTGGCGGTGGCCGCGCTGCTCGCCGGGGCCCGGCGGCCACGGGTGCTGGGGGCACTGGCGGGCGCGGGGGCGCTGCTGAAGGTGTGGCCGGCGCTGCTGCTGGTGGGGGTGCGGGGCGCGGCCGGGCGCCGGGCGTGGACCTCGGCGGCGGTGGCGTCGGTGGGGCCGGCGGCGCTGCTCGCGCTCGCCCTGCCCGGTGCGCTGTCCTTCCTGACCGCCCAGCGCGACCGGGGCACGGAGGTGGAGTCGCTCGGCGCGCTCGTCTTCCATGTGGCCCGGCACTTCGGCTGGTCGGGCCAGGTGCTGCTGAACTACGGCTCGATGGAGTTCCTCGGCCCGTACGTCGGCGCGGTGAGCACCGCCGCGCTGGTCCTGACCGCGGCGGCCTTCGGCTGGCTGCTGCTGTGGTGGCTGCGGGCGCGCAGGGCAGCGCCGCACACTCCGGCGGACGCCGCGTTCACGGCGGTGCTGCTGTTCACGGCCACCAGCCGGGTGATCAGCCCGCAGTACCTGGTGTGGCTGGTGGGTCTCGCGGCGGTCTGCCTGTGCTTCCGGGACAGCCCGATGCGGTGGCCGGCCGCGCTGGTGCTGGCCGCGTCGGCGGTGACGGTGCTGGAGTTCCCGGTGTACTTCGCGGACGTGGTGGCGAGCGACCGGCTCGGCGTCGCCCTGCTGTTCCTGCGCAACGGCCTGCTGGTGGCGGCGTGCGTGTCCGCGGGCCGGGCGCTGTGGCGCTCCACCGTGCCAGGACCGGTGCGCGTGTCGCTGCCGGGCCAGGCCGGGGTGCTCGGCCGGCCGGCGACGGCGCCCCGGGAATGACAGCCGCCGTCAGCCGAGTTGGGCCCGCAGGTACGCGCGCCAGCGGGCGGTGAACTCCCCCGGGGTGGTGTCCAGCACGGTCCGCAGCGCGTCCTCGACCGCGCCGGTGCGGTGCTGGTGGCTGCCGACGGCCCGGTAGAAGGCGTCGAGCCGGTCCTCGCCCCAGTGGGCGGCGATCATCCGGCAGGCCAGCCAGCCGCCCTCGTAGGCCTGGGCGAGGCGGGTCGCGTCCCCGGCGAAGCCGAAGTCCGCGTCGGCGGGCAGGGCGGCGGGCTCCTCGCCGTCGGCGACGGCGCGCTGGAGTTCGGGGGCGACCTCGTCGGGGGTGCGTCCGGCGCCGCGGTAGCCGACCCAGTCGGCGTAGCCCTCGGACAGCCACAGCGGGGTGGCGGCGCCGGTGTGGGCGCGGGTGGCGAC
Organism: Streptomyces sp. NPDC093260; assembly: GCF_040683715.1. Lineage (NCBI taxonomy): Bacteria > Bacillati > Actinomycetota > Actinomycetes > Kitasatosporales > Streptomycetaceae > Streptomyces > Streptomyces sp. NPDC093260. The sequence goes on from NZ_JBFBEK010000006.1 coordinate 229,048, forward strand.
GTGGGTGGTCTCGTGGGTGAGCACCACCTGCTTGCCGACGGGGCCGAGGACGCCGTACGCGTCCGGGTTGACGATGACGCGGTCGGCGGGCGTCCGGCCGCCGCCCGTCTCGCCGGTGGTGACGGCGGCGATCCCTCGGTACCCGGCGGCGGTCGAGCCGAGCAGCGCGGCCATCCGGTCCAGCGAGCCGGGCACCAGCACCACGACCCGGCGGCTCCAGTCGTCGCCCCACGCCCGCGACACGGCGGGCACCGCGCGGTCGGCGAGACCCGCGTAGGCGCGGAGCGTGCCGTCGCTCTGCCCGACGCCGAGGACGATGCTGCGCGCGCCCCGGACCACCGTCACGCGGCCCTGGTCCCACAGCTGCTGGGCACTCCTCGGCGCGGGCCGCTCGGAGTCGACGTACCAGGTGCCGTCGGCGGCGGTGGACAGGGTCAGGGTGCGGGCGACGGTGACGGGCGCGGTGTCGTAACCGGTGAGCCGGTAGCTCAGTTCGGCGTCCGCGGTGGCCGTGCCGCCGCCGCGGCGCAGCGCGGTGACCCGGTAGGACCAGGCGGACAGCGGCACGGCGCTCAGGTCGGTGTACGGGGCGCGGGCTCCGGTGCCGGCGAAGGCGGCCGGGTCGTGGTGCAGGACGGCGGCGGCCCGCCGGTCCAGCAGGAGCTGCACCTGGTGGCGGGCGGTGTCCGCCGGGGAAGGCCCGCCGCACGCCGTCAGCGAGGCGAGCAGCAGGCACACCGCCGTCATCGAGGAACCCGACATCCGCCTTCGGCCAGCCATTTCCCGATCGTACGGCGGCCCGGGGGCGGCCGTCAGACCCTGGTGACGGAGGCCACCGGCATCATGTTCACCGGGTCGTAGCGCACGGGCGCGCCCGGGTAGGGGGCGTGGATCACCTTGCCGTGCCCCACGTACATCCCCACGTGCCCGGCGTCGGAGCGGTAGACGACGAGGTCGCCGGGGCGGGCCTGGGAGAGCGGGACGCGCCGGCCGGCGAAGCGCTGCTCCTGCGAGGTGCGCGGCAGATGCACCCCGGCCTGGGCGTACGACCACTGCATCAGGCCAGAGCAGTCGAAGCCGGAGGGGCCGTTGGCGCCCCAGACGTAGGGGCGGCCGAGTGCGGAGCGGGCGGCGGCCACGGCGGCTGCGGCGCGGGCCGAGGCGGCCGGGCCGTCGTCGAGGCCGGCCGGGAGGTCGGCGCGGCCGAAGCGGGAGGCCCGGTCGTAGGCGGCCCGCTCGGCCGGCGAGAGGGAGTCCAGCAGCCGCCGGGCGCGGGCGAGTTTCTGCTCCACGGTCCGCTTGTGGGAGGCGACCGCCGTGCGGCTGCGGGCCAGTTCGGCCAGGGCTCGGGTGGCCTCGGTGCGTTCCTGGTCGAGTTCGCGCAGGGCCTGGCGCAGGTCCCGCAGCTGTTCCGCCTGGTGGGCGCCGATCCGGTCGAGGACGGCCGCCCTGTCGAGGTAGTCGGCCGGGTCGTCGGTCAGCAGCAGGGCGACGGCCGGGTCGAGGCCGCCGGAGCGGTACTGGGCGCCGGCCACAGCGCCGAGCGCGTCCCGCAGGTCGTTGACGCGCAGCTGCCGGCGGGCGATGCGGTCCTGCCGGTCGTGCACCTCACGGCGCAGGGCGTCGGCGCGTTCGTCGGCCCGGTCGTAGGACTCGGTCGCCTTCTCGGCCTCCTGGTAGAGGCGGTCGACCTCGGTCCGGGCGTCGCCGTGCGGTGTGGCGGGCGCGGCGGGTGCGGCGCCGGCCGGCAGGGCGCCGAGGGCGGCGGCCGTGACGGACAGGACACTGGCGGCGGTGCCGGCGCCGCGGACCGACCCGGACGGCGCACGGCGGCGATGAGACCCCACGGGAAGCCGAACTCCCTCCACTGGCTGACGGTTGGCGTTCCCGGCCGCAGCGGGGCGGTGCGCTCCGGCGGCGGGGAAACGCGGCAGACAGTAGCCGCGCGGTGACGCACCGGCCAAAACGCCTCGGTGCGCGCACAGCACGGCGCCCCGCCTCCGACACAGGTCAGAGGCGGGGCGCGGGGTCGGTGCGGGCCGCTGTGATTCGCCCGTTCGGGCGGTACGGCGGCGTGATCCGGACGGCGGTCCGGGCCGGTGTGGCGTCAGACGCGGACGCCGAACTGGAAGGGCATGTTGCCCATGGCCTCGTAGCGCACGACGGCTCCGGTGTGCGGGGCGTGCAGCACCTGGCCGTTGCCCGCGTACAGGCCGACGTGGTGCAGGTCGCCGTAGAAGAAGACGAGGTCGCCGACCTGGAGCTGGCTCTGCGAGTAGATCCGCTGGCCGATGTTGGCCTGCGACTCGGAGGTGCGCGGGATGGAGACGCCGGCCTGCGCGTAGGCCCACGAGGTGAGGCCCGAGCAGTCGAAGGAGGACGGCCCGGTGGCGCCGTAGACGTAGGCGGAGCCTATCTTGCTCTGCGCCGCGGAGAAGGCGGCGCCGGCGCGGCCGGAACCGGCGGAGATCTTGCCGGGGTTGCCGGTGTCGCTGTTGAGGGCGGCCCGCTCGCTGGCCCGGCTGGCGCGGTTCTGCTCGGCGGCCAGGGCCGCCTTCTCCTGCGCGGTGAGGGAGTTGAGCAGCTTCTGCGCCTCGGCGAGCTTGCTCTGGACTTCCTTCTTCTTGTTGCCGAGCTCGGTCCGGGTGGCGGAGAGGTCCTTGAGCTTGGCGGTGGCCTCGGCGCGCTCCTGGGCGAGTTCGCGCTGCTTGTCCTGGATCTTCTTCAGACCGTCGGCCTGCTGGCCGCTGACCTGGTCCAGCGTGGAGGCCTTGTCCAGGTAGTCGTCCGGGTCGGCGGACAGGAACAGCTGGAGCGAGGGGTCGATGCCGCCGGTGCGGTACTGGCCGGCCGCCATCGAACCGATGCCGTCGCGCAGCTTGTTGAGGTCCTGCTGGCCTCGGGCGACGTTGTCCTGGATGGTGGAGATCTCCTTCTGGAGCTTCTCCTGCTTCTCCTTGGCCCCGTTGTACTTCTCGGTGGCCTGCTCGGCCTCCTCGTAGAGCTTGTCGACCTTGGACTTGACCTCGTCCTTGCTCGGCTTCGCGCTGGGCGCCGCGTTGGCCGCCTGTGCGCTGATCGCGACGGCGGCCGCTGCGGTGGCGGTGAGCACGGTCACACGTGCGCGGCTGGGCTGTTTGGGTCGACGGTGGGACGCCACGGAAGCGATCTCCTTCTTTTGGGTGATCACCCGCTTGGAGGTTCGAAGGCAGACCCTAGTGACCTCATCGTGATGAATTCAAATCCCACAGCAGAAAATACCGCCCCCCGAGAGGTTTCTTTGCACTCAACTCACGAGAAGTGAACCCAGGTTGACGCAGGGTCGCGCGGCACGCCCGCCAATTCGGGCGTTAAACCCCTACGCTGGGATTGCGGAGTGAAACGCCTTATGTCCGTTTCCGGTTGCCCGCCGCGGCCCCGCGCCCCGGGGCGCCGCGCCCCGCACCCGCCTCAGCCGCCGGAGAAGCGCTTCAGGAGCATCGCCGAGGCCACCGGGCGGGCGCCCGCCTTCGCCACGCCGTCGGCGACCTCGCGGTCGGTGGAGGCGACGATGACCGGGCGGCCGGGGGGCTCGGCCCGGACCAGCTGGCGGATCAGCTCGTCGGCGGTCACCCCGGGCTTGGAGAACAGCACCCGCACCCCGCGTGGCGGCGCGAGCAGCACCGGCGCGACCAGTTCCGCCCCGTCGAAGACGCAGGTGACCTCCGCACCGGTCTGTGCGGCGAGCTGCGAGAGCTGCCCGAGCAGCCTGAGCCGCTGCTTCTCCAGCGGCATCTGCGGATAGCCGGTCTTGGTGACGTTGTAGCCGTCCACGACCAGATGCGCCTGCGGCAGAGCCAGCAGCTGGTCCAGTACCGCCGGGTCGTGCTCGGACAGCGCGCGGGCCGCGATGTCCTTCGGGGTCATCCGCCCCGGCTCCACCGCGTCCACGGTCTCGGCCGGCCGCACCGACACCGGCGGCAGTGCCAGCTCCCGGCGCAGCCCCTGGGCCGCGTCGAGGACGGTGTCCAGCAGCAGCCGTACCCGCATGTCCTCCACGCTGCGCCCCTCGCGGGCCGCCCTGCGGGTGGCCTCCAGGGCGGACTCCGCCTCGGCGAGGCGCGCCTTGAGCCGCCGGGTCTCGCTCTCGGCGGCCGACACCTGCGTCTGCCCCTCGGCGCGCGCCGCCTCGATCCCGGCCAGCGCCTTGCGCAGCGCCGCCTCGCCGCGCTTGACGTCGCTGTGCGCGGCGCGCAGCTTGCGGTGCAGGGCCTCGGTCTCCTTGCGGGCCGAGTCCAGCTCGGCGCGCAGCCGCTCGGTCTCCGCACGGGTCTGCTCGCGGGCCGCCGCCAGTTCGGCGCGCAGCCGCTCCAGCTCGGCCCGGCTCTCCTCCTCGACGCGTTCGGCGTGGGCCCGCTGGACCTCCTCGCCGGCGGCGGTCACCAGCTTCACCCAGCCCGGCGGGCGCAGCACATAGGCCGCGGCCGCCACGTCGAGCGGGTCCGCGGCCGGGGGCGGGGAGCCGGATTCCAGGGCGCCGGACAGCTCCGGCTCGGCCTCTCTGAACTTCTCCCCCACGCGCTGGCGGAACAGCGTGTCGCCCTCCAGGGCCGCCGCCATCGCGTTGCCGGCGAACTTGGCCCGGCGGTTGGGCGCGAACCGGGCGTACTGGCGCAGCTGGGCCGGCAGCTCGGCGACGGTCAGCCGGCCGAAGGCGTCGGCCACGATCTGCACGACCCGGCGCCGCACGCCGTCGGGCAGGGAACGGTCGAGCACCTCAGCGGCGCCGTCGTCCGGCTCCCCGCCTCGTGTCTCCACCATCCTCACCCCAATGCCTTGCCGGACCCCCGTCCGGGGATCGCCTGTGCGGGGCCCGCTCCGCTCAGGAGCCGGCGCCCGGCCTGTCCACGAGTTCCACCTTGTCCACCGCGTTGCACCAGCGGCAGCGCACCGACTCGATGGTCTCACTGACCACTTCGCGCTCCTCGACGCTCGGCTCGCCGGCCAGATCCAGATGGACGTACTCGACGACCTTCGACGAGCGCGTCACGTCGAAGCGGGTGAGGTTGCCGCAGAGGGTGCAGCGCCACCGCGTCGTGGCGGTCGGCAGGGGAACCGTCATCGTGGCTTCACTTTCCTTCTGGTCTCCGTGACGCGCCAGCTTCCCTGGAGCGCTGGCTCGTAACCCTACGGCCTGGCGGCCCCTCGCCGCCCGGGTGTCCACGGCGGCGAGGCGGTCTGTGCGGATGCGTCCCGTTACGCCATGCTCTGTGCACATGATCGGGTACAGGAACACGGTGGCCGTCCGGGCGGTCGGAACCCTGCGGGCGGTACGGAGCACGCGGGCACCGGTGACGAGGACGCTGATCGTCCTGTGCTGCCTGGTCTTCGCGATCGGCCCGGCCGGGGGCCTGAATCCCGCCCACGGCTCCGGGGACGCGCTGCTCGCCGCGCAGCAGGCCTACTTCCGGCGCTGGGGCGTGATCCCCGCCGAGCTGTTCACCGGCTCCGCCCGCGCCGCCCTCACCCCGGCGACGGCCCTGTTCGTGCACGGCAGCTGGGTGCACCTGCTCGGCAACATGCTCTTCCTGCACGTCTTCGGGGCGATGACCGAGGAGCGCATGGGCCGGGTCCGGTTCACGCTCTTCTACACCGGCTGCGGCTATCTCGCGCTGGTCGGCTACGCGCTCGCCCACTCCGCCTCGGACCAGACCCTGGTGGGCGCCTCGGGGGCGATCTCGGCGGTCCTCGGCGCCTTCCTCTACCTGTTCCCCAGGGCCAGGGTGACGAGCGTGCTGCCGTTCCTGTTCTTCCTGCCGCTCAGGCTGCCCGCTTGGGTGGTGCTGCCGTTCTGGGCGGCCCTCCAGTGGCTGGCGGCGGGCCGGGCGGGCCAGGGCCCGGGGGTGGCGTACCTGGCGCACGTGGTGGGCTTCGGGCTCGGGTTCCTGTTCGCGTGGGTCCGTCACGGCGGGCGGGGGCGCCGCGGGCGGCGGCCCGGCGGGGCGCTGGTGGGCGCCGGGCGGACGACTAGAGTGAAGGGCAGCCCCGCTCCGGCCCCCGAGGGAGAGAACCAGCCGTGATCACCGCGATCGTCCTCATCAAGACCAGTGTGGACCGGATTCCCGAGATCGCCGAGCGGATCGCCTCGCTGGAGAGCGTGAGCGAGGTCTTCTCCGTCACCGGCACCTACGACCTGATCGCCATGGTGCGGGTGCGGCAGCACGAGGACCTGGCGGAGATCATCCCGGGCCGGATCAGCAAGATCCCCGGCGTGGAGGCGACGGACACGCACGTGGCGTTCCGGACGTACTCGCAGCACGACCTGGAGGCGGCGTTCGCCATCGGCCTGGACTCCTGACCGGGCGTACCGCCGCCTCCTGAGGCCCGTGCGGGATCACACCGCCGGGACGCAGCGGCCGTCCTCCGTGCGGTAGCGCCACTTCGCGCCGTCGCGGACCAGTTCCCGCACCGCCGTCACGAACCGCTCGACGTGCTCGTCGGGGGTGCCGGCGCCGAAGCTGACGCGGACGGCGTTGAGGGACTTCTCGCCGGGCGCGGCCTCGGGCGCGCCGCACTCGCCCTGGCTCTGCGGGTCGCTGCCGAGCAGCGTGCGCACCAGCGGGTGGGCGCAGAACAGTCCGTCGCGCACCCCGATGCCGTACTCCGCGGAGAGCGCGGCGGCGAAGTGGGAGCTGTTCCAGCCCTCGACGACGAACGAGATCACGCCGACCCGCGGGGCGTCGTCGCCGAACAGCGACAGCACCCTGACCTCGGGGACCTCGGCCAGTCCCGCCCGCACCTTGCCGATCAGGTACCGCTCGCGGGCCACCAGGGAGTCGAAGCCGGCCTCGGTGAGCGCCTTGCAGGCGGAGGCGATGGAGTAGGCGCCGATGACGTTCGGGGAGCCGGCCTCGTGGCGGGCGGCGCTGTCGTGCCACTCCACGTCCACGCCCCCGTCGGTGCGCCGGGAGACCCGGCGGCTCGCGCCGCCGCCCGCGAGGTACGGCTCGGCCTCGCGCAGCCAGTCCGCGCGGCCCGCCAGCACTCCGGCGCCGAACGGGGCGTACAGCTTGTGGCCGGAGAAGGCGACCCAGTCGACGTCCAGGTCCGTCACGGAGACCGGGTGGTGCGGGGCGAGCTGGGCGGCGTCCAGGACGATCCGGGCGCCGTGCGCGTGGGCGGCGGCGGCCAGCTCGCGCACCGGCCACAGCTCGCCGGTGACGTTGGAGGCGCCGGTCACGCAGACCAGGGCGGGACCGTGGCCCCCTTCGATCGGTACGGTGCGGTCGGCCAGCGCCCGCTCCAGGGTCGCCACCGCCTGCTCGGGGGTGCGCGGGGCGTTCAGGTACGTCACCTGCGCCTCGCGCCAGGGCAGCAGCGAGGCGTGGTGCTCGGTCTCGAAGACGAAGACGCGGCAGTCGGCGGGCAGGGCGCGGGCCAGGAGGTTGAGCGAGTCGGTGGTGGAGCGGGTGAAGACCACCTGGTCGTCCGCGCGGCAGCCGAGGAACTCCGCGACCGTCCGGCGGGCGTTCTCGAACAGGTCGGTGGACAGCTGCGAGAGGTAGCCGGCGCCGCGGTGGACGCTGCCGTAGTAGGGCGCGTAGGCGACCACGTCGTCCCAGACGCGCTGGAGGGCGGGGGCGCTGGCCGCGTAGTCGAGCGCGGCGTAGCCGACCTCGCCGCCGGTCACCAGCGGCACGGTGACATCCCGTCCCAGAACGGGCAGCGGGGCACAAACGGACCGGTCGGCGGCAACAGTGGAGACAGACATGGCGAACTCCCGTGAAAGCAGGCTGAATTCACCGAGCGAGCGGCCATGACGCGGCACACGGCATGACGCGCCTCGAGCGCGGTGGAAAAAGAGGTGTACGCGGAGGCGGGGCGCAGGCCCTAGCGCATTCGCTTGCTCACGGAAGGCTCCCTCGTACGACCAGGACCCCTGGCCCCACACTCGACAAGTGTGCGAGGGGTCCGCGCTTGCCGTAGACCTCGCTGCCTACGGCCTGGTCTTCACCCGGGGCACCCCGCCACGGACGGAGGGTTGCCGGACAGCCGGCCGGGGCCACATGGCTGTCACTCATGACCTGGACAGGAACGTACGCGAACTGATCGCGGTCCCGCAACCCCTGTCCGGATCGCGGGACCGCGAAGGGTCCTGAGGAACCGCCGGTCGCCCCTACGGGCCGTCAGGCGTTGCTCGCGGCCACCCAGCGCTCCAGCGTGCGCCGGGCCGCCCCCGAGTCGATGGACTCCGCCGCCCGCTCCATGCCGGCCCGGATCTGCTCCGCCAGCGTCCCGGAGCCGGGACTGAGGGCCACCAGGGCCGCCGCCGAGTTCAGCAGCACGGCGTCCCGTACGGGCCCCCGCTCGCCGTCCAGCAGCCGGCGGGCCACCTCCGCGTTGTACGACGCGTCGGCGCCGCGCAGCGCCTCCACGGGCACCAGGTCCAGGCCCACGTCCCGCGGGTCGAAGGCCTCCTCGGCGACCTGCCCGTCGCGGACCACCCACACCCGGGAGGTGGCCGTCGTGGTCAGCTCGTCCAGGCCGTCGTCGCCCCGGAAGACCAGCGAGGAGTTGCCGCGTTCGGCGAAGACGCCCGCGACGATCGGTGCCTCGTGGGCCACGGCGACGCCCACCGCCTGGGAGCGCACCTTGGCCGGGTTGGTCAGCGGACCGAGCAGGTTGAACACCGTCCGGATGCCCAACTGGCCGCGCGCGGCGCCCACATGACGCAGGGCCGGGTGGAACTTCACCGCGAAGCAGAAGGTGATCCCGGCCTCCTCGGCGACCTCGACCACCCGACGCGGGGTGAGGTCGAGGTTGACGCCGAGCTTCTCCAGCACGTCGGAGGCGCCGGAGGCGGAGGACGCGGCCCGGTTGCCGTGCTTGACGACCTTCGCGCCGGTGCCGGCGACGACGATCGAGGACATGGTGGAGATGTTCACCGTCTTGGCGCCGTCGCCGCCGGTGCCGACGATGTCGACGGTGTCGCCCGGCACCTTGATCACGTTCGCGTGCTCGTACATCGTGCGCACCAGACCGGTGATCTCCTCGACCGTGGCGCCCTTGGCGCGCAGCGCCACCGCGAAGCCGGCGATCTGTGCGTCCGTCGCCTCCCCGCCCATGATCCGGTCCATGGCCCAGGCCGTGTCGTCGGCCCTGAGGTCACGGCCCTCCAGCAGACCGTTCAGTACGGCGGGCCAGGAACGGGCCGCCGCGGTGTCGCCTCCGGCGGGGGTCACAGCGCTCATAAGCCGCTCCTGGGTAGGCGCCCCGGCTCCGGGACGCTCGGTCGCAAGTCAGCTTTCACCCTATCCGCCCCGGCACACGGCGAAGGGCCCCGTCCGGGGTTCGGACGGGGCCCTTCGACCGTGGCGTGGCGACGCTCAGGGGTCAGTGATCAGTGGTGGCCGTGGCCACTCGTGATCTCCTTGTACTCCTCGACAGTCGGCTTCGGGATCTGGTTGTCCTCGCCGTAGTAGGCCTTGCTGAGCTTGGCGCGCAGCTTGGCCGTACCCGACACCTTGCGCTCGACGCCGTTCTCGTCGACCGTCGGGCCGATCTCGGCCGGCTCGTACTGGTGGTGGGCCGTGAGGGTGTACAGCTGCTCCTGGCTGAGCGGCTCGTGCACCTCGATGAACTCACCGTGCGGCAGGCGCTTGATGATGCCGGACTCGCGGCCGTGCAGCACCTTGTCCTTGTCCCGGCGCTGGAGGCCGAGGCAGATCCGCTTGGTGACGACGAAGGTGATGACCGGCACCACGAAGAACGCGATGCGGACGAACCAGGTGATCGCGTTGATCGACAGGTGGAAGTGGGTGGCCCACAGGTCGTTGCCACCGCCGACCAGCAGCACGAAGTACCAGGCGATCCACGCGGCGCCGAAGGCCGTGCGGGTCGGGACGTTGCGCGGGCGGTCCAGGATGTGGTGCTCGCGCTTGTCGCCGGTGACCCAGGACTCGATGAACGGGTACAGGGCGATCGCCGCGAGGACCACGCCGAACAGCACCAGCGGGATGAACACGCCCAGGACCAGGGTGTGACCCCAGAAGTTGATCTCCCAGCCCGGCATCGCGCGGATCAGACCCTCGGCCATGCCCATGTACCAGTCGGGCTGGGCGCCGGTGGACACCTGGTCCGGCCGGTAGGGGCCGATGGCCCAGATCGGGTTGATCTGGGCGATCGCGGCGATCACCGCGATGACGCCGAAGACCAGGAAGAAGAAGCCTCCGGCCTTGGCCATGTAGACCGGCAGCAGCGGCATGCCGACGACGTTGTTGTTCGTCTTGCCGGGACCCGCGAACTGCGTGTGCTTGTGGTAGAAGACCAGGATCAGGTGGCCGACCACCAGACCGAGCATGATGCCCGGCAGCAGCAGGATGTGGATCGAGTAGAACCGGGCCACGAAGTCGTGACCGGGGAACTCGCCGCCGAACAGGAAGTACGAGATGTACGTGCCGATGATCGGCACGGACAGGATCGCGCCCTCCATGAAGCGGACACCGGTGCCGGAGAGCAGGTCGTCCGGGAGCGAGTAACCGGTGAAGCCGGTGAACATGCCGAGGACGAACAGCAGGAAGCCGAACAGCCAGTTGACCTCACGCGGCTTGCGGAACGCGCCGGTGAAGAACACGCGCATCATGTGCACGAACATGCCGGCCAGGAAGACCAGCGCGGCCCAGTGGTGGATCTGCCGGATGAGCAGACCACCGCGCACCTCGAAGGAGATGTGCAGGGTCGAGTTGAACGCCTCGCTCATCAGCTGTCCCTGGAGCGGGACGTAGCTGCCGTGGTACACCACCTCGTTCATCGAGGGGTGGAAGAACAGCGTCAGATACACACCCGTGAGGATGATGATCAGGAAGCTGTAGAGGCAGACCTCACCCAGCATGAACGACCAGTGGTCGGGGAAGATCTTGCGCATGTTGGCCTTGGCCAGGCTGTAGATGCCCAGCCGGCCGTCGGCCCAGTCGGCGAGCTTCTCGCCGGCCGGCGCCTTCCCGCGCGAGCGGGTCTCGTTGCTCGCTGTAGTACTCATCCGCGCTCCCAGAATGCAGGACCGACGGGCTCCTCGAAGTCGCCGAGCGCCTGGAGGTAACCCTCGCTGTCCACGCCGATGCGCAGCTGCGGAAGGGCGTGACCGGCCGGGCCGAAGATCACTCGGGCACCGTCGGAGAGGTCGAAGGTGGACTGGTGGCACGGGCACAGCACGTGATGCGTCTGCTGCTCGTACAGGGAGATCGGGCAGCCCACGTGGGTGCAGATCTTCGAGTAGGCCACGACGCCCTCGTGCGACCACTCCAGCTCGCGCTTGTCCTTGATGTTGTCCGGCTGGAGCCGGACGATCATCAGCGCCGCCTTGGCGATCTCGGTCTGGAACTCCTCGTCCGTCTCCTTCAGCCCGTCGGGCATGGCGAAGGTGAGCGAACCCACGGCGACGTCCTCGGGACGCAGCGGCTGGTTGGTGTTCATGTTGACCAGGCGCTTGCCCTTGGCCCACAGGGTGTGCCGCAGCGTCTCCTTGGGCAGCGGGCCCAGGTCGCGCAGCAGGAACAGACCGGACAGCGGCACCAGGGTGAGCGCGCCCAGCATGGTGTTGCGGATCAGCGGCCGGCGGCCGATCGCCGATTCCTTGGCGCCCTGCTTGAAGTCCGCGTGGACCTTCGCACGGACCTCCGGCGACGCCTCGATCGGGTGACGCTCGTCGGCGACCTCGGCGTCCGACATCAGGGTGCGGGCCCAGTGGACGGCGCCCGCGCCGATGCAGAACAGCGCCACACCCAGCGTCAGACCGAGCGCGAAGTTCATCGCGCTCATGTGGCCGATCGGGAAGACGTAGACCGACTTGTCGTTCGGGATCGTCACGTACGAGACGATGAAGCCGATGGTGGCCAGCATGGACACCGTGAACAGCAGGGCGACGACGCGCTCGGACCGCCTGGCGGCCCGCTCGTCGATGTCCTGGATCCGGTGCTCGTGCGGCGGCAGGCCCGGGTCGGCGAACGGGTTCTTCTCGTCCGCGACGCCTACGGCGCCGTGCGCCGTGCCCTGCTCGGCGGGCAGGTTCTCTTCTGGAATGTCTTGGCTACTCATGACTTCTTGGCCTTTGCGGTCCGAGCGGCGACCCACACGGCTACGGCGATCAGTGCGCCGAGGCCGAAGATCCACGCGAACAGACCCTCACTGACCGGCCCGAGGCCGCCCAGTTCGAGACCGCCCGGGTTGTCGGTCTGGTCGCTGTTGACCGCGTTCAGGTACGCGATGATGTCCTTCTTGTTCTTCGCCGACAGCGTGGTGTCGGGGAAGGAGGGCATGTTCTGCGGGCCGGTCTGCATGGCCTCGTAGATGTGCTTCGGCTGGACGCCTTCGAGGTCCGGGGCGAACTTGCCGTGCGTGAGCGCACCGCCCTTGCCGGTGAAGTTGTGGCACTGGGCGCAGTTGGTGCGGAACAGCTCGCCACCCTTGGCGATGTCCGCGCCCTCCGGGCTGTACTGGTTCTTCGTCGGCACGGCGGGGCCGGCGCCCAGGGAGGCGATGTACGCCGCCAGCTGGTCGATCTCGGGCTGCGTGTAGATGACCTTCTTGCGCGGGATCTGCGCGCCGGGCTGCTGCGCCGGCATACGGCCGGTGCCGACCTGGAAGTCGACCGCGGCGGCGCCCACGCCCACGAGGCTCGGGCCGTCAGTGGTGCCCTGACCGCCCGTGCCGTGGCAGCTTGCGCAGCCGACCGCGTAGAGCTTCTTGCCCTCCTCGATCGTGAGGGACTGGGCTGAGTCGTCGGCCTTGGCCTTGCTCGCGGGCGCGAACGCGGTGTACAGCCCCCCCGTGGCCGCCAGCGCGAGAAGTAGGACGACGACCGCCGCCAGCGGATGGCGTCGTCGTGCGGAGAGCTTTTTCACGGATTACCCCGGTGTCAGGATCTTCTGCGTCGATGCTTTGCGGACTGAGATCGGTTCGTCGGCTACTTGATCAGGTAGATCGTGGCGAAGAGGCCGATCCAGACGACATCGACGAAGTGCCAGTAGTAGGACACGACGATGGCCGCGGTCGCCTGCTCGTGGGTGAACCTCCGCGCCGCGTAGGTGCGGCCGAGGACCAGCAGGAAGGCGATGAGACCGCCCGTCACGTGCAGGCCGTGGAAGCCGGTGGTCAGGTAGAACACCGAGCCGTACGGGTCGGAGGACAGGGAGAGCCCGTCTTCCTTCACCAGGCTGGTGTACTCGTAGATCTGACCGCCGATGAAGATCGCACCCATGATGAAGGTGACGATGAACCAGCCCCGGAGCTTCTTCACGTCACCGCGCTCGGCGGCGAAGACGCCGAGCTGGCAGGTGAGCGAGGAGAGCACCAGGATCGTGGTGTTCGCCGACGAGAAGGGGACGTTGAGGTGGTCCGCCATCTCCTTCCAGTGCGCCGGACCCGTCACCGATCGCAGGGTGAAGTACATCGCGAAGAGGGCCGCGAAGAACATCAGCTCGGAACTCAGCCAGATGATGGTTCCGACGCTGGTGAGGTTCGGCCGGTTGACCGACGGGTGCGCGTGCCCGGTTTCTACTGTCGTTGCTGTCGCCACGACCGACATTATGTCGGTCGCTTATCCCGCCCTCACTCCGGGGGGTGCCGTTCGGAGTGTCTGGGGGGTGTGTCCAGCCCGTATGGCCCATCGAAGGCGTGTTCCAAGCGGTGTTGACCAGGGATGGGGAGGAGTAGCATCCGCCGCATCGGTACCCGGAAGTTCCCGATGAGTTCTCCGACCAAGGCTGTTCTGAGATGCGTGGAGGAACAATGCAGGCGACCGCCACGGTGCTGGTCTACAGCGACGACGCAGGCACCCGGGAGCAGGTGCGGCTTGCCACCGGCCGCAGGCCGGCCCAGGACGCGCCCTTGGTGGAGTTCCTGGAGTGCGCCACGCCCGCCGCGGTGCTCAAGGAGCTGGACAGGGGCGGGGTCGACGTCTGCGTCCTGGACGGCGAGGCCGTGCCGATGGGCGGCATGGGGCTGTGCCGGCAGATCAAGGACGAGGTCTTCCGGTGCCCGCCGGTGCTGCTGCTGATCGGGCGGCCGCAGGACGCGTGGCTGGCCACGTGGAGCCGGGCGGACGCGGCGGTGACGCTGCCGGTGGAGCCGGTGGAGTTCGCGTCCACGCTGACGGCGCTGCTGCGGAAAAGCATGCCGGTGACCGCGTGAGGGCGCGCCGCGGCGCGTGAAGGGGTTGCACCGCGCCCGGCAGCTCGGGACGGCCCGTAGTCGTGCGGCTGCGGGCCGTCCGTGTCCGGGGGGGCGCTCACGCGGCGGAGCCGCACGTCGGCACAGCCCCGCGCCCCCGGGTTGCGGCGGTCTCCCGGGTCTACAGGCTCTGGGGGCGCAGCCGCGTCGTGTCGCCCTGAGGGGAGCCCTGGGCGCCGGTGAGGGCGCTGCCCTGGAGCCATTTGTCCCAGGACAGGTTCCAGTCGCCGAAGCCGTTGTCGAAGGTCTCCATCTGCTGGCCGGCCGAGTTCACCACCTGGACGATGTCGCCCTCGTGGATGTTGTCGAAGAACCACTTGGCGTTCGGCGTGCTCATGCCCGTGCAGCCGTGGCTGACGTTGGCGCTGCCCTGTGAGCCCACGGACCAGGGGGCCGCGTGGACGAACTCGCCGCTCCAGGTCACCCGGGTGGCGTAGTAGACGGGCAGGTCGTAGGAGTCCGAGGAACCGGCGGCGATGCCGACGGTGGAACTCTTCATCCGCACGAAGTACTGCTTGGCCAGTACGACCTTGACGCCGTTGCGGGTCTCGAAGCCGGGCTTGCCCGTGGTGACGGGGATCTCCTTGACCTTCTCGTCGTTGCGGTAGAGCGTCAGCCGGTGCGTGGCGGCGTCCGTGAGGGCGATGACCCGGTCGCCGGTGGTGACGGTCAGCGGCTTGGCCGCGCCGCCCCACAGCTCGTTGTTGATCCGGATGTTCTCGAGGTTGCTGTGCACCTCGACGGTGGCGTTGGCCGGCCAGTAGTCCCGGGGACGGTAGTGCAGCTGCTTGTCGTCCACCCAGTACCAGGAGCCCTGCACGGCGGGCGTGGACTCGACCCTGAGGCCGCGCTCCACGATGGCGCGCTGCGCCTTGTCCTTGATGGGCTGGTCGAGCTGCGCCACGATGGGCTCGCCGACGCCATAGGTGCCCGCCTCCGGCCCGAACTCCACGTTCAGGCGCTTGAGGGTGGCGGGCTTGCTGGTGTCGACGGTGAGGACCTTGCGGCCGGGTGCCCCGTCGCCGTCCTCCGTGCTCACCGTGACCGTGTAGTGGGCGCCGGCGGCCAGGGGCGAGGTGCTGTGCCAGCGGGCCCCGTCGGCGTCGAGTTCGCCGGAGACGTGGCGGCCCGTGGTGTCCACGGCCGTGACGTCCGTGATCCGGCCGTCCGACCCCTCTGCGGTGACCACCAGGGGCTTGTCCGGGTCGGCCTGTTTCCCGGCTTCCGTGGGGCCGCTGACGGAGATCTGGTCCGCCGCGTCGTACGGGGCGGCGGCCAGGGGATTGCCGTCCGGGCCGCAAGCGGTGGCGCCCGCGCCGAGGGCGGCCACCAACAGGGCACGGCTGACGACGGTGCGGGTACGCGTGCGCGGAGTGGTGCTCATGGCAGCACGCTAGGTAGCTCCGTCAACTTCGGCGCGGTAAGTCGTCCGTTCGGGCGACGCTCGTACGGCGGCCGTGCGGTCGCGGGCCGGATCCGCGGTCCGGTCGCGGGACGGAAGGTCCGTGCGCTCGGGGCGCGGAAAGGCGGGAGCCCGGACCCTCCGTGCGGAGGGTCCGGGCTCCCGGGGTCGAGCGGGTGTCACTGGGTGCGGTTCTCACCGCGGTAGTACTCGAACACCCAGCCCCACAGCGCGATCATGACGAGCGGGGCGCCGAAGTACAGCAGCCACCAGCCGAGCGCCACACCGAGGAAGGCCAGCGCGCCGCCGACGCCGAGGGCGAGCGGCTGCCAGCTGTGCGGGCTGAAGAAGCCCAGCTCACCGGCGTCGTCCGCGACGTCGGCCTCCTTGTTGTCCTGAGCGCCGGCGTCCACCCGCTTGGCCGTGAAGCCCAGGTAGAAGCCGACCATGATGCTCAGGCCGAACGACAGGAAGAGTGCCGTGGTACCGGCCGGCTCCTTCGACCACACGCCGTAGACGATGGCCATGATGAGGAGGAAGGCGCTCAGCCAGATGAACATCTTGCCCTGGATCTTCACTTGCCGGCCTCCTTGCCGCCAGCGAGGGCTGCCTTCTCGCCGTGACCGGCGTTCTCGAGCTGGTCGAGCGCGGCGATCTCCGGGTGGTGCAGGTCGAACGCCGGGGATTCACTGCGGATCCGCGGCAGGGTGAGGAAGTTGTGCCGCGGCGGCGGGCAGGAGGTCGCCCACTCCAGGGAGCGGCCGTAGCCCCACGGGTCGTCGACGCCGACCGGCTTGCCGTACTTGGCCGTCTTCCACACGTTGTAGAAGAACGGCAGGATCGACAGGCCGAGCAGGAAGGAGAAGATCGTCGAGATCGTGTTCAGGGCGGTGAAGCCGTCGGCCGCCAGGTAGTCGGCGTACCGGCGCGGCATGCCCTCGGCGCCCAGCCAGTGCTGGATGAGGAAGGTGCCGTGGAAGCCGATGAACAGCATCCAGAAGGTCATCTTGCCGAGCCGCTCGTCCAGCATCTTGCCGGTGAACTTCGGCCACCAGAAGTGGAAGCCGGAGAACATCGCGAAGACGACCGTGCCGAAGACGACGTAGTGGAAGTGGGCCACCACGAAGTACGAGTCGGAGATGTGGAAGTCCATCGGGGGCGAGGCCAGGATGACGCCGGTCAGACCACCGAAGGTGAAGGTGATCAGGAAGCCGGTCGCCCAGAGCATCGGCGTCTCGAAGGACAGCGAGCCCTTCCACATGGTGCCGATCCAGTTGAAGAACTTCACACCGGTCGGGACCGCGATCAGGAAGGTCATGAAGGAGAAGAACGGCAGGAGCACACCGCCGGTGACGTACATGTGGTGGGCCCACACGGTCACGGACAGACCCGCGATGGCGATGGTCGCGCCGATCAGACCCATGTAGCCGAACATCGGCTTGCGGGAGAAGACCGGGATGACCTCACTGATGATGCCGAAGAACGGCAGCGCGATGATGTACACCTCTGGGTGGCCGAAGAACCAGAAGAGGTGTTGCCAGAGCAAAGCTCCGCCGTTGGCGGCGTCGAAGACGTGGGCGCCGAACTTGCGGTCGGCCTCCAGCGCGAACAGGGCCGCGGCCAGCACGGGGAAGGCCAGCAGGACGAGCACCGCGGTGAGCAGCACGTTCCACACGAAGATCGGCATGCGGAACATGGTCATGCCCGGCGCGCGCATGCAGATGATCGTGGTGATGAAGTTGACCGAGCCGAGGATCGTGCCGAAGCCGGAGAAGGCCAGACCCATGATCCACATGTCGCCGCCGATGCCCGGCGAGTGCACCGCGTCGGAGAGCGGGGCGTAGGCGAACCAGCCGAAGTCGGCGGCGCCCTGCGGGGTGAGGAAGCCGCCCACCGCGATCAGCGAGCCGAACAGGTACAGCCAGTAGGCGAACATGTTCAGCCGCGGGAAGGCCACGTCCGGCGCGCCGATCTGCAGCGGCATGATCCAGTTCGTGAAGCCGGCGAACAGCGGCGTCGCGAACATCAGCAGCATGATCGTGCCGTGCATGGTGAACGCCTGGTTGAACTGCTCGTTCGACATGAACTGCAGACCGGGGCGGGCCAGCTCGGCGCGCATCAGCAGCGCCATCACGCCACCGATGCAGAAGAACGCGAACGACGTGACGAGGTACAGCGTGCCGATCGTCTTGTGGTCGGTGGTCGTCAGCCACTTGATCACGACGTTGCCGGGTTGCTTGCGCCGCACCGGCTGCCCGCTCTCGAAAGAGCCCTCAGCCGCGGCGGCACCCTGAGGTTCGTTGAGGATGCTCACAGGTTGTTCGTCTCCCGGTTCTTCTCGTGGCTCGTCTGCGCGATGCCGGCGGGAACGTAACCGGTCTGCCCCTTCTTAGCGAGGTCCTTGAGGTGCTGCTCGTAACGCTCCGGCGAGACGACCTTCACGTTGAACAGCATCCGGGAGTGGTCCTGGCCGCAGAGCTCGGCGCACTTGCCCCGGAAGGTGCCCTCCTGGTTGGGGGTCACCTGGAAGGAGTTGGTGTGGCCCGGGATGACGTCCATCTTCATCAGGAACGGCAGCACCCAGAAGGAGTGGTTGACGTCCCGCGAGGTGAGGATGAAGCGGACGGTCTTGCCCTTGGGCAGCCACAGGGTCGGGCCGGGGTTCCCGTTCTGCGGGTTCCGCGTGCCCGGCGTGCCGTAGTCGTAGACGCCGCCGGCGTTGGCGGGGAAGTCGTTCTTGAACCGGTCCGGAATGGCCGTCAGGTTCTTGTCGGTCTTCGCGTCACCCGTGGAACCCTGGACGGGCGCCACGTAGTTGAAGGCCCAGCTCCACTGGTAGCCGACGACGTTGACCGTGACGTCGGGCTTCTTGGATTCGTCGAGGAGCTTCGACTCGTCGCGGGCCGTGAAGTAGAACAGCACCGAGACGATGATGAGCGGGACGACCGTGTACAGCGCCTCGATGGGCATGTTGTACCGGGTCTGCGGAGGGACCTCGACCTTGGTGCGGCTGCGCCGGTGGAAGAAAGCACTCCACAGGATCAGACCCCACACCAGCACGCCGACCGCGATCGCGGCGGCCCAGGAGCCCTGCCACAGGGAGAGGATCCGCGGAGCCTCTTCCGTCGCGGGGGTGGGCATACCCAGCCGGGGGAAGTCCTTGTATGTGCAACCGGTTGCGGTCGCCAGGACCAGGCCCGCAGTCAGTGCCTGCAGCAGCTTCCGCCGCATCGGGCGCCGCGGCGAGCGGTCGGAGCCGTTGGGACTCACGTAGCGCCTTCCCGAGAGTCTCGCCCGCGCGGTTGGCTGCGGCCTGCCTTCTCGCTGGTCGGTCGCCGCCCTGCGTCGGGCAGGGGTTTGGATGTTTATGCGGACCAAACCCTACTGGACGCCTTCCGGCGGGTCGCGGGGAGGGGTGCCCAACGCGCCGCGGGTCACGCTGGCGGGTGGGATGCCCCCCGGTGGCGTGGTTTGCGCAGGTGTGTTGGGGCCTCTGACGGTCCGGGAGCAGCGGGTCCGGCGGCGGACGCGGGCCGGTGGCGGACGCTCGCCCGGTTCCCCGCGCCGCTCCGGGGCGCTTAGCGTGGACGTGTGGTCTATTTCGACGCCGCGTCCGGCGCTCCCCTGCATCCCGTTGCCCGGCAGGCGTTTCTCGCCTCCCTCGACGAGGGGTGGGCCGATCCCGCGCGGCTCTACAAGGAGGGGCGGCGGGCGCGGTTGCTGCTGGACGCGGCGCGGGAGGCGACCGCCGAGGCGGTGGGGTGCCGACCCGACGAGCTGACGTTCACCGCCTCCGGGACGCGGGCCGTGCACTCCGGGATCGCGGGGGCGCTGGCCGGCCGGCGCCGGGTCGGGGATCACCTGATCGTGTCAGCCGTAGAACACTCCTCGGTGCTCCATTCGGCCGAGGCGCACGAGGCGCAGGGCGGTTCCGTCACCCGGGTCCCGGTGGACCGCGGGGGCGCGGTGGACGCCGCGGCGTACGCCGGGGCGCTGCGCGCGGACACCGCGCTGGCCTGTCTCCAGTCCGCCAACCACGAGGTGGGCACCGAGCAGCCGGTGGCGGAGGTGGCCGGGGCGTGCCGGGCGGCGGGAGTGCCGCTGCTGGTGGACGCGGCGCAGTCGCTGGGCTGGGGGCCCGTGCCGGGCGACTGGTCGCTGCTGGCGGCCAGCGCGCACAAGTGGGGCGGACCGCCCGGGGTCGGGCTGCTCGTGGTGCGCAAGGGCGTGCGGTTCGCGGTGCGGGGGCCGGTGGACGAGCGGGAGTCGGGGCGGGCGGCCGGGTTCGAGAACATCCCGGCGATCGTGGCGGCGGCGGCCTCGCTGCGGGCGGTGCGCGCGGAGGCGGCCGGTGAGGCGGCGCGGCTGCGGGAGTTGACGGGACGGATCCGGGCGCGGGTGCCGCATCTGGTGCCGGACGTGGAGGTGGTGGGCGATCCGGAGCGGCGGCTGCCGGGGATCGTCACCTTCTCCTGTCTCTACGTCGACGGCGAGGCACTGCTGCACGGACTGGACCGGGAGGGCTTCGCCGTCTCCTCGGGCTCGTCCTGCACCAGCAGCACGCTGACGCCGAGCCATGTGCTGCGGGCGATGGGCGTGCTGAGCGAGGGCAACGTACGGGTGTCGCTGCCGGCGGGGACGTCGGCGGAGGACGTCGAGCGGTTCCTGACGGTGCTGCCCGGGGTGGTGGCGGGGGTGCGGGAGAAGCTGGGCGCCGGGGCGCCGCCCGCGCCGCGGGCGGCCGCGGCCCGGGAGGAACTGGTGCTGGACGCGCTCGGCAAGCGCTGCCCGATCCCGGTGATCGAGCTGGCCAAGGTCATCGGGGACGTCCCGGTCGGCGGCACGGTACGGGTCCTGGCGGACGACGCGGCGGCACGCCTGGACATCCCGGCGTGGTGCGAGATGCGGGGCCAGGAGTACGTCGGCGAGGAACCGGCGGCCGAGGGCGCGGCCTACGTCGTGCGCCGGATCGCCTGAGCGGGGACCGGGCAGCGGCCGCTCTCGTGTGGCGGCCGCTGCCCGGTCCGGCCGTGGCGGTGCGCGGCGCGGGGTCAGCCCAGGTGGGCGCGGACCTCGCGGGCCGCGTCGTCGCCGTAGGCCTTGGTGAAGCGCTCCATGAAGTGGGCGCGGCGCAGCGTGTACTCCTGGGTGCCGACGGTCTCGATGACCAGTGTGGCGAGCATGCAGCCGACCTGCGCGGCGCGCTCGTGGTCCACGCCCCACACCAGGCCGGAGAGGAAACCGGCGCGGAAGGCGTCGCCGACGCCCGTCGGGTCGGCCTTGCGCTCCTCGTCCGGGCAGCCGACCTCGATCGGCTCCTCGCCCACGCGCTCGATGCGGACGCCGCGGGCGCCGAGGGTGGTGACCCGGTGGCCGACCCGGTCGAGGATCTCGGCGTCGCTCCAGCCCGTCTTGGACTCGATGAGGCCCTTCTCGTACTCGTTGGAGAAGAGGTATGTCGCGCCGTCCAGCAGCGTGCGGATCTCCTCGCCGTCCATGCGGGCGATCTGCTGGGAGAAGTCCGCGGCGAACGGGATGGAGCGCGAGCGGCACTCCTCGGTGTGCCGGAGCATCGCCTCCGGGTCGTCGGCCCCGATCAGCACCAGGTCGAGGCCGCCGACGCGGTCCGCGACGGTCTTCAGCTCGATGAGGCGGGCCTCGCTCATCGCGCCGGTGTAGAAGGAGCCGATCTGGTTGTGGTCGGCGTCCGTGGTGCACACGAAGCGGGCGGTGTGCAGGGTCTCGGAGATGCGGACCGAGGCGGTGTCGACGCCGTGCCGGTCCAGCCAGTCGCGGTACTCGCCGAAGTCGGGGCCCGCGGCGCCCACCAGGACGGGGGACGTGCCGAGCTGGCCCATGCCGAAGGCGATGTTGGCGCCGACGCCGCCGCGCCGGACGTCCAGCTGGTCGACCAGGAAGGAGAGCGAGACCGTGTGCAGCTGGTCCGCGACGAGCTGGTCGGCGAAGCGGCCGGGGAACGTCATGAGGTGGTCGGTGGCGATGGAGCCGGTGACAGCGATGCGCACGGCGTGGACTCTCCTGCCGGAAGGGGGTTTGACGCTTCACGCTACCCGCTCGGCGCGGACCGCTGAAGCGGGCGAAACTACCCGATAGTAGGTCTTTCCCGGACGGTCGTGCCGTGCTTACGGTTCGCCCATGACGAACCCCGAGGCCCACAGCCGTCCCGTCCCGGCCGATCAGGACACCGACCTGGCCACCCTGCGCGGGGACTGCGCCCGGATGGCGCCCCACTGGTCCACGCCCGAGCGCCACGCCGCCCGCCCGGTCCCGCCGTCGCGCATCCACGGCGTGTCCGTGCCCGCGTCGGCCGCCCGGCTGCTGGACGCCATGGCGGAGTACGGCGACTGAGGGCGCGGTACTCCGACCGGGTGGCGTACGCCTGCTGACTACGGATTGCTCCGGCTGAGCGTTCGGATTGCTCCGCCCGGGCGTTCGGCGCCGGTGCGCCCGGCGGGCGGCCCGCGCGCGGCGGGAACCGTACGCTCCCCCGCCGCGTCCCATCGCCGCCCCCGTTCGGGGGATGCGGGACACGACCCGCCGGCCGATCACTTCCACAGGGCCGGTCGGGTGCCGACCCCGGGAAGTACGGCAGCCGAAGGAGCGATGCGGTGAACACCGAGCGACCCGACCACGACGACGCGGCCGAGGCCGCGGGGAACGGCGCAGCGGGCGGCGGCGCCTCCGGGACCGCTCCCGGGCCCGGGGCCTCCGGGACCGGCGAGGACACCTCGGGCGGGGACACGGCGCGTACGGAGGGCGGCGAGCGGTCCCGGTGGGGGCGCGGGCCGCTGATGGCGGCGTCGGTGGCGGCGGCCGTGCTGCTGGTGGGCGGCGGCGGGGCGTACCTGGCGGCCGGCGCCTCGGACGGCCGCACGGAGTCGGCCGCGCCCGCCGGACAGGGCACTCCCCCGCCGCTGGTCCTCGACGGCTACTCCGCCCGGGGCACGGGCGGCTCCGGGACGGCCGGCATCGCGCCCGGCGAACCCGACCCCTACGGCGCCGCCTACCGGGCGGCAGGCGCGCTGCCCGCCGGTCCGGGATCGGCGCCCGTCTACACGGCGCGGGGCGAGGTCACCCGCGAGGAGGCGGCCCGGCTGGCGAGGGCGTTCGGCGTCGAGGGCGCTCCGGTGGCCGAGGCGCGGGCGTGGCGGGCCGGGGCCGCGAAGGACGGGTCGGGACCGGTGCTGCGGGTGGACCGGCAGGCGCCGGGCTCCTGGACGTTCAGCCGGTACGCACCGGGCACCGACAACTGCAAGGGCGTGACCTGCGCGCACGGCCCCATCGCTCCGGCCGGCCGTCCGGTGAGCGTGGCGGCGGCCGAGAAGGCGGTGGCCCCGGTGCTGACGGCGGTGGGCCAGGGCGACGCGGCGGTGGACGCGGGCCACGTCATGGGCGCCCAGCGGGCGGTGACCGCCGAGCCACGGGTGGGCGGCCTGCCCACGTACGGTTGGACGACCGATCTGGTCGTCGGCGTGCGGGGCGAACTGGTCGGCGGCAGCGGGCTGTTGAAGCCGCCGGCGAAGGGGGACGCGTATCCGGTGCTGAGCGCGCGCAGGACGCTGGACCTGATGAACGCGGCGCCCCGGACCGACCACCGCATGGGCATCGGCGGCTGCGCGAGTCCGGTGCCGCGCAAGGACCGGCTGGAGGCGCCCTGCGGCTCCTCCTCGGGCGGGTCGGTCAAGGGCGGGACGCTGACACTGACCGTGGACAAGGCGGTGTTCGGGCTGGCCTCGCGCACCTCCGAGGGGCGGCGGACGCTGGTGCCGTCCTGGTTGTTCCAGGTGCGCGGGGCGGCCGGGCAGGAGAGCTACACGGTGGCGTACCCGGCCGTCGACCCCCGGTATCTGGCCTCGTCGGCCGGTGGGCCGGCGGCGCCGTCCGGGCCGGGGGAGCCGAAGCCGAGCGGTCCGGGCACCGCCGCCCCGGTCACCAGGGACGTGCCGGTGACGGCGTACGGCGTCCAGGGCGATGAGCTGACGGTGACCTTCGAGGGCGGGGTGTGCTCGGACTACAAGGTGGCCGCGCGCGAGGCCGCCGACCGGGTGACGGTCACGGTGACCGAGAGGCGGTGGCCGGACCGGGTGTGCATCGCGATCGCCAGGATCTACCACCGGACGGTTCCGCTGGAGCGTCCGCTCGGCGAGCGGAAGGTGTTCGGGTCGGACGGGGACCCGGTCCCGCTGGAGCGCCCCGCCGCCCGGACGACCGACGCGCCGCACGCGAACAAGGGGCAGCCGGTGCGGTAGGCGGCCGGGGGCGGCGGACGACGCCGCCCGCGGTGGACCGTGCGGGAGACGGACGGGAGCGCACACGGAGCGGTCCGCATGCGGAAGGCGGCGGTCCCCCAGGTGGGGGCCGCCGCCTTCCGTCAGATCCGTTCCGTCGGGACGCTCACGCGTCCGGCCGGGTCAGCTGAAGGAGTCGCCGCAGGCGCAGGAACCCGTCGCGTTCGGGTTGTCGATCGTGAAGCCCTGCTTCTCGATGGTGTCCACGAAGTCGATGGTGGCGCCGCCCAGGTACGGGGCGCTCATCCGGTCGGTTACGACCTTGACGCCGCCGAAGTCCTTGACGACGTCGCCGTCGAGGGAGCGCTCGTCGAAGAAGAGCTGGTAGCGCAGGCCGGAGCAGCCGCCGGGCTGGACGGCGACGCGCAGGGCGAGGTCGTCACGGCCTTCCTGGTCGAGCAGGGCCTTGACCTTGGACGCGGCGGCGTCGGTCAGAACGATGCCGTCGGTGACGGTGGTGGTCTCGTCCGATACGGACATCTACATCTCTCCCGGGTTGTACGGAGACTGCTTGCCGACGAGTGCAACCGGCGAGGCCGCGGATTCATTCCGGGCCGAGCACTTGCCTTCTCACGTGTCCATGCTCGTCCTCTTCATGCTCGCACACGCGCCGGGCCGCGGACAGGGCCGCACGGATCGGGCGCACCGATGCGACGAAGACGACAACGGGGGCAACGGCTGCGGACGAGAAGTCGCCGGGATTCACGTCACATCGACGCTATGGGCATCGTCAAAGTGACGTGAAGCGGTTATGATAGATAACGTCAATTAGACGAAAAGTAGAAAGGGTGCGTGTCGTGACCACCGCCCAGCCCCAGGAGCTCGACGTCCAGCCGACGCCGCTCGCCCTGCTGCTGCTCGGCCGCGAGGCCGACCCGAGGAGCGAGCGCGGCGTCGACTGCCCCGGCGAGCTGCCCTCCCCGTCCGACCCCGATCTGGTGGCGCGCGCCCGCGCCGCCAAGGACAAGCTCGGGGACAAGATCTTCGTCCTCGGCCACCACTACCAGCGTGACGAGGTCATCCAGTTCGCCGACGTCACGGGCGACTCCTTCAAGCTGGCCCGCGATGCCGCCGCGCGTCCGGACGCGGAGTACATCGTGTTCTGCGGTGTGCACTTCATGGCGGAGTCCGCGGACATCCTGACGAGCGACGAGCAGAAGGTCGTCCTGCCGGACCTGGCCGCCGGGTGCTCGATGGCCGACATGGCGACGGCCGAACAGGTCGCCGAGTGCTGGGACGTGCTGACCGAGGCCGGCATCGCCGAGCAGGTCGTGCCGGTGTCGTACATGAACTCCTCGGCCGACATCAAGGCGTTCACCGGCAAGCACGGCGGCACCATCTGCACCTCGTCCAACGCGAAGCGCGCCCTGGACTGGGCGTTCGAGCAGGGCGAGAAGGTGCTGTTCCTGCCCGACCAGCACCTCGGCCGCAACACGGCGGTACGGGACATGGGCATGTCCCTGGAGGACTGCGTCGTCTACAACCCGCACCGGCCGAACGGCGGTCTGACCGCCGAGGAGTTGCGCGCGGCGAAGATGATCCTGTGGCGCGGCCACTGCTCGGTGCACGGCCGCTTCAGTCTGGAGTCGGTCCAGGACGTGCGGGCGCGCATCCCCGGCGTCAACGTCCTGGTGCACCCGGAGTGCAAGCACGAGGTGGTCGCCGCGGCGGACCACGTCGGCTCGACGGAGTACATCATCAAGGCGCTGGAGGCGGCCCCGGCCGGCTCCAAGTGGGCCATCGGCACCGAGCTGAACCTGGTCCGCCGCCTGGCGAACCGATTCGCTCCGGAGGGCAAGGAGATCGTCTTCCTCGACCGGACGGTCTGCTTCTGCTCGACCATGAACCGCATCGACCTGCCCCACCTGGTGTGGGCCCTGGAGTCCCTGGCCGAGGGCAACCTGGTGAACCGCATCGAGGTCGACAAGGAGACCGAGGCGTTCGCGAAGCTGGCCCTGGAACGGATGCTGGCGCTGCCGTAACGGCGGCCCGCGCCCCGGCGAGAACCGCGACGGCCGGACTCCCCCGAAGGGAGTCCGGCCGTCTTCGTGTCCGGGTGGCGTCAGACGCCCGCCGGTTCCAGGTCCTCCGTCTTCGCCGCCCGCTTCGCCTCGCGCTTCTTCGCACGGCGCTCCTTGCGGAGTTCCAGCATGGCGTAGAGGGTCGGGACGAGGAGGAGGGTGAGGAGGGTCGAGGTGACCAGGCCGCCGATCACGACCACCGCCAGCGGCTGGGCGATGAAGCCGCCCTCGCCGGTGACCCCGAGCGCCATCGGGAGCAGGGCGAAGATGGTGGCCAGCGCCGTCATCAGGATGGGCCGCAGCCGGTGCCGGCCGCCTTCCAGCACGGCCTCCACGACGCCGTGGCCCTGCTTGCGGTACTGGTTGATCAGGTCGATCAGCACGATCGCGTTCGTCACCACGATGCCGATCAGCATCAGCATGCCGATCATCGCGGGCACGCCCATCGGGGTGCCGGTGACGATCAGCAGGCCGAGCGCGCCGGTGGCCGCGAACGGGATGGACACCAGCAGGATCAGCGGCTGGGCCAGCGACCGGAAGGTGGCGACCAGCAGCATGAAGACGATCGCGATCGCCGCGAGCATCGCCAGGCCGAGGTTCTTGAACGCGTCGTTCTGGTCGGAGGTGACGCCGCCGATCTCGGCCGTCGCGCCCGCCGGGAGCTTCAGCGCCTTGATCTTCGACTGGAGCTTGGTGCTGACCGCGCCGGTGTTGTCGCCGGTCGGCTTGGCGGTGACGGTCGCCGCCCGCTGGCCGTCGATCCGGGTCATCGACACCGGCCCGTCCACCAGCCGCACGGTGGCCACGTCACTCAGCTTCACCGGCCCCAGGCGCAGGTCCCTGAGCTGCGCCAGCGTCTCGGCGGGCCGCGCCGACCGGATGACGACGTCCCGCTCGGTGTCGCCCAGGACCGCCTTGGCGGCGGTGGTGCCCCGCACCGACTGGGCGACGGCCAGGCCGAGCGTCTGGTCGTCGAAACCGGCTGCGGCCGCCTTGGCGTTGGCGCGCACCGAGATGCGGGGCACGCTCTGCGAGAGGTCGCTGGTGACGTCGGTGACGTCGTCCAGCCCCGCGACGGTCTTGCGGACCTGCTCGGCCGCGGTGCGCAGCACGTTCGCGTCGGACGCCTTGACGACGACCTTCAGGTCCTGGTCGCCGAAGCCGTCGCCGGCGTTGACCGTGGTGGTGCCGATGCCGGACAGTTTGTGCAGGCCGTCCTCGAGGTGGGCGCGGACGTCGTCGGCGGAGGCCGAGTCCTCCAGCATCACCTGGTACGAGGCGTGGTGGGAGTCGGTGGAGCCTCCGAAGGCCGCCATGAAGCCGGACGAGCCGACAGTGACCTGGTAGTCCTTGACGCCCTCCGTGCCGGCGAGCAGCTTCTCGACCTTGCGCGCCGCGGCGTCGGTCGCCGCCAGGCCGGTGCCGGGCGCGAGCTGCTGCCTGACGCTGAGCACCTTCTGGTCGCCGGAGTCGAAGAAGTTCGTCTTCAGCAGCGGGGTCATGCCGAACGTGCCGATCAGCACCACGACCGCGATCAGCACACTGGTCAGCCGGCGCCGGGTGGCGAACCGCAGGACGGGGACGTAGAAGCGCTGGAGGCGGCTGTTCGCCTCCTTCTCCTCGGCCCGGCGACGGGCCTGGTCGGCCTCGGCGGGCGTGCCCTTGGGCGCGCGCAGAAACCAGTACGACAGCACCGGCACCACCGTCAGCGACACCAGCAGCGAGGCCAGCAGGGCGGCGGTGACGGTGAGGCTGAACGGCCCGAACAGCTCGCCCACCATGCCGCCGACCAGGCCGATCGGCAGGAACACGGCGACCGTGGTGAGCGTGGAGGAGGTCACCGCGCCGGCCACCTCGCGCACGGCGTTCAAGATGGCCTCGCGCCGCTCCTCGCCGTAGCCGAGGTGCCGCTTGATGTTCTCCAGGACCACGATCGAGTCGTCCACGACCCGGCCGATGGCGATGGTCAGCGCGCCCAGCGTCAGCATGTTCAGCGACAGGTCGCGCGTCCACAGCACGATCAGGGCCAGCACCACCGACAGCGGGATGGACACCGCCGTGACCAGCGTGGAGCGCACCGAGGCCAGGAAGACCAGGATGACCAGGACCGCGAAGAGCAGCCCGAGCGCGCCCTCGGTGGTCAGGCCGTCGATGGACTTGGCGACGGCCGGACCCTGGTCGCTGACCGTGGTGATCTTCGCGTCGCCGCCGAGCGCCTCGCGCAGGTCGGGCAGCTTGTCCTCGACCGCGTGGGAGATGGCGACCGCGCTGCCGTCGTGGTCCATGGTGACGGCGACGGCCAGGCTCGGCCGGCCGTCGGTACGGGTGATGGAGTCGGCCTTGGCCGCCTCCTGCTTCACCGTCGCCACGTCGCCGAGGCGGACGGGCTTCTTCGCCGCCTCCCCCTGACCGGTGACCATCAGGTCCCGGATCTGCCGCAGCGAGGTGAGGCCGCCGCCGACCTGGACGGTGCGGTTGGCGCCGCCCTCGTCGAAGGAGCCCGCCGGCACGGTGGCGCCGCCCGCCTGGAGCGCCTGGGTGAGCGCGGCGGAGGTGAGCCCGGCCGCGGCGAGCTTGCGGTCGTCCGGGGTGACGGTGACCTGGAGGTCGCGCACGCCGTCCACGGTGACCTGGCCGACGCCGTCGATGTTCTTCAGCTCCGGGACGACCGTCCTGTCCAGCTGGTCGGCCAGCGCCTGCTGGTCCCTGCCCGAGGTGACGGCCAGCACCACGGTCGGGATGTCGTCGGTCGAACCGGCGACGACCTGCGGGTCGACGTCGTCCGGCAGCTTGGGGCGGGCCCGGTTGACGGCCTGCTGGACATCGGCGACGAGCTGCTGGGTGTCGTTGCCGTAGTCGAAGGACGCCGTGATCACGGCGCTGCCCTCACTGGCCGTGGAGGTGACGCCGGTGATGCCGTCGACGGCCTTGAGGTTGTCTTCCAGCGGCTCGACGACCTGCTTCTCCACCACGTCCGGCGACGCGCCCTGGTAGGGCGCCAGCACGGACACGATGGGCAGCTCGATCGTGGGCAGCAGCTGCTGTTTGAGCTGGGGTATGGCGATCGCCCCGAACGCGAGCGCCACCACGGACATCAGTCCGATCAGGGCCCGCTGGGCGAGGCTGAACCTGGACAGCCAGGACATCGGTCAGGGTCTCTCTTCTGTGAGCGGCGGTGCGCCGGGCAAGCGGCACGGGCGCGCAGCTGCGCCCCACCCCTACACCCTGGGTCATCGGCGGGGGCCGTTCCGTAGGCCTCTGGTCCCGTTCCTTACGGCGCCCATACTCCCGGCGCAGTACAGCCGCATCGAGGCCGCTCCACCCTCGGACGTAGCGAGGTGGAGAGGGGTCACTCCACCCTGGGGCGGACCAGTCCGGACTCGTAGGCGATGACCACCAGCTGGGCCCGGTCGCGGGCGCCGAGCTTGGCCATCGCCCGGTTCACATGCGTCTTGACGGTCAGCGGGCTGACCGCCAGGCGCTCGGCGATCTCGTCGTTGGAGTGGCCCCCGGCGACCTGGACCAGGACCTCGCGCTCGCGCACGGTCAGCGCCTCCAGCCGCCCGGAGCGGGCCGGGTCGCGGCCGTCGTCGGCGTCGCCCTGGGCGAGGAAGCGGGCGATCAGCCCTTTGGTGGCGACCGGGGACAGCAGTGCCTCGCCCTGGGCGGCGATCCGGATGGCGCTGAGCAGCTCCTCCGGTTCGCTGCCCTTGCCGAGGAAGCCGGAGGCGCCCGCGCGCAGCGCCTGCACGACGTAGTCGTCCACCTCGAAGGTGGTCAGGATGACCACCCGGACGTGCGCGAGGGCGGAGTCGGCGCTGATCAGCCGGGTGGCGGCGAGGCCGTCGGTGCCCGGCATCCGGATGTCCATCAGGACCACGTCGGCGCGCTGCTCCCGGGCCAGGCGCACCGCCTCGGCGCCCTCGGACGCCTCGCCGACCACCTCCATGTCGGGCTCGGAGTCGACGAGCACGCGGAAGGCGCTGCGCAGCAGGGCCTGGTCGTCGGCGAGCAGGACACGGATCGTCATGCGGCATCCCCCGGGGCGGGCGTACGGGCTTGGGCGTGGGGCTGGGTGCGGAGCGAGGTGGGGGGCGGGGTGTGGGTCGTCGCGGGCAGGATCGCATGGACCCGGAAGCCGCCGCCGTACCGGGGGCCGGTGGTGAGGGCCCCGCCGAGGGCGGTGACGCGCTCGCGCATGCCGAGCAGACCGTGGCCGCCCGTGGGGGTGGGGGTGTCGGCAGCGGGGGTGCCTTCGGAGGTCTCCAGGGCTTCGGGGGCCGCGGTCGCGTCGGCGGCGGGGGCGCGCCCGCCGGTGCCGGGGGCGGGTCGGGGTGTGCCGGGGGCGGGTCGGGTGGTGCCGCGTGCGCCGTCGTCCAGGACCGTGATCTCGATCCTGGGCCCGACGCGTACGACGCTGACCTCGGCCCGCGCGCCCGTTCCGGCGTGCTTCTGCACATTGGTCAGCGCCTCCTGGACGACGCGGAACGCGGCCAGGTCGACGGCGGCGGGCAGGGTCGTGCCGCCGTCGGCGCGGGCGACCTCGACGTGCAGCCCGGCACTGCGGAAGGTGCCGACGAGTTCGTCCAGGCGGTCCAGGCCGGGGGCGGGCTCGGTGGGCGCCTCCGGGTCGTCGGACTGCCTGAGCAGCCCGACGGTGGCGCGCAGCTCGTTGAGCGCGGAGCGGCCCGCCTCGCGGACGTGCGCCAGCGCCTCCTTCGCCTGGTCGGGACGCTTGTCCATGACGTGCGCGGCGACTCCGGCCTGCACGTTGACCAGGGCGATGTGATGGGCGACCACGTCGTGCAGATCGCGCGCGATGCGCAGCCGCTCCTCGGCGACGCGGCGGCGGGCCTCCTCCTCGCGGGTGCGTTCGGCGCGCTCGGCGCGTTCGCGCATGGCCCGGACGAAGGCGCGGCGGCTACGGACGGCGTCGCCGCCGGCGGCGGCCATACCGGTCCAGGCGAAGATGCCGAGGTTCTCCTGCGCGTACCAGGGCAGGGGCCCCGCGAGCATCGCGGCGCCGGTCAGCACGACCATCGTGGACAGGCCGAGACGCCAGGTGGTGGTGCGGTCGGTGCTCGCGGCGACGGTGAACAGGGCGACGACGACCGACATCGCGACGGGGGCGCGCGGGTCGCCGGTGACGCACTCGATCAGGGAGACGGCGCCGGTGACGGCGAGGACGGTGCGCGGGGCGCGGCGGCGGAAGACCAGCGCGACGGCGCCGAGGGTCATCAGGACCAGGCTGAGGGCCTCGGGCCTGCGGACGGCCCAGCTCACGCCGCCCGCTTCGTTCGGGTCCACGAAGGAGCCGGCCACCATGCACACCAGGACGGCGGCGGCGAGGGCCGCGTCCAGGGCGAAGGGGTGTGCGCGGAGCCCGCAGCGGGCGCGGTCGAGGGGGGTCACGGGTGCCAACGGTAACTTGGGCGGGGACGCTGGGCGCCGTTACCCGGAAAGGCACCCGGAGGACGCCGGGCCCGCCGCCCCCCGCACCCCCGCTGCCGGCCCGGACGGCCTCGTCCTCACACGCCGGACGGGCCGGAAACGCAGGCGAGGCTCGGGGGCGCCCTCGCCTCACCCCGGGATCAAGCCGTCGTCGCTGAGCAGTTCGCGGACCTCCTCCAGGGTGGCGTCCGGGGACGGGAGGATCAGGTCCGAGGGCTCCAGGGAGTCGTCCGGGAGGGGATCGCCCAGGGCGCGGACCTTGTCGAGGAGGGCGGTCAGGGTGCGGCGGAAGCCGGGGCCGTCGCCGTTCTCCATCTCGGCCAGGAGTTCGTCGTCCAGCTTGTTGAGTTCGGCGAGGTGGCTGTCGGCCAGCCTCACCTGTCCCTCCCCCATGATCCGTACGATCATGTCGCCCTCCTCGGCGGCGTAGGACCCCGGCTGTCGGTGACGTGACGTGGCGTGCTCCGCGCCCTGCCTACTGCTTGTCGAAGCGCGGAGCGTCCTGCGGCTGCTGCTGGGGCTGCGCCTGGTTCTGGCCGCCCTCGATGGCCTGCTGCGGGGCGCCGCCGGCCAGCTCGGCCTTCATGCGCTGCAGCTCCAGCTCTACATCCGTACCACCGGAGAGGCGGTCCAGCTCGGCCGCGATGTCGTCCTTGGCCATGCCCGACGGGTCGTCGAGGGCGCCGGAGGCGAGCAGTTCGTCGATCGCGCCGGCCCGGGCCTGGAGCTGCTGGGTCTTGTCCTCGGCGCGCTGGATGGCCAGGCCGACGTCGCCCATCTCCTCGGAGATGCCGGAGAACGCCTCGCCGATCCGGGTCTGCGCCTGGGCGGCGGTGTAGGTGGCCTTGATGGTCTCCTTCTTGGTCCGGAAGGCGTCCACCTTGGCCTGCAGGCGCTGGGCCGCCAGGGTGAGCTTCTCCTCCTCGCCCTGAAGGGTGGAGTGCTGCGTCTCCAGGTCGGTGACCTGCTGCTGGAGCGCGGCGCGGCGGGACAGGGCCTCGCGGGCCAGGTCCTCACGGCCGAGCGCCAGCGCCTTGCGGCCCTGGTCCTCCAGCTTGGAGGACTGCTGCTGCAGCTGGTTCAGCTGCAGCTCGAGGCGCTTGCGGCTGGTCGCCACGTCGGCGACGCCGCGGCGGACCTTCTGCAGCAGCTCCAGCTGCTTCTGGTACGAGTAATCGAGGGTCTCGCGCGGGTCCTCGGCCCGGTCAAGGGCCTTGTTCGCCTTCGCGCGGAAGATCATCCCCATACGCTTCATGACACCGCTCATGGGCTTCGCGCGCCCCCTTCTGACGGACTCCAGCTCACAGCTCTGCGACAGAACCCACAGTACGGGCCCTGCATCCATTACCGCACTGTTCGGACGCGGATGCGGTCATCCCCAAGGACGACTGCGTACGCCACCGCTCCGGCCCAGGGAGTAGGTGATCCCCGGGAGCGCCGGACCGCCGCGGTCGTGCCGTCCCCCTGTTCTCCTTCAGACGTCCGGTGTTGCCGGATCGTTCCCGGCCGGGCTGTGGTCCATGCGGGTCAAGCCCTTACCCTTGGGATTTGTGTTCCGTAGCCGTGCCAAGGAAGAGAAGGCCCCGGTCGCCGACAAGGCCCCGGTGAGCATCTCCAAGCAGCCCCGTGACCCTCAGGCCCCCAAGGGCCGTCCGACGCCGAAGCGGAGTGAGGCCCAGTCCCAGCGACGCAGCGTCGCCACCACGCCCACGACGCGCAAGGACGCCGCCAAGCGGCAGCGCGAGGAGCGCCGTGTCGTGCTGGAGCGCCAGCGCCAGGCGCTGGCCAACGGCGACGAGCGCTACCTCCCGGCCCGCGACAAGGGCCCGGTGCGCCGCTTCGCGCGCGACTTCATCGACTCGCGGTTCAACATCGCCGAGTTCTTCCTGCCGATGGCCGTGGCCATCCTCGTGCTGACCATGGTGCGGGTGGGCTACCTCCAGCAGGTCGCGCTGCTGCTGTGGCTGGTGGTGATCGTCCTGATCGTGCTGGACTCCGTCGTCAGCGGCTTCCGGCTCAGGAAGCGGCTCGCCGAGCGCTTCCCGGACCAGAACACCAAGGGCGCGGTCGCCTACGGTCTGATGCGCTCCCTGCAGATGCGTCGGCTGAGGCTGCCGAAGCCGCAGGTCAAGCGGGGCGAGCGGCCCTGAGTACGACCGCTTTCTCCGGGGACGCGGCCGATTCCTGGCTGACCAGGCTGGGCGGGCTGCGCGATGTCGTACGGCAGGAACTGGTCGCCCGGCAGCTGGAGGAGCAGATAGCCGGGCGGTTCCCCGTGGGGCAGCGGCTGCGGGTGCTCGACGTGGGGATGGGCCAGGGCACGCAGGCGCTGCGCCTCGCGCGCGCCGGTCACCAGGTGACCGGCCTGGAGCGGGACGAGACGATGATCTCCGCGGCGCGCGCGGCGCTGGCCCGCGAGCCGGAGGGCATCCGGGCGCGGATGCGGATCGTCGAGGGCGACGGCCGGGACACCGGGGTGCACTTCCTGCCCGGCAGTTTCGACGTGGTGCTGTGCCACGGCGTGCTGATGTACGTCGAGGAGCCGGACGCGCTGCTCGCCGGACTGGCGCGGATGCTCGCGCCGGGCGGCCTGCTGTCGCTGCTGGTGCGCAACGGCGACGCGCTGGCGCTGCGGCCCGGCCTGTCCGGTGACTGGGCGGGCGCGCTGGCCGCCTTCGACACGACCGCCTACCGCAACCGGCTCGGCCTGGACGTCCGCGCGGACCGGCTCGCCGATCTGACGGCGACGCTGGCCGGCATCGGGGCGCCGCTGCACTCCTGGTACGGGGTGCGGGTCTTCACGGACACGGCGGCGGACGGCACGGAGCCGCCGGCCGACCTGGAGACCCTGCTCGCCGCCGAGGAACGGGCCGGCCGCACCGACCCGTACCGCTCGGTGGCGGCGCTGCTGCATCTGTGCGGCGTACGGGGGCTGAGCCTCTCCCCGCGTGCGGGGGCTTGAGCTTCCTCCGGCGGGACGTTCCGCCGGCGTACGGGGCTGGGCCTCCTCGGGCGGGTCTCCCCCGGCGCACCGGGCTGGGGCTTTGCGGGCGTACGGGGCGGGGGCTCCCCGGAATCCCGAACCGCCCCGGCGGGACGTCCTCCCCCGGCGCACGTTCGGGTGAGCTGTGCGGGACGGGGCGCGGAGGCGGGGACAGACTCGGTTCATGGACGTCTCTCTCGGCCGGGACCGGCGCTTCAGGTGGGCCGGTCCGCTGCTCGCTCTGGTCTGCTGTGCCGCGCTGCTGTCCGGGTGCAGCGGCTCCTCGTCGCCGGGCGGAACGGCGGCCTCCGCGAGCGGTGAGGCTTCGGCGGGCACCAAGGACGGTTCCGGGGACCGGCAGCAGGCGATCGCCCCACGCTCCGCGAACGACCTCCAGAACGACTACCTCCGGGTGATCCGGGACGTCCTGCCCTCGGTGGTGCAGATCCAGGGCAGCAACGACCTCGGTTCCGGGGTCGTCTACGACGACAAGGGCCATGTCGTCACCAACGCGCACGTCGTCGGGAACGAGAAGCGGTTCCGGGTGACGACGGCCGGCAGCGAGGGGACGTTCACCGCCACCCTCGTCTCCTCCTACCCGGACCAGGACCTGGCCGTGGTGAAGCTGGACAAGGTGCCGCGGGGTCTGAAGGCGGCGACCCTCGGCGACTCGGAGAAGGTCGAGGTCGGGCAGATCGTGCTGGCCATGGGTTCGCCGTTGGGACTGTCCTCCAGCGTGACCCAGGGCATCGTGTCGGCGACCGGCCGCACGGTCAGCGAGGGCAGCAGCGGCGGCGGCACGGGGGCGACGATCGCCAACATGGTGCAGACCTCGGCCGCGATCAACCCGGGCAACAGCGGGGGCGCGCTGGTCAACCTGGACGGCCAGGTCATCGGCATCCCGACGCTCGCCGCCACCGACCCGCAGCTCGGCGGCAGCGCCGCGCCCGGCATCGGCTTCGCGATCCCGGCGTCGATGGTGAGCACGATCGCCGGGCAGATCGTGAAGTACGGCAAGGTCGTGGACTCCGGCCGGGCCGCGCTCGGCATCACCGGCCGCACGGTCGTCGACACCGACTACCAGCCCGCCGGGGTGGCCGTGGTCGAGGTCAAGGCGGGCGGTGCGGCGGCCAGGGCAGGCATCCGGCCCGGCGACATCATCACCCGTGTGGGCGACTCGCCGATCACGACGATCACCTCGCTGTCCGAGGCGCTGGCCGCGGACCGGCCCGGCCGGCGGACCAAGGTGACGTTCTCCCGCGACGGCCGGGACCACACGGTGGACGTGACACTGGGCGAACAGTGAGGCGGGGGCGGGCGCCGGCTCCGGCCCCGCCCCCGCCCGCCCTCACGCCCGGGCCCCGACCCCGTCAGGGCCGGGAGCCGTCACGGACGGGCCCTGCCCCGCACGAGCCGTGTCAGGCCCGCACCCTGTCGCGTCCGGCCGCCGTCACGCCTGCGCTTCGTCGGCGTGCAGACTCATCGGACCGTAGATCTCCGAAGCGTCCTCGAACAGCCGGACCTGGTCCGCGCCGCCGTCGGCCAGGGCCTTCCAGTTCTCGCCGATCCAGGACTCGGCGTCGCCCTGCGTGGTGAACTCCTCCGGCTGCACCGCGGGCTGGACCTCCGTCCCGTCGGCCGTCTCGAACCGCCACGTCCATGCCGCCATGTACGCCTCCCTGATGTGAGCACACTGCACAGCGGAAGCCGGATCTTCATCCGGCTCCTGCCCGCAGCCTAGCCGGATGCGCAAGACCGGCGGCGACCCGCGAAAATCATCTCCGTGGACGTGACTCTGCTCGGCACCGGCGCCCCCGCGGGCCTGCCCCGCCCCCACTGCCCCTGCGCGGCCTGCGCCACGGCGCTCGGCGCCGACGCGCGGGCGGCGACCTCGCTGCTGGTGGACGGGGCGCTGCTGCTGGACCTGACCCCGGGGGCGGCCCTCGCGGCGGCGCGGGCCGGGGCCTCGCTGGGCCAGGTGGCGCAGGTGCTGCTGACCCATCCGCACGACGGGCCCGCCGTGGAGGTGCCGGCCGGGCTGCCGCAGCCGGGCCGGGTGCCGGACGGGCGGGAGCTGACGCTGCTGTCGGGGCACCGGGTGCGGGCGGTGGCGATGGACGCGCCGGGCACCGGGTACGCGGTGACCGCGCCGGACGGGCTGCGGTTGCTGTACCTGCCGCCGGGCGGCGCGCCCGCGGGTCTGGAGGAGGACACGGCTCAGTCGTACGACATGGTGCTCGCCGACGTGGTGGGCCGGCCGGACGCGCTGGCCAGGCTGCGGGCGGTGGGCTCGGTGGGACCGGCCACGGACGTCGTCGCGGTGCACCTGGACCACGACGTGCCGCCGGGGCCCGAACTGCGGCGGCGACTGGCGGCGGCGGGCGCGCGGGCCGTGCCGGACGGTACGACGCTGGCGGTCGGCGGGTACGAGGAGGTGCCGGACGTGCCCCGGCGCACGCTGGTGCTCGGCGGGGCGCGCTCGGGCAAGTCGGTGGAGGCGGAACGACGGCTGGAGTCCTTCCCCGGCGTCCTGTACGTCGCGACGGGCGGGACCCGCGGCGGGGACACCGAGTGGGCGGACCGGGTCGCCGCGCACCGGGAGCGGCGGCCGGGCTCGTGGCGTACGGCGGAGACCTGTGATCTGGTGCCCCTGCTGGCCGAGGACGGCCCGCCGCTGCTCGTGGACTGCCTGTCGCTGTGGCTGACGGACGCGATGGACGCGGTCGGCGCGTGGGACGACGCCGTGTGGGCGGACGGAGGCGAGCGCGCCCTGCGGAAGCGGGTGGCGGCGCTGACGGCGGCCGTCCGGGCCACCTCCCGGACCGTGGTCGCCGTCTCCAACGAGGTCGGCTCCGGGATCGTCCCGGCCACCGCCTCCGGCCGCCGTTACCGTGACGAACTCGGCCGTCTGAACGCCGCGTTCGCCGCCGAGTGCGAGCAGGTGCTGCTGGTGGTGGCGGGCCAGGCGCTGGTGCTGCGCGGCTGAACGCCCCGGTCGCGCGGCGGCGCGCGCGGGGCCGCCCGCCGGGATCGGCCGGTCAGGCGGCGTCCCTTCGGGCCACGACGCGGTAGGCGTTGGACAGGCCGGGGGTGCGGCGCAGCAGCGGGGACAGCAGCAGGTCGAGCACCGCGACCACGTCCACCAGCGGGCCCAGCGCGGTGGCCAGGACCGCGCGTGCGGCGCGCCGGGCGGCGGAGGGCGGGGTGTGCCGCCAGGGCACGTCGGGGGCGGGCAGCAGCCGGGCGAGGACCAGGGCGAGGGCGGCGGAGAGGTCGTTGGGGGTGTGCGGGGTGCGGCGGTCGACGACGAGGACCGTGCAGCCGGCCGCCTCCAGTTCCGCGCGGAGGTTGGCGAGCGGCAGCAGGTGCAGATGGCGGGGCTGGCCGTGCGGCAGCCACCATTTGCCGAGCAGCCGGGCGAACACGCTGCGCGGGTCGGGCAGTTCGATCAGCAGATGGCCGCCGGGGCGCAACGCGGCGAGCGCACCGCGCAGTTCGGCGCGCGGGTCGGGGGCGTGCGCGAGATGGTGGAAGACGCTGACCACGTCGTAGCGGCCGCGCAGCCGTTCGGCGAGGTGCGGGTCGGCCAGGTGCCCGATGTGCGCCTCCTCGATCCGCCCGGCCTCCCGGGCCCGCTCCACGCGCGGGGTCGGGTCGAGGCCGTCGAAGGCTGTGTACGGGAACACCTCGCGCGCGGCGGCCGGGAAGTGGGCGTGGCCGGTGCCGACGTCGAGCCAGCTCTCCGGTTCGCCCACGTTGAGCATCAGCCGGGCGTCGCCGCGGTGCCGGCGACGCCCGCGGCGGTCGGCGAGGACCGGGTCGGGCAGGCCCCCGGGGTCGGACTCGTCGTGGTCGCGGTGGTAGAAGGCCAGTCCGGCCGGGGTGAGCCGGGGGTTCTGGAAGGCGTGCCCGCAGTCCCGGCACTGGTCGAGGGCGAACACCCCCGGTTTGCGCTGGAGCAGGTCCGGTGCGCGCAGCCGGGTGCGCAGCCGCGCCGATCCGCACCAGGGGCAGTCCTCGCGGCGCGGTTCGCTGAACCGGTCCGTCCCCCGGGCGAGTTCGGCGGCGTACGCGATACGGCGCGGGTCGTAGATCCGCGGGGCGTACGGCAGGGGCGGCATGGGCGGCTCCCGGGGGCGTCGGGGTCGTACGACGGCGGTGCGGGCGGTGCGGTAGGGCGGCGGCCCGGCCACGGCCGTACCGCACGGTCCGCGCCGCCGACATTTCATGGCAAAGGGAACGTATGGGATCTCGCTCGCGAGGGGAAAGAGGCTGTCCGGGTGTGGCGGTGATGTGGCTCCGCCGTGTTCGACCGGGGCCGGTACTGTTCGGCGAATGAGCTCGCTGAATCTCGACGACTTCACCGATCTGATCGAGCGCCCCGACGGCGGAGTGCGCCGTGCCGCCGAGGCGCGCCGGGAGCGTCAGGTCGTGCCGCCAGGCGCGCTGGGCCGCCTGGACGACCTGGGTGAGTGGCTGGCCGCGGCCCAGGGCGCGGTGCCGGTGCGGCCGGTGGAACGGCCGCGGGTCGTGCTCTTCGCCGGTGACCACGGCGTGGCCGGACTGGGCGTGTCGAAGCGGCCCGCGGGCAGTGCCGATCGGCTGGTGCGGGCGGTGCTGGAGGGCGGCCGTCCGGTGTCCGTGCTGGCCCGCCGGCTCGGGGTGCCGGTGCGCGTGGTGGACATGGCGCTGGACTGCGCGCCCGAGACGCTGCCCGCCGACGTCGTACGGCACCGGGTGCGGCGCGGCAGCGGGCGCATCGACATCGAGGACGCGCTGACCCTTGAGGAGGCGGAGGCCGCCTTCCGGGCCGGGATGGCGGTGGCCGACGAGGAGGCCGACTCCGGTACGGACCTGGTCGTGCTCGGCGATGTCAGCGTGGGCGGGACGACGGCGGCTGCCGTGCTGGTGGCCGCGCTGTGCGGGACGGACGCGTCAGTGGTGACCGGGCGCGGCGGCGAGCCGATCGACGATCTGGCGTGGATGCGCAAGTGCGCCGCGATCCGGGACGCGCTGCGCCGGGCGCGGCCGGTGCTGGGCGACCAGTTGCAGCTGCTGGCGACCGTGGGCGGGGCGGACCTCGCGGCGGCGACCGGCTTCCTGCTCCAGTGCGCGGTGCGCAAGCTCCCGGTGGTCCTGGACGGCGTGGTCTCGGCGGCGTGCGCGCTGGTGGGCCAGCGGATCGCGTTCCGGGCGCCGGACTGGTGGCTGGCGGGACAGGCCGCCGGGGAGCCGGGGCAGGCCAAGGCGCTGGACCGGATGGCGCTGGAACCCCTGCTCGACCAGGGCCTGACGGTGGGCGAGGGCGCGGGCGCGCTGCTGGCCCTGCCCCTGGTACAGGCCGCGGCGGAACTGGCGGCGGAACTGCCGGCGCGGCCGGAGTCGCCGGAGGCGCCCGCCGGGGACGGCGACGAGGAGAAGCCGACGGAGACCGACGCCGGGGTCTGAGCGGCGGGCTCGGCGATCGTGTCGGGGCCGCTGCCGGAGGCGGCGGTCCCCGGCCCGCGCGGCCGGTAGGGGCCCGCCCCGGCGGCGCCGGGGACACCGCGCCGATCCGCCGCGCATCGCCCCGGCGGCGGCCCCGCGCGGAGGATGTGCCGACGGCACCCGGGCCGCCGGGGCGGCCGCCCCGGCGGCGGCCGGAGACCCGGCGCCCTCACGACGGTGGCGGTGGGCCGGGGCGCGGTGCGGGTGTTCCGGGGGGCGGGGCGGCGCCCGACGGCCCGGCCGGACCCGTGCCCGGCGGCGTGGCCCGACCCGTCGTGACCGACGGCTCGGCCGGGGCCGTACCCGGCCGCCCGGCCCGGGTCGCGCCCGGCGGTCCGGCCTCGGCCGCACCCGGCGACTCGGCCGGAGGCCCGTCCGGCAGCCCGGCCGGAGCCGGGGCGTCCGGTCTTCCGCCGATCCAGTCCTCGAAGGCCCGGCGCGGAGCGCCCCAGCGGCGGTCGTGGCGCTCGGCGCGGCGGTCCGCCCGGGCCTGGGCGCGCGGGCGGCGGGCGTAGAAGCGTCTGGCCCAGTACGAGTCGGGGCGGGCCAGGCGCACGGCTCCGATCAGGGCCAGCAGCGGGACGATCACACCGAACACGGCGAGCCGCAGCTTGCCCTTGCCGAGCGCCACCAGGGAGAACAGGAAGTTCACGGCCACGGTGGACAGGACCGTGCCGCGGTCCTGGAGTTCGCCCGGGGACACGTCGTTGACCCCGAACGGCGAGAAACCGGCCAGCACCAGGCCGACCAGGGCGGCGGTGAGGACCACGGCCTCGACGCTCTTGCGCCCGGCCTCGCTCCAGTAGACGTCGTCCAGGTGCAGGATGAGCGCGAACTCGTCCAGGACCAGGCCCGCGCCCGCCCCGAAGACCACCGCGAAGGCCGCCGCGCCGAACCCGTGCCGTCCGCTGGCCACCGCCCCGAAGCCGCCGAGGACGCTGAGGACCACCCCGGGCACCACGTGGTGGATGTGCACCCCGCCGGCCCTCACGTTCCCGAAGGGGCCCTTGCCGGCCCGGATCAGCCGGGTGATGACCCGGGTGACCAGGAAGGTCACGACGAGGGCGCCGAGGGCGAGGAGCAGCGGCAGTTTGCCCGGTTCCACGATGTTGCGGTACAGCCAGTGCCCCATGCAGTCAGTCTGCGCCGTCCGCCCCCGCACCGCCCGCCGCCGGGGGGCGCGGGGGCCTCCCGTAGGCTGCCCGCGTGTCCGACCCCGCCCTCTCCCCCGCTCCCGCCCTGCCCGGTCTGCGCTTCGCGTTCGGGACGCTGACCGTCCTCCCGGTGCGGGTGAGCCGCTGGGACCGGGAGGCGGCCCGCGCGGGCATGCTGTGCGCACCGCTGGCAGGGCTCGTGGTCGGCGCGGCGGCCGCCGCCGTGGGCGTGCTGCTGCTGTGGGGCGGCGCCGGCCCGCTGCTCGCGGCCGTCGGCAGTGCCGCCGTGCCCGCCGTGCTGACCCGCGGCCTGCATCTGGACGGGCTCGCCGACACCGCAGACGGGCTCGGCAGCGGCAAGCCCGCCGAGGACGCGCTGCGGATCATGAAGCAGTCGGACATCGGCCCGTTCGGCGTCATCACCCTCGTCCTCGTGCTGCTCGCGCAGGTGGCCGCGCTGAGCCAGGCCTACGGCCACTCGTGGGCCCGGGGCGCGCTGGCCGCCGTCGTCTCGGCGACCGTGGCCCGGCTCGCGCTGACCCTGGCCGCGCGCACCGGGGTGCCGGCCGCGCGGCCCGAGGGGCTGGGGGCGGCGGTCGCGGGCGTGGCCCCGGCGGCCGGCGCGCTCGGCACGGCCCTGGCGCTCACCCTGGCGGCGGGCGCAGCGGGGGCGGGCCTCGGGACGCGTACCGCGCTGCTCGCCGCGGGCGCGGCGCCCGCGGCGCTCGGCGCCGCCGAACTCCTCCTGCGGCACTGCACGCGCCGCTTCGGCGGGGTCACGGGCGATGTCTTCGGCGCCCTCGCCGAGACGGCGGCCACCACAGCGCTGGTCGTTCTCGCCCTGGGCTGACCCGCCGCCCCCGCCGTGCACCGCACGACGGTGAGCGCGCCCGCACCGTCACCGGGCTGAAACGATCCGCTCCGCGCGCTGGGCCGGTCCGCGCCACCTCGCTAGGGTGACGCGGACAGACACGCGATCGGGGGGGACGTCCGTGCCGAAGCTACGCCGTGCCGTGGCCTGGTTCATCGACTTCGCGCTGGTGGCCGCGGCCGCCTCGGCGCTCGCCGTGCTCACCTTCCACCGGATGTCCGCGCTCGTCGCCGACGTGCCCGGACTCGCCGCCCGGGGCGGCTTCGACCTGCTCTCCTCGCGCGGCGACGTCCTCGGCTCCTCCGAGCACCTCGGCCTCTCGCTGTGGGACAAGGCGGTGCTGTACGTCGAGGAGGCGTTCGGGCTGCTGGTGCTGGCGGTCTTCCTCTACCAGTGGGCGTGTCTCGCCCTGGTGGGGCGGACGGTCGGCAAGGGGCTGCTGGGGCTGCGGGTGGACCCGGCCGGGGCGGTCGCCTCCGGGCGGGCGCGCCGGGCCGCGCTGCGGGCCGCCGTCACCACAGCGGCCGACGTCGCGGTCTACGCCGTGGCCTGCGTGCTGCTGATCGAGGGCCACTTCGCGCTGTCGGTGCTGGTGTGGGCGGCGGCGGTGGCGCTCTTCCTGCTCAACGCACTGCCGGTCCTGCTGCCCGCCCGGCGCTCACTGGCCGACCGGCTCGCGGGCACGGCGGTCACGGGCCTCGGCCTGCGCCGGACGCCCGGCGCACCGGCCGCCCAGGGCCACGGCACGTCGGCCGCCCCGGAGTTCGGCACCCCGGCCGCCCGGGACTGCCGCACTCCGGCCGGTCCGGGCCACGGCATCCCGGCAGGCCCGGGCCACGGCACTCCGGCGGGTCCGGGCCACGGCGGTGCTCCGGGCCACGCCCTGCCGGCCGCCCCGGGCTACGCCCCGCCGGGCGCCCCCGGCTACGGCGCCCCCGCGGCCCCCGGGTTCAACACGCCTGCCGCCACGCCCCCAACTCGTACTTCTTGAGCAGCGAGCTGAGCCGCAGCCGGCGCGAGTCGGCGCAGAACCTGCCGGTGGGCAGCTCGTACTCGGCGTGGAAGACCGCCTTGCCGGCGGCGACGAACGGCTTCAACCGCTCGCACTCGCCGTACTGGGCGCACTGCTCGTTGACCGCGAAGTCGAAGTCGCCCACCAGCTGGGGGATCTGGCCCAGGTCGTTCTTCAGGCCGACGGACATGCCCCGTTCGTGCGCCAGCCTCGCGACGAGACGGTTGTAGCGGAGCTGGTCGGCGGCGGTGAGCGGGAAGCCGGTGCGATTGCGGTAGCCGTCCATGTTGTCCGGCTCCACCGCGTCGAAGCCCTTCGCGCGGCACATGTCGAGACGGGCCGCCATCAGCGGCTCCAGCACGTCGGTGCGGCGGATGTCGAACCAGCGCTCGCCCCGCCAGCCGTTGCCCTCGCCGAGCACCGCCTTCGGGAACTTCCCGGCGTCCGGCCTGAAGTCCTCCCAGGCGCCGGTGGAGACGTAGCAGATCACCTTGCGGCCCGCGCGGTGCAACTGCGCGACGGTCGCCGCCGGGTGGTCGAAGCCGTCGATGTCGTAGACCGCCGCGTCGACGGAGGTGTCGAGCCGGCCGCTGAGCTGCCACTGCCAGCTCACACCGGGGCGCGGCAGCCAGCGCCCGGCGGCGGACGGCCGCGCGGAGGCGGACGCGCCGCCGCGGGAAGCGCCGTTCCCGCCGGAACCGCCGGACCCGCCGACGCAGCCGGTGAGCAGCAGGAGCAGGGCGGCGAGGAGGACCACGGCGGCCGGGGCCGGGCGGAGCGGACGGGCGGGGGCGCTGTGACGCGTGGGGGCGTACATCCGACGATCATCGCCGATCGCCGCTCCGTTCCGGCGAGTTGGTCCCGCCCGGACGCCCGCGGGGGTGGGGCGGGAGCCGCCGGACGACCGGGGCGCCTCTTGCGGGTGAACGACCGCGGGACCGCCGCGCCCGGCAACGCGCGTAGGCTCGTGCCGGGTGTTTGCCCGCCCGGGTGGAGACCGCACCGCAGGAGGGATCTAGGGTCGGTCGTCGGGCCCGGTCGACCCCACCCGCATTCGGCCACTCCATTTCACAGGGAAGCGAGATTTCACCACCGTGACTGCTCTCACTCTCAGCACCGCCGCGGTGCCCGGCCTGCGGGCCGACGCGATCGTCGTCGGTGTCGCCAAGGGCACCAACGGCCCGGTCGTCGCACCGGG
The DNA here is from genome assembly GCF_040683715.1 of Streptomyces sp. NPDC093260. Lineage (NCBI taxonomy): Bacteria > Bacillati > Actinomycetota > Actinomycetes > Kitasatosporales > Streptomycetaceae > Streptomyces > Streptomyces sp. NPDC093260. The sequence goes on from NZ_JBFBEK010000006.1 coordinate 273,141, forward strand.
CGCCGAGGCCGTCGACGCGGCGTACGACGGCGGGCTCGCCGACGTCCTGGAGACCCTCGGCGCCACCGGTGCCGAGGGCGAGGTGACGAAGCTGCCCGCGCCCGCCGGCTTCAAGGCTCCGCTCATCCTGGCGGTGGGCCTCGGCGCGAAGTCCGAGAAGGACGCCGGTTACGGCGCCGAGGCGCTGCGCCGGGCCGCCGGCGTGGCCGCCCGCGCCCTCTTCGGGGCGAAGAAGGCCGCCTTCGCGCTGCCGCTGACGGAGGCCGCCGACGCGGGCGCCGTCGGCGAGGGCGCGCTGCTCGGCGCGTACTCCTTCGACGCCTACAAGGAGAACGGCAAGGACGCCAAGGGCCGCGGCGGCAAGGCGCCGCTCGCCGACGTCGTGCTGCTCGGCGGCAAGCCCCGCGACCGCGCCTACAAGGCGGCCGTGGAGCGCGCCGTGGCGGTCGGCGAGGAGCTGAACCGCGCCCGCGACCTGATCAACATGCCGCCCAACGACCTCAACCCGGCCGCCTTCGCCGCCATCGCGCAGGACGCGGCCAAGCTGCACGGCCTGAAGATCCAGGTGCTGGACGAGAAGGCGCTCACCAAGGGCGGCTACGGCGGCATCCTCGGCGTCGGCTCGGGCTCGGCGTCCGCCCCGCGGCTGGTCAAGCTGTCGTACACCAGCTCCAAGGCGAAGAAGCACCTGGCGCTCGTCGGCAAGGGCATCACCTACGACTCGGGCGGCATCTCGCTCAAGCCGGCCGGTCACAACGAGACGATGAAGTGCGACATGAGCGGCGCCGCCGCCGTGTTCGCGACCGTCGTCGCCGCCGCCCGCCTGGGCCTGGAGGTCAACGTCACCGGCTGGCTGGCGCTGGCCGAGAACATGCCCTCCGGTTCCGCCGTGCGCCCCGGTGACGTGCTGCGCATGTTCAGCGGCAAGACGGTGGAGGTGCTCAACACCGACGCCGAGGGCCGGCTGGTGCTGGCGGACGCGCTGTGGGCCGCCTCGCAGGAGAAGCCGGACGCGATCGTGGACGTCGCGACCCTGACCGGCGCGATGATGCTGGCGCTCGGCAACCGCACCTTCGGCATCATGGCCAACGACGACGCGTTCCGCGGCGCGGTCCACGAGGCCGCCACGGAGGTCGGCGAGGACTCCTGGCCGATGCCGCTGCCGGAGCACCTGCGCAAGGGCATGGACTCCCCCGTCGCCGACATCGCCAACATGGGCGAGCGGATGGGCGGCGGCCTGGTGGCCGGTCTGTTCCTGCGCGAGTTCGTCGGCGAGGGCATCACCTGGGCGCACCTGGACATCGCCGGTCCGGCGTTCAACGAGGGCGGGCCGTTCGGCTACACGCCCAAGGGCGGCACGGGGTCCGCGGTGCGGACGCTGGTGCGGCTGGCCGAGCTGGCGGCCTCGGGTGAGCTGAGCTAGTTCGCCCGTCGACCCGGGTCCGTCCGTCGTGGGGCGGGTGCGGGGGCGTGGGGGCCGGTCGTGCCGCGCGGCGGAGCCGCGCGGCGGCACAGCCCCCGCGCCCCTTTCCGTACTGCCCGCTCCGCGGAATCCGGACCCGGCGCCCTGCCCTGGGACACGGAGTGGGGTGTCTCACACCCCGGCCCCGCGTCTCGTGGGCCTCCGACAAGTGCGAAGATGGGCGTCGGCAGGACAGGGCCCCACCTAAGGGCCGAAGAACGAGCGGCCGGACACCAGCCGCCTGCCGGTCAGTGACGACCGGCGCACGGCGCACATGCATGGAGGACGTGACGTGGCGAACGACGCCAGCACCGTTTTCGACCTAGTGATCCTCGGCGGTGGTAGCGGTGGTTACGCCGCGGCCCTGCGCGGGGCGCAGCTGGGCCTGGACGTCGCCCTGATCGAGAAGGACAAGGTCGGCGGCACCTGCCTGCACAAGGGATGCATCCCCACCAAGGCCCTGCTGCACGCGGGCGAGATCGCCGACCAGGCCCGCGAGAGCGAGCAGTTCGGCGTCAAGGCCACCTTCGAGGGCATCGACGTCCCGGCCGTCCAGAAGTACAAGGACGACGTGATCTCGGGCCTGTACAAGGGCCTGCAGGGTCTCATCGCCTCCCGCAAGGTGACCTACATCGAGGGTGAGGGCCGGCTGTCCTCCCCGACCTCCGTCGACGTGAACGGGCAGCGGATCCAGGGCCGCCACGTCCTCCTGGCGACCGGTTCCGTGCCGAAGTCCCTGCCGGGTCTCCAGATCGACGGCAACCGCATCATCTCCTCGGACCACGCGCTGGTCCTGGACCGCGTGCCGCAGTCCGCGATCATCCTGGGCGGCGGCGTGATCGGCGTCGAGTTCGCCTCCGCCTGGAAGTCCTTCGGCGCCGACGTCACGGTCATCGAGGGCCTCAAGCACCTCGTCCCGGTCGAGGACGAGAACTCCTCGAAGCTGCTGGAGCGCGCCTTCCGCAAGCGCGGGATCAAGTTCAACCTCGGCACCTTCTTCCAGAAGGCCGAGTACACCGAGAACGGCGTCAAGGTCACCCTCGCCGACGGCAAGGAGTTCGAGGCCGAGGTCCTGCTCGTCGCCGTCGGCCGCGGCCCGGTCTCCCAGGGCCTGGGCTACGAGGAGGCCGGGGTCGCCATGGACCGCGGCTACGTCCTGGTCGACGAGTACATGCGCACCAACGTGCCGACCATCTCGGCCGTCGGCGACCTGGTCCCGACTCTCCAGCTCGCGCACGTCGGCTTCGCCGAGGGCATCCTGGTCGCGGAGCGTCTGGCCGGCCTGAAGGTCGTCCCGATCGACTACGACGGCGTCCCGCGCGTGACGTACTGCCACCCCGAGGTCGCCTCCGTCGGCATCACCGAGGCCAAGGCCAAGGAGATCTACGGCGCGGACAAGGTCGTCGCCCTCAAGTACAACCTCGCGGGCAACGGCAAGAGCAAGATCCTGAAGACCGCGGGCGAGATCAAGCTCGTCCAGGTCAAGGACGGTGCCGTGGTCGGCGTCCACATGGTGGGCGACCGGATGGGCGAGCAGGTCGGCGAGGCGCAGCTGATCTACAACTGGGAGGCGCTGCCGGCCGAGGTGGCCCAGCTCGTCCACGCCCACCCGACGCAGAACGAGGCGCTCGGCGAGGCCCACCTGGCGCTGGCCGGCAAGCCGCTGCACTCCCACGACTGACGCCCTCAGTCATCGGGCGCGACGACACAGACTTCCGCACTTCTAAGGAGCAACCGAAACCATGGCGGTTTCCGTAACCCTTCCCGCGCTCGGCGAGAGCGTCACCGAGGGCACTGTCACCCGCTGGCTGAAGGCCGAGGGCGAGCGCGTCGAGGCCGACGAGCCGCTGCTCGAGGTCTCGACCGACAAGGTCGACACCGAGATCCCCTCGCCCGCCGCCGGCGTGCTGGCGTCCATCAAGGTCGCCGAGGACGAGACGGTCGAGGTCGGCGCCGAGCTGGCCGTCATCGACGACGGCACCGGTGCGCCGGCCGCGGCCCCGGCCGCCGAGCAGGCGCCCGCCGAGGCCGCCCCGGCCCCGACCGAGACGGCCGCCCCGGCCGCCCAGACCCCGGCCGCGCCCGCCACCGAGCAGGCCGCCCCCGCCCCGGCCCCGACCGCCGAGGCCGCTTCCGGCGGCGGCAGCGCCGAGGGCACGGACGTGGTCCTGCCCGCGCTCGGCGAGTCCGTCACCGAGGGCACCGTCACCCGCTGGCTGAAGTCGGTCGGCGACTCCGTCGAGGCCGACGAGCCGCTGCTCGAGGTCTCCACGGACAAGGTCGACACCGAGATCCCGGCGCCCACCTCGGGTGTGCTGCTGGAGATCGTGGTCGGCGAGGACGAGACCGCCGAGGTCGGCGCCAAGCTCGCCGTCATCGGCGCTCCGGGCGCCGCTCCCAAGGCCGCCCCGGCCCCCGCCGCCCCGGCCCCGGCGCCCGCCGCCGAGGCCCCGGCCCAGCCCGCCCCGGCCCCGGCTCCCGCACAGCCCGCCGCCCCGGCTGCGGCTCCGGCCGCCCCGGCGCAGCCCGCCGCTGCCGCCCCGGCCCCGGCCCCGGCCCAGCCCGCGGCTCCCGCGCCCGCTCCCGCGCCGGTCGCCCCCGCGGCCCCGGCCGCTCCGGCCGCCGCCCAGGCGACCGACGAGGGCGCGTACGTGACCCCGCTGGTGCGCAAGCTCGCCGCCGAGAACGGCGTCGACCTGTCCACCGTCAAGGGCACCGGCGTCGGCGGCCGTATCCGCAAGCAGGACGTGCTCAGCGCCGCCGAGGCCGCCAAGGCCGCCGCCCCGGCTCCGGCCGCTGCCGCCGCCGCGCCCGCCGCGAAGAAGGCCCCCGTCCTGGAGGCCTCCCCGCTGCGCGGCCAGACCGTGAAGATGCCGCGCATCCGCAAGGTCATCGGCGACAACATGGTCAAGGCGCTGCACGAGCAGGCGCAGCTGTCCTCGGTGGTCGAGGTCGACGTGACCCGGCTGATGCGGCTGCGCGCCCAGGCGAAGGACTCCTTCGCGGCGCGCGAGGGCGTCAAGCTCTCCCCGATGCCGTTCTTCGTCAAGGCCGCCGCGCAGGCGCTGAAGGCCCACCCGGTCATCAACGCCAAGATCAACGAGGCCGAGGGCACGATCACCTACTTCGACACCGAGAACATCGGTATCGCGGTGGACTCCGAGAAGGGCCTGATGACCCCGGTCATCAAGCACGCCGGCGACCTGAACATCGCGGGCATCGCCAAGGCCACGGCGGAGCTGGCCGGCAAGGTCCGGGCCAACAAGATCACTCCGGACGAGCTGTCCGGCGCGACCTTCACCATCTCCAACACCGGTTCGCGCGGCGCGCTGTTCGACACGATCATCGTGCCGCCGGGTCAGGTCGCGATCCTCGGCATCGGCGCCACCGTCAAGCGCCCGGCCGTGATCGAGACCGAGGAGGGCACGGTCATCGGCGTCCGCGACATGACGTACCTGACCCTCTCCTACGACCACCGCCTGGTGGACGGCGCCGACGCGGCCCGTTACCTGACGGCGGTCAAGGCGATCCTGGAGGCGGGCGAGTTCGAGGTCGAACTGGGTCTCTGACCCCCGGCCGCACCAGCACCACGGCGCCCCGCCCGGACCCTTCCGGGCGGGGCGCCGCCTTGTGCCCCGCCGGACGCGGGGGCCCACTCCCGCAGTGGGGGCGCTCGCAGTTCCCCGGGGGCGCGGGGGCGTGCGTCGCTGGCTCGGGGAACTGCGCGACCAGCCACAAACGACCCGCACCGGCCCAACAACGGACGGAACCGAGCCATATCGCGCCACCCACCACTCCCGCCATGTAAGTCTCGTCTCACCTGCGCAAAAGCGCCCCCGCGCGTCCTCCCCCGCACCCGCACCCGCCGTATTGTCTAAGCGTCAGCCCCCGGGAGGAGCCCCCATGACCGCGCCCGTCGTCCACTCGCTGCGCGAACAGATCCGCGAGCACATCGTGGAGGGGATCGTCAGCGGTCGCTGGAAGCCGGGCGAGCGGATCGTGGAGCGGCGGATCGCCACCGAGCTGGAGGTCAGCCAGACCCCGGTACGGGAGGCGCTGCGCGAGCTGGAGTCGCTGCGGCTGATCGAGTCCGCGCCGAACAAGGGCGTACGCGTACGCAACCTCACCGCCGCCGACCTGGAGGAGAGCTACCCGGTCCGGGCCGGCCTGGAGGCCATCGCGGCCGAGCTGGCGGCCGACCGGCTGGCCGAGGACTGCTCGGCCCTCGACCCGCACGTCAGCGCGCTCTACGAGGCCGACCGGCGGGCCGACGGCACCGCGCAGGTGCGGCACACCGTGGGCTTCCACCGGGAGATGGTGCGGGCGGCCGGCAACTCGGTGCTGTTGCACACCTGGGAGGGGCTGGGGATCGAGGTGTTCACCGCGCTGTCGATCCGGTGGCTGGGGACGGTGCAGCAGTCGTACGCGGAGGAGCACGAAGAGCTGGTCGCCGCGTTCCGCCGCCGCGACCCGCGCATCCCGGAACTGGTCAAGGCCCACGTCCTCGGCTGCGCGCCGCGCGCCTGAGGGTCATCGGTCCGCCCCCCGTCCCAGGGGGCTTCGGCCCAGACCCGTTCTGTGCGCAGTTCCCGCGCCCCCGGGGAGAGGCGCGGGACAACAGGCGCCTCCATCCCGGGGGCGCACCCGAGCCGACCCCCGCTCACCTGCACAAACACCCTCGCCCCAAGGTCACCCGGTGCCATCGCCGGAGGCACCGGGTGCCGACTTTCTCGGAATCGAGAGGTTTTGCCCCTCAACCCTTTGATCGATCATCGATCACGGAGTTAGAGTCCTCGACGGGCTCTCACCGGAGCCCCGCGCCCTGTCCTGCCAAAGACCAAGGGCACCCCCGAACCCTTACGCAGATGAGGGAACCCCCTTCGACTGAGGAAGGCGGCGACATGACCGACCCCAACGCCATCCAGCCGAGCGAGCTCGACCAGCTCCCGGACCGCGACCCCGAGGAGACCGCCGAATGGCAGGCCTCCCTGGACGCCGTTGCCAAGGCGGCCGGGCCGCACCGTGCCGCGTACCTGATGCGCCGCACGCTGGAGCGCGCGGAGGGCACCGGCGTCGCCCTGCCCAAGCTGCTGGAGACGGACTACGTCAACTCCATCCCGACCGGCGCCGAGCCCGCCGTTCCCGGTGACGAGGCCCTGGAGGCCCGGATCACCGCGTGGAACCGCTGGAACGCCGCGGCGATGGTCACCCGCGGCAGCAAGTACGGCGTCGGCGGCCACATCGCCACCTTCGCCTCCGCCGCCTGGCTGTACGAGACCGGCTTCAACCACTTCTTCCGCGGCAAGGAGGGCGACGGCTCGGGCGACCAGCTCTACATCCAGGGCCACGCCTCCCCCGGCATCTACGCCCGCGCCTTCCTGGACGGCCGCCTCACCGAGCAGCAGCTCGACAACTTCCGGCAGGAGGCCGGCGGCAACGGCCTGCCGTCCTACCCGCACCCGCGGCGCCTGCCCTGGCTGTGGGAGTTCCCGACCGTCTCCATGGGCCTCGGCCCGCTGTCGGCGATCTACCAGGCCCGGTTCAACCGCTACCTGACCAACCGCGGCATCAAGGACGTCTCGAACTCCCACGTCTGGGCGTTCCTCGGCGACGGCGAGATGGACGAGCCGGAGTCCACGGCCGCCCTCGCGCTCGCCTCCCGCGAGCAGCTGGACAACCTGACCTTCGTCATCAACTGCAACCTGCAGCGCCTGGACGGTCCGGTCCGCGCCAACTTCAAGATCGTGCAGGAGCTGGAGGCCCAGTTCCGCGGCGCCGGCTGGAACGTCGTCAAGACGCTGTGGGGCTCCGCCTGGGACGAACTGTTCCAGCTGGACACCACGGGCGCGCTGGTCCGCCGGCTGCGCGAGGTACCGGACGCGCAGGTGCAGACGTACCAGACGCGCGACGCCGCCTACATCCGCCAGGACTTCTTCGGCGCCGACCCGGCGCTCGCCGAGATGGCGAAGCTGCTGAGCGACGACAAGATCGTCGAGTGCTTCCACCTCTCCCGCGGCGGCCACGAGTCCCGCAAGGTCTACGCCGCCTACAAGGCCGCCCTGGAGCACAAGGGCGCCCCGACGGTGATCCTGGCCCAGACGGTCAAGGGCCACACCCTCGGTGAGGGCTTCGCCTCCAAGAACGCCAACCACCAGATGAAGAAGCTGACGGTGGACGAGTTCAAGGCGATGCGCGACCGCCTCGACCTGCCGATCAAGGACAGCGACTTCGTCGACGGCGTGGTGCCCTACGGCCACCCCGGCGCCGACTCCCCCGAGGTGCGCTACCTCCAGGAGCGCCGTGCGGCCCTCGGCGGCCCGGCCCCGGCCCGCCGCGTCCACCCGGTCCCGGCGCTGCCCGCCCCCGCCGACAAGGCGTTCGCCGCCTTCGACAAGGGCTCCGGCTCGCAGAACGTGGCGACCACCATGGCCTTCGTCCGCCTGGTCAAGGACCTGGTCCGCGACAAGGAGACCGGCAGGCGCTGGGTGCCGATCGTCCCCGACGAGGCGCGCACCTTCGGCATGGAGTCGCTGTTCCCGTCGCTCGGCATCTACTCGCCCAAGGGCCAGACGTACGAGCCGGTCGACCGCGACCAGCTGATGTACTACAAGGAGGCCAAGAACGGCCAGATCCTCAACGAGGGGATCACCGAGGCCGGTTCGATGGCCGACTTCATCGCCGCGTCCACCGCGTACGCGACGCACGGCGAGGCGATGATCCCCTTCTACATCTTCTACTCGATGTTCGGCTGGCAGCGCACCGCCGACCAGATGTGGCAGCTCGGCGACCAGCTCGGCCGCGGCTTCCTCGTCGGCGCGACGGCCGGCCGCACCACCCTGACGGGCGAGGGCCTCCAGCACGCCGACGGCCACTCCCCGGTCATCGCCGCGACCAACCCGGCCGCGCTGACCTACGACCCGGCGTTCGCGTACGAGGTCGCGGCCATCGTCAAGGAGGGCCTGCGCCGGATGTACGGCGAGGCGGCCGAGGGCGAGGACCAGAACGTCTTCTACTACCTCACCGTCTACAACGAGCCGCTGCCGCAGCCGGCCAAGCCGTCGGCGGCCGGGGTGGACGAGGGCATCGTCAAGGGCCTGTACCGCTTCAACACGGCGGAGTCGGCCGGTCTGACCGTCCCGGCGAACGCCCCCCGCATCCAGCTGCTGGGTTCCGGCACGGCGATCCACTGGGCGCTCAAGGCACAGCGCATGCTCGCCGAGGAGTGGGGCGTGGCCGCCGACGTGTGGTCCGCGACCTCCTGGACCGAGCTGCGCCGCGACGCGCTGGAGGCCGACGCGGCCCTGCTGCGCGGCGAGGAGCGGGTGCCGTACGTACGCCGTGCGCTCCAGGGCGCCGAGGGTCCGGTGCTGGCCGTCTCCGACTACATGCGCCAGGTCCCCGACCAGATCGCGCAGTGGGTCGAGCAGGACTGGTCCTCGCTGGGCGCCGACGGCTTCGGTCTGTCGGACACCCGTGACGCCGCCCGCCGCCACTTCGGCGTCGACGCGCCGTCGATCGTCGCCGCCGCGCTGGCTCAGCTCGCCCGGCGCGGCGAGGTGAAGGCCGCGGCGGTCAAGGAGGCCCGGGAGAAGTACGGCCTGTAAGCGGCGCCGCTGACAGGGGCATGAGCTGAAAAGGGAATGGGAGGGGAAGGGGTACGGCCGTGCGCCGTGTCCCTTCCCCTTTTTCCCTTCCGTCTCGGCACGGGGGCGTCTGTCCACGCCTCAGGGGCGTGCGGGGCGCGTATAACGATCCGCCGCACTCCGCGTGCGCCCCTTGGCCAGAGGGCCGATGCTTGACGCGTGATGGACGAGACGGAGTTCTGGGAGCTGATCGACACCTCGCGCGAGGCCGCCGAGGGCGACCCCGAGGAGCAGGCCGATCTGCTCGTGGAGCGGCTGCTCGACTGCGATCCCGAGGTGGTCCTCGACTTCGCGCGCCACTTCGAGTCCCGGTACAACCGGGCCTACCGCTGGGACCTGTGGGGCGCCGCCTGGGTGCTGCTCGACGGGGCCAGCGACGACGCGTTCGACTTCTTCCGGTGCTGGCTGATCGGCCAGGGCCGGGAGGTCTTCGAGGGCGCCCTGCACGACCCGGACTCGCTCGCCGATCTGCTGGACGACTTCGACGAGGAGATCGACGGCGACGGCGAGGAACTGGGCTACGCGGCCGACGAGGCGTACGAGCAGCTCACCGGCACCGTCGCCCCCGATCTCGGCATCCCGCCCGCCCCGGCGGAGCCGGAGGGCACGCCGGTGGCGTTCGAGGACGACCGCGCGCTCGCCCTGCGCTACCCGCGGCTGTGGGACCGGTTCCGCGAGTAGCCGCCCGGGGTTGCGCGGGCTCGCGGGCTCAGCTCCGGCCCTGGAGGCGGGCCGCGGCGTCCCGGATGGCCGGCAGGCGGACGGTGAGGGCCGCGCCCGGGCAGTTGGTCGGGAAGCCGTCGGTGTGCCCGGCGACGGCCGGGAACAGGGCCGTGGTGCCCGGCTTGTAGCGGCTGAGCCCGTTGCTGGAGACCAGGGGGACGCTCGCGCGCGGATCGACGCCGGCCAGGCCGAGCTTCCAGGCGGCCAGCGCGGCGATCGCGTCCGTCATGGCCTGCGGCACGGGCGTCCCGGCGGTGAACGTGCCGATCGCGGCGATGCCCGCGGTGCGGTGGTTGAAGCCCTGGGCGTGGGCGCCGGTGACGGCCCGCTCGACGCCGCCGGCGCGGCCCTCGTAGATGGTGCCGCAGCGGTCCACGAGGAAGTTGTAGCCGATGTCGTCCCACTGGCGTGCACCCGTCTGGCCCGCGTACAGATGGCGGATGACGCGCGGGGCGTCGGCGCAGGCGTAGACGTTGGGCGAGTCGGTGTGGTGGATGAAGACGGCGACCACCTTGTCGTCGTAGCGCGGCGGCGGCTGGACGTGCCGGGTGGTGGCGTCCAGCCACACCGAGCGGGGCAGGATGCGCGGCCGGGGCGCGCCGTGCGACGAGGTGGCGCCGCGGGGCGCGACCGCGCCCGCGGGCACCGGGGCGGGCGCCTGGGCGTGCGCCGGCGCGGTGAGCGTACGGTCCACGTCGGCGGCGCCGAACAGCAGCGCACCGACGGCGGCGGCCGCGGGCAGGCCGCACAGCAGCGCCATGACGGCGCCGCGCGACCGCCGGGGGCGTGCGCCGGAGCGCCCGGCGAGCGTGCCGTACGGCCGTCCGGGGCGCCGGTTCCGGGCGCGCCAGGTCTTCCCCACACCATGCATGAGCCCACTGTCACCCCCATCCGGTCCGCCCGCGATGTGTGGTGTGCCACCTGGTGGAACCATCGTCCTGGTCCGGGCGTTTTCGCGGGTACACGTACACGTGGCCGGTTCCCGGATCCATGTGCGTGTGCTGATCGCCGGGTCCGTCCCGCGCGTATTCAGGGTCCGGGAGAAAGGCGGCCGGTGTGGACCTGCTCGACCTCGTGCTGGTGCTGGTGGTCCTCGTGTACGCGGTGTCGGGCTACCGGCGCGGCCTGGTGGCCGGCTGTGTGTCGCTGGCCGGGTTCGTCGGCGGCGCGGTCGTCGGCGTGTGGGCGCTGCCGTGGGTGATGGACCTCGTCACACGCGGGACGACGACGGCGACGGTGACCGCCGTGCTCACGGTGCTGGTGCCCGCGGTGGTGGGCCACGAGCTGGCCGGGCGGCTCGCGCTGCGGCTGCGCGGCGAGCTGGACCGCGGTCCGCTGCGGGTGGCCGACGGGGTCGGCGGGGCCGCGGCGAACGCGGTGGCGGTGCTGATCGTGGCGTGGGTGGCCGCGAGCGTCCTGGGCGCCTCCTCGTCCCCGGTGGTGACCACCGCGATACGCGACTCCAAGCTGCTGGGGGCGGTCCAGGAGGCGATGCCGGACACCACGCCGGCCTGGTTCTCGCGGGCCACCTCCGCGCTCACGGAGGCGGGGTTCCCGCAGGTCTTCAACCCGTTCGAGACCGAGCCGGCGGCGGGCGTCGCCGAGCCGTCGGGCGACAGCGTCACCGCCGGCGCGACGAGCGCGGCCCGGCTCAGCACGGTGAAGATCGAGGGCTCCTCGGGCAACCAGGGCCGCGAGGGCAGCGGTTTCGTGTTCGCCCGCCGCCACGTGATGACCAACGCGCACGTGGTGGCGGGCATCGACACGCCGTTCGTGCGGGTCGGCGGCGTCGGGCGGTCGTACGAGGCGCGGGTGGTGCTGTTCGACCCGGACCGGGACGTGGCGGTGCTGTACGTGCCGCAGCTGAGCGCCCCCGTCCTGCGGTTCGACGGCGTGGCCGCGCGGGGCGCCCCGGCGGTCGTCGCGGGCTATCCGCAGGACGGCGGCCTGAACCTCCAGGCGGCGACGGTGGCGAGCCGCATCCGGGCCACCGGCCAGAACATCTACAACGACGCCACGGTCACCCGTGAGATCTACGCGATCCGCTCCACCGTCCGGCCGGGCAACTCCGGCGGCCCGCTGCTGACCACCGACGGCCGCGTCTACGGCATGGTCTTCGCCCGCTCCACCTCCGACAGCGGCACGGGCTATGTGCTGACGGCGGCGGAGATCGGCGCGGACGCCCGGCGCGGGGCCGCCGCGACGGCCCCGGTGGACACGGGCCGCCTGGTCACGTCCTGAGGCCGCCTGCGCGCGGGCGGGGTCACACGAGGCGGCCCATCAGCACGTCGTCGACGTAGGCGCCCTCGAGCAGGAACTCCCCCGGCAGAACGCCCTCCACGGCGTAGCCCTCGGACTCGTAGAGCCGGCGGGCCGGGGTGTTGTGCCCGAGCACCCTCAGGGTGATGCGGCGCGCCCCCTGCCGCCGGGCCTCCTCCCGCGCGGCCCGCAGCAGCGCCCGGCCGACCCCGGCGCCGCGCGCCTTGTCGGCGACGGCCAGGCCGCGGATCTGGCGGACGTGCGCGTTGCACTCCAGCGGGGTGGCGAGGCCGAGGCGGAGGTAGCCGACGACGACGCCGTCCAGCTCGGCCACGAGGATCTCCGGCGGCCCGGAGCGCTCGGTGAAGAAGGGCTCGTACGGCGGCTGCGGGCGCGGCTGCACGGCGTGCAGCGGGGACCAGGTGTCCCGGTCGAGCGCCGCCAGGGGCTCCTCGTCGGCGAACGTGGCGGGACGTATGTGCAGATCGGGCATGGCGGTCACCCTACTGCGCGACCGGTCCGCGTCCGGCGGGATTTCCGTGCGCCGGCGGGCAGGATGGGGGCATGGAACGTTCGCGAATCGCGGTGGCCGGGGCGTCCGGCCTGATCGGCAGCGCCCTGGTGCGGTCCCTGGCGGCGGACGGGCACGAGGTGGTGCGCCTGGTGCGCCGCCCGGCCCGCGCGGCGGACGAGGTCCGCTGGGACCCCGAGGAGCAGTACGTCGACTCGGCGGGGCTGGCGGGCTGCGACGCCGTGGTCAATCTGGCGGGCGCGGGGGTGGGCGACCACCGCTGGACGGACGCGTACAAGAAGACGATCCGGGACAGCCGGGTGCTGGGCACGGCGGCGCTCGCCGAGGCCGTCGCCGCCCTCGACGTGCCGCCGCGGGTCTTCGTCGCCGGCAGCGCGATCGGCTTCTACGGCGACACCGGCGACCGGGCCGTGGACGAGGACGCGCCGCCGGGGGACGGCTTCCTGCCCCGGGTGTGCGTGGAGTGGGAGGAGGCAGCCGCGCCCGCCGAGGAGGCCGGCATCCGCACGGTGCACGCCCGCACCGGGCTGGTGGTCGCGCGCGGGGGCGGGGCCTGGGCGCGGCTGTTCCCGCTGTTCAAGGCGGGGCTGGGCGGGCGGATGGGCGACGGGCGGCAGTACTGGTCGTTCATCGCGCTGCACGACGAGGTGGCGGCGCTGCGGCATCTGATCGACACCGACTCGCTGTGGGGGCCGGTCAATCTGACCTCGCCGCAGCCGCTGACGAACCGTGAGGTCACGGCGGCGATGGGGCGGGTGCTGCACCGGCCGGCGCTGCTGCCCGTGCCGGCGGCCGCGCTCAGGGCGGTGCTCGGGGAGATGGCGGGGGATGTGCTGGGCAGCGCGCGGGTGCTGCCGGCGCGGCTGCTGGAGTCGGGGTTCTCGTTCGCGTTCCCGGGGATCGAGGACGCGGTGCGGGCGGCGCTGTGAGGGGCGCGGGAGTGGGCTGTGCCGGGTGCGCGGGCGGGGCCGTCAGGGGCGCGGGAGTGGGACCGTGACCGGTGCGCGGGCGGGGCCGTGACCGGTTCACGGGTGGCGCTGTGACGGTTTGACGTACGGTGGCGAAACGTTGCGGCCGTATGCGACCGCCGTGCGACCGTGCCCTGTCGATGCGCGACTGTTCCCGACCGGTCACCGACCTACCCTCGTGCCGAACTCGGGTATCCCTCATGCCGGTTGAGGGCATCACCGCTCCACCGGTCGCGCAACCTCGAGGAGGGGCACGTGCTTGAGCCCGCGTACCAGGTCGATGTCGTCGTCGTGGGAGCCGGGGTCGCCGGGCTCTCGGCGGCGCACCGGCTGACCAGTGCAGGAGTAACGACCGCGGTCCTGGAAGCCGCCCCCTTCGTGGGGGGCCGGATGTCGACGGAGAAGGTCGACGGGTTCCGGCTGGACAGGATCGGACAGCCGCTGTTCACGTCCTATCCCCAACTGGGCCACAGCCCGGGGCTGGACGCGCTCGTGCTGCGGCCCTTCGCACCCGGGGTGCTGCTGCACAGCGACGGACGGCACCACCGCGCGGGCGGCCCGGCGGGCGGAGGGGGCACACGGAGCGCACTCCACGCGGTGCGCGCCTTCGCGAGCGCCCCCCGGCCGCCGGCCGCGCTGCCGAAGGTGCGGGCCCGGGTCCGCGCGCTGCGGCCCGTACCGCCCGCGGCGGCCTACGGGGTGCCGGGCGCCCTGGTCGCCGACGAACGCTTCGCCGCCGAGCCGCCCTTCGACGCCGGGCCGCCGGGGCGGGCCCTGCCGGGCGACCGGGTCCAGCCGTTCGGGATCGGCACGCCGCTGCGGCTGCGCGCCGCGCTCTCCCGGATCGCCACGACTCCGGTGGAACGCCTGCTGGCCCGGCCCGAACTGCCCGCCGCGCAGGCGCTCGCGGCCCGCGGGTTGCCCGCCCGCACCGTCGACGGCTTCCTGCGGCCGCTGCTGGCCGCGCTGCTGTGCGATCCGGACCTCACCACCTCCAGCCGCTGCGCGGACCTGGCGCTGCGGGCCTTCGCGAGCGGGCGGCTGTGCCTGCCGGAGGGCGGTGCGGACGTGCTGCCGGAACTGCTCGCCGCCTCGCTGCCGGCGGGCACCGTGCACACCGGCGTCCGGGTCACCTCGGTCGCCGCCAACGCGGTGACGACCGCCGAGCACGGGGTGATCCGCTGCCGGGCGGTGCTGGTCGCCACGGGCGCGCGGTCGGCGGCGGGGCTGCTGCCGGGGCTGCGGGTGCCGGACTTCCACCCGGTGACGGTTCTCCACCACACGACCGACGAGCCGCCGGCGACGGGCGGTCATCTGCTGCTCGACTCGGAGCGGGGCGGGCCGGTGGCGCACACCGCGGTGATCAGCACGGTCGATCCGTCGCGGGCGCCGGCGGGACGGGCGCTGGTGTCCTCGACGGTCCTCGGGCCGGCCCGGGCCGACGTGGACGACGCCGTCCGCCGCCATCTGGCACGGCTGTACGGCGTCTCGACCGCGCGGTGGGAGACGCTGGCCGTGCACCACACCCCGGAGGCGGTGCCCGCGATGCGGCCGCCGCACGATCTGCGGCGGCCGGTGCGGTTGCTGGCGGGGCTGTACGTGTGCGGGGACCACCGGGACACGAGCACGCTCCAGGGGGCGCTGCACTCGGCCCGGCGGGCGGCGGCGGCGATCCTCGGCGACCTGGGAACAGGTCGCCCGATGCACACCTCCGACCCGGTCCCCACCACTTCACGAGCGGCGGCCTGAGGAGGCCGCGACCCCGGCCACCGGGCCGGTCCGGGCCGTCGCCCCGGCGGCCGGGGTCAGCCCAGGGCCGCGACCTTGTCGCGGTAGGTGCGGACCGGGGTCGCGTCCCTGTACGGCTCCAGACGGCGTTCGAAGTCCCGGACGTACTCGTTGGCGCGGACCGAGCGCATGTCCGCGGCCTGGCTCGCCGCCTCCGCGCCGAGGCGGCAGGCCTGGTCGAGGTCGCCGAGGCCGAGGCGGGCGGTGGCGAGGACGACCCGGCAGAACAGGCGGCTGCGCGCGTACACCGGCGCGCGCAACTGGAGCGAGCGCTCGGCGTACTGCGCGGCCGGGCGGTACTGCTGCAGGTCCCGGTGGCAGTGCCCGAACTCGTCGGCGAGCTGCGCCTCGTCGAAGAACCGCGCCCAGAACGGCACCTCGTCGCCGGGCCGGGCCGCCTCCAGCGCGCGTTCGGCCCGCATCAGCGAGGTCGTGCACGCCCGCGCCTCCCCCAGCACCGCGTGCCCGCGCGCCTCGGCGGAGTGCAGCAGCGCCTGGACGACCGGCGGCACGGAGGCCCCGACGCCCTGCTGCGCCACCCGCGCCAGCTGGACCGCCTCCCGCCCGTGGGCGAGGTAGACGGCCTGCCGGCTCATGGTGACCAGGACGTAGGCGCCGTAGGCGCGGTCCCCGGCGACCTGGGCGAGCCGCAGCGCCTGCACGAAGTAGCGCTGCGCGAGCCCGTGCGCGGCGATGTCGTACGACGTCCAGCCGAGCAGCCGGGTCAGGTCGGCGGTGGCGGCGAACAGGCGGCGGCCCGTCTGCTCGCCGTAGCTGCCGCGCAGCATCGGCTCGCACTCGTGCTCCAGGTAGCGCACGAGGGCCTGCCGGGCGTGCCCTCCGCCGTACATGTCGTCGAGCGTGCGGAACAGCTCGCCGACCGAGCGCAGCGCGGAGATGTCCCCGGCGGTGACCCGCTGGCCCACCTCGCGCTCGGCACGGTCGCGGACGCGGTTCCGGTCGGCCCGGCCGCGCTGCTGGGGCACCGGGGGCACCCCCGGCGCCTCGGCCGCGCCGAGCGGCGCTGCGGCGCCCGGGGAGCCGCCCCGCGCGCCCTCCCCGCCGCGCGGGCCCTCGCCGCTCCGGGCGGCCGGCAGGACGACCGGGGCCTCCGCGCGGGCGACGCGGTCGTCGGCCCGGCCGATCAGCCAGTCCCGGCTCGGCACCACGAGACCGGCCGGGGTGAAGGCGATCTTGCGCAGCTCGGCGTGGCTGCCGGAGTCCTTGCGCCACAGCCCGCTGACGATGTCGACGGCCTCCTCCGGGGCGGCGGCGAACTCTAGCCCGGCGTAGACCGGGGCGCAGGCGTCCAGGCCGAGGTCCTGTGCGGTCAGCCGGCGCCCCAGCCGCCGGGTGAAGACCTCCGCGATCAGCGCGGGCGTGGTCCCCCGCGGCTGCTGCCCGCGCAGCCAGCGGGTGACGGAGGTCTTGTCGTATCTCAGGTCCAGCCCGTGCTCGAGTCCGAGCTGGTCCACGCGCCGGGCCAGTCCCGCGTTGGAGAACCCCGCTTCTGCGATGAGCGCGGCGAGCTGGCGGTTGGGAGTGCGCTGCGCGGGTCGTTCCGTCATCTGCGGTGCGGTCTCCTGCCTTTCGGGCGTCCGCGCGGCCGCGTGGACGCCCGGATTGCCTGTGAGCAGCCCTTATGGCCATGTGAACGGCGTGAATGTAGCGGAGAGTGAGCAGCCGACTCCGAGGTTTCGACGGCATTCATCCGATCGTGTGAGGATTTCGTGCAGGGCTGACGCCCGTCCGCCGGGCGTGCACCCGACGGGCGGGCGGACACGCATACGACGGCCGGACGTACAGTGGCGTGGGCACCCGACGTGCCTGACGACTCTCCAGGGAGGCGCTTGCCGTGAGTGAGCTGCGGTTCGTCCGCATGGGATTCGGTGCCGAGGCCGTGGACTACCAGGAGGCCTGGGACGAGCAGCGCAGGGTGCACGCCGCCCGGTTCGCCGACGAGATCCCCGACACCGTACTGCTCCTGGAGCACCCGCCGGTCTACACCGCCGGCCGGCGCACGGCGGACAGCGAGCGGCCCCTCGACGGCACCCCGGTGATCGACGTCGACCGCGGCGGCAAGATCACCTGGCACGGCCCCGGCCAGCTGGTCGGCTACCCGATCCAGAAGCTGCCCCGCCCGGTGGACGTGGTCGCCCACGTACGGCGCCTGGAGGAGGCACTGATCCGCACCTGCGCGGAGTTCGGCCTGGAGACCACCCGGGTGGAGGGCCGCAGCGGGGTGTGGGTGCTCGGCGACCCGGTCGAGCGGCGGCCCTCGCTCGGCGGCCTCTCCCTCGACTTCGACCCGCGCCTGACCGACGAGGAGTTCGACCCGCGGCTCAACGGCCCCGAGTACGCCCCTTCCAACGCCGGCCAGCGCCGCGAGGACCGCAAGATCGCCGCCATCGGCATCCGGGTGGCCAAGGGCGTCACGATGCACGGCTTCGCGCTGAACGTGAACCCGGACAACAAGTGGTTCGACCGCATCATCCCGTGCGGCATCCGGGACGCCGGCGTCGCCTCGCTGGCGGCCGAGCTGGGCCGCGACGTCTCGATCGAGGAGGTGCTCCCGGTCGTCGAGCGGCATCTGCGCGACGTGCTGGAGAACGCCGACCTCAAGCCGCGGGAGATCGAGAAGGCGACCGCCTGACCGGTCCCCGCCGAAGCGGCCGTACGGGGGAATGATCCCCGTACCTCTGAGGTTGGCCTCAGCGACTGGGCGCAACAAACACGGGCGTACCCTGGTGTGCGCCGAAGAATCGAAGCTACAGGGAGCCGACGTGTCCGCAGTCGCACCCGACGGACGCAAGATGCTGCGCCTGGAGGTCCGCAACAGCCAGACCCCCATCGAGCGCAAGCCCGAGTGGATCAAGACCCGGGCGAAAATGGGTCCCGAGTACACGAAGATGCAGAACCTCGTGAAGAGCGAGGGCCTGCACACGGTCTGCCAGGAAGCCGGCTGCCCGAACATCTACGAGTGCTGGGAGGACCGCGAGGCGACCTTCCTCATCGGCGGCGACCAGTGCACCCGGCGCTGCGACTTCTGCCAGATCGACACCGGCAAGCCCGAGGCGCTCGACCGCGACGAGCCGCGCCGGGTGGGCGAGTCCGTGGTCACCATGGACCTGAACTACGCCACCATCACCGGCGTCGCCCGCGACGACCTGGAGGACGGCGGCGCCTGGCTGTACGCCGAGACCGTGCGCCAGATCCACGCCCAGACCGCCGGGCGCGAGGGCGGCCGCACCAAGGTCGAGCTGCTCGCCCCCGACTTCAACGCGGTACCCGAGCAGCTGGCGGAGGTCTTCGCCTCCCGCCCCGAGGTCTTCGCGCACAACGTCGAGACGGTCCCGCGGATCTTCAAGCGCATCCGCCCCGGCTTCCGCTACGAGCGCTCCCTGAAGGTGATCACCGAGGCCCGCGACCACGGCCTGGTCACCAAGTCGAACCTGATCCTCGGCATGGGCGAGACCCGTGAGGAGATCAGCGAGGCGCTGAAGCAGCTGCACGAGGCGGGCTGCGAACTGGTGACCATCACCCAGTACCTGCGCCCGAGCGTGCGCCACCACCCGGTGGAGCGCTGGGTCAAGCCGCAGGAGTTCGTGGAGCTGAAGGAGGAGGCCGAGCAGATCGGCTTCTCGGGCGTGATGTCCGGGCCGCTGGTACGGTCCTCCTACCGCGCCGGGCGCCTGTACCAGATGGCCGTCGAGAAGCGCGGCGCCTTCGTCGCCTCCCAGGCGGTCTGACGTTCTCCGCGGCGGCCCGACGTTCCGTCACCCGCCGCGCCCCGCAAGGGGACCGACGCGCGTGTGAATTCGCGCACAAGAACCTACCGTCGAGTAGTGGCCGGTACGACGCGGCCCGGACCGTCGCCGCAGATGAGGGCGGCGCTCGGGGCCGCGTCGCCCTTTTGGCCTGCGATGTCAGGGCTTCATCGGTGTTTGACCGGTCGGTCACGCCCTGGTAACACCGAAGCGTGAGCCTGGACTCACACCCCGTACACCGGAGCCCGTCACGAGGGGGGACCTCCACCATGCAGGCCGCGCCCGTTCACGCCACCGCCATCCCGACCGTCAAGGACGCTCTCCGCGCGGTCGAGTCACTGCTCATGGGCGGCGGGCAGCGCACCGCCCGCCGCAACGCCTGGAACTCCGTCCTGGAGGACCGCCGCCGCGCCAAGGACCGCGTCGAGGCCCAGCGCGTCCTGGACCAGTTCCCCGCCGTCCGTCCCTGACCGGCCGCCCCGGGAGATCCACGGGCACTGCCGTCGTCGGCGGCCCCACGGGCCACGTAGACTTCCTGACATGGCGAGGAAGGAAACCGCAGCCGAGGCTGCCAACCCGGGGCGACTGAAGCAGATCGCCCTGACGTACAAGATGACCCGCAAGGCCGATCCGAAGATCGGGCTTGTACTCGCGGCTGTCGGCATCGTCGTTCTCGGTGTCCTCCTCGGGATCGGCTTCCTGATCGGTCACCCGGTCTACCTCGGCATCCTAGGCCTGCTGCTCGCCGTCCTGGCGATGGCGATCGTGTTCGGGCGCCGGGCCGAGCGGGCCGCCTTCGGGCAGATGGAGGGCCAGCCGGGGGCGGCCGCCGCGGTGCTGGACAACATCGGCCGCGGCTGGACGACCACCCCGGCGGTCGCGATGAACCGCAACCAGGACGTGGTGCACCGCGCGGTCGGCAAGGCCGGCATCGTGCTGGTCGCCGAGGGCAACCCGAACCGGGTGAAGTCCCTGCTCGCCGCCGAGAAGAAGAAGATGAACCGCATCGTCGCCGACGTCCCGGTGCACGACGTGATCGTCGGCACCGGCGAGGGACAGGTCGAGCTGAAGAAGCTGCGCACCACGATGCTGAAGTACCCGCGTGTGCTGACCGGCCCCCAGGTCACCGCCACCAACGACCGGCTGCGCGCCCTCGGCGACCTGATGAGCAACATGCCGCTGCCCAAGGGCCCGATGCCCAAGGGCATGCGGATGCCCCGGGGCGGCCCGAGGACCCGCTGACTTCCCGCATCTGCCGCAGGGGCGCCCGGACCACTCCGGGCGCCCCTTCGCCGTACGTACGCGCCTGCCAGGCCCGGGCAACGGACCGGTCGGTCCCCCGGATCCGATCCGGCCCGTCGGGTCCCCCGGCGCGGACCGGTCGGATCCGGGCCTCGGCTCAGATCCTGACCTCGACCGTGCCCGCCAGCCGGTCGTGCAGGCCGCGGCCGTCGCGGTCCCAGATCAGCGCGGGGATCGCGACGCACAGCAGGACCGTGCGCAGCAGGGCGCGCAGCGGCTGCACGCCGCCGGTGCGCAGCGCGACCACACGCAGGCCGAGCAGCCGCTTGCCGGGCGTGCAGCCGACGGTGCCGACGGTCAGGACGCCGAGCACGAAGAAGATGAGCAGCGCCCAGTTGCCGGTGGCCTGGTCGTAGCCATGGGTGATCAGGCCGTATGCGATCAGCATGCACAGGGCCCAGTCGACGGCGACCGCGCCCAGCCGCCGGCCGGGGCGGGCGATCGAGCCCGGTCCCTGCTCCGGCAGTCCCAGTCGTTCGCCCCGGTAACCGAGGTCGGCTCCGGCGTCCTCCATGGCGGCGCGCGGCCCGGACAGCCACGATCCCACTGCTTGCCTGTTGTCCACCCGACCACGGTACTGCGAGGCTGGACGGAGACGGGCCGCCGGGGTGTCCGCCGACGTGACCCGACCCCGGCCGGTTAACTTCTGCGAAACAAATGGGTCACGCCCGAGAAATCACCCGTCCCTAGGGTCGAGGCAGCGTGTGCCACCGCACTGGCCGCACGAACGATCTACCACCCCGGCGGGACGGTCGGGAGTAGGAGGAGCTGGATGTTCCAGAACGCCGACGAGGCCAAGAAGTACATCGCGGACGAGGACGTCAAGTTCATCGACGTCCGCTTCTGCGACCTGCCGGGCGTCATGCAGCACTTCACGTTGCCCGCCGAGGCGTTCGACCCCGACGAGGAGCAGGCGTTCGACGGGTCCTCGATCCGCGGCTTCCAGGCCATTCACGAGTCCGACATGTCCCTGCGCGCCGACCTTTCCACCGCGCGCGTGGACCCGTTCCGCCGGGACAAGACGCTCAACATCAACTTCTTCATCCACGACCCGATCACGGGCGAGCAGTACTCCCGTGACCCGCGCAACGTGGCGAAGAAGGCCGAGGCGTACCTGGCGTCCACGGGTATCGCCGACACCGCGTACTTCGGCCCCGAGGCCGAGTTCTACGTCTTCGACAACGTCCGGTTCCGCACCGCGGAGAACGAGTCGTTCTACCACATCGACTCCGAGGCCGGCGCCTGGAACACCGGTGCGCTGGAGGACAACCGCGGCTACAAGGTCCGCTACAAGGGCGGCTACTTCCCGGTCCCGCCGGTCGACCACTTCGCCGACCTGCGCGCCGAAATCTCCCTGGAGCTGGCCAAGGCCGGTCTGAAGGTGGAGCGCCAGCACCACGAGGTGGGCACCGCCGGCCAGGCCGAGATCAACTACAAGTTCAACACGCTGCTGGCCGCCGCGGACGACCTCCAGCTGTTCAAGTACATCGTGAAGAACGTCGCCTGGCGCAACGGCAAGACGGCGACCTTCATGCCGAAGCCGATCTTCGGCGACAACGGCTCGGGCATGCACGTGCACCAGTCGCTGTGGAGCAACGGCGACCCGCTGTTCTACGACGAGGCCGGTTACGCGGGCCTGTCGGACACCGCCCGCTACTACATCGGCGGCATCCTCAAGCACGCCCCGTCGCTGCTGGCCTTCACCAACCCGACGGTGAACTCCTACCACCGCCTGGTGCCGGGCTTCGAGGCGCCGATCAACCTGGTGTACTCGCAGCGCAACCGCTCCGCGGCGATGCGTATCCCGATCACGGGTTCGAACCCGAAGGCCAAGCGCGTCGAGTTCCGCGCGCCCGACTCCTCCGGCAACCCGTACCTCGCCTTCTCGGCTCTTCTCCTCGCGGGCCTGGACGGCATCAAGAACAAGATCGAGCCGGCCGAGCCGATCGACAAGGACCTCTACGAGCTGGCTCCCGAGGAGCACGCCAACGTGGCCCAGGTCCCGACCTCCCTCGGCGCGGTCCTGGACCGCCTGGAGGCCGACCACGAGTTCCTCCTCCAGGGCGACGTGTTCACGCCGGACCTGATCGAGACGTGGATCGACTACAAGCGCACCAACGAGATCGCCCCGCTCCAGCTCCGCCCGCACCCGCACGAGTTCGAGCTCTACTTCGACGTGTGACAGCGCCCCAGGTCAGAGCGGGTTTCCGCTCCCCTGGGCCGCGTATCGGCCGTCGGCCGTGTCCTTCCTGCGGGGAGGGGCACGGCCGGCGGCCGTTTTCGCGTCCGGCACCGCGAGCGGGTCGGCTCGCCGCCAGCGCGCTCCTGCCCCTGCGCCCCCGGGAGCATCCGGCGCGGCTGAGGGCCGCCGTCCCCGGTGGGGACGGCGGCCCTCGTTCGTCGTGGGCGGGGTCAGACGATGATCACGACGGTGCTGCCACCGCCGTAGCCATAGCCGTAGCCGAAGCCCGGGCCGTAGTAGGCGCCGCCCCGGCCGCCCCAGCCGCAGTTGTTCCACCAGCCGCCGCAGCGGTTGTTCGTGGTGGTCGGGGCCTTGTCCGGTGTGGCGGCGGAGGCCGTGCCGGCCGCCGCGCCGCCCGCCAGCAGTACGCCGGCGACGGTTGCCGCGAAGAGACGCCTCACGCGTGGTGCTTTCATGGAATTCCTTCCTTCCACCCACTCGTGCCACTTCTCGGAGAACGTGACGGAGAAGGCCGCGGCCGCAGCGCGATCACTCCTCATCGAGGCTAGCCGTCCCCCGTCCGCGCGGCATCTTGAGCCGAACGAGCTACCGGGTACGCCCGGACGCACGCCCCGTACGGACGGCTGCAGGGGTTTCGGTATGAAGGGTGTATGAGGGCCGTCCGGGCCCGTTCGCGGTGGGGGCGGCAGGTGCACACTGGAGTCGGGACGAGTGCCTGACTGCGGGGTGATGCAAGATGCAGAGCCGCTTCCGGAGCGACAGGCGGCTGACCGTGCGCATGGGGGTCACGCTTTTCCTGCTCGGGTTGCTGTACGTGGCGTTCGTGGCCGCGTTGATCGTGCTCCTGAAGTCCTGGGTGCTGGTCGTGGTGGTCGCCGCCGCCGCGCTGATCGCCCAGTACTGGTTCTCCGACCGGATCGCCCTGTTCGCCATGCACGGGCGGGTGGTCGAGCGGGAGGAGTATCCCGAGCTGCACGCGGTGATCGACCGGCTGTGCGCGATGGCCGACATGCCCAGACCCGTGGTCGCCGTGTCCAACGTGGACATGCCGAACGCGTTCGCCACCGGCCGCAACCCGGACAACGCCGTGGTGTGCGTGACCACGGGACTGCTGCGCCGGCTGGAACCGGCCGAGCTGGAGGGCGTGCTCGCGCACGAGCTGTCGCACGTCGCGCACAAGGACGTCGCCGTGATCACGGTCGCGTCCTTCCTCGGCGTGATCGCGGGGCTGGTGGTGCGGTTCGCGTTCTACTCGGAGCTGTTCGGCGGCCGGGGCCGCAAGGACCAGAACACGATGGCCGTGTTCGCCATGGTCATGGGCGTGTCGGCTGCCGTGTACGCCATCAGCTTCCTGCTGATCCGGGCGCTGTCCCGGTACCGGGAGCTGGCCGCCGACCGGGCCGCGGCCCTGCTCACCGGCCGCCCCTCGGCGCTGGCCTCCGCGCTCACCAAGGTCACCGGCGACATCGCCCGCATCCCCTCCGAGGACCTGCGCACCGCACAGGCCTTCAACGCCTTCTACTTCACTCCCGCCCTGGGCTCCGACCCCGGCATCGCCCGGCTCTTCTCCACCCACCCGAGTTTGGAGCAGCGGCTCGCGCAGCTCGGCCGGATCTCCGCCGAGCTGGGCGAGGCCGCGACGCCGGGTAAGGCGGGCTGAGGATGGGACTGCTGGACATCCTGCTCGGCCGTACCAGACCCACCCCGCCCGACCTCGACCAGTTGTTCGGGCTGCCGTCGGCGGCGGTGACGCTGGAGGCGGCGGCCGGTCTCACCCCGACCGGGCAGGGCGCGGTCTGCTTCGCCACGGTCGAGGGCGCCGCCTTCGAGCAGGCCCACCGTGAGGTCCAGGCTCTCCTGGACGCCGACACCGGCCGCACCGGGCCGCCCGTCGAGCGCGTCCAGGACGCCTACGGCTACTCCTGGCTGGTCTCCCGCCGCGCCCCCGACCAGCTGCCCGAGCTGGTCAACGACCTGCACGCCGTGAACAGCGCCCTGGAGGCGGGCGGCTTCGGCCCCCAACTGCTGTGCTCCCTGGCCGGCTTCCACGACGACGCCGGCCGTCGGCTGGCGCTGGTGTACCTGTACAAGCGGGGGTCCTTCTACCCGTTCGCCCCGCTGCCCGGCCAGGCGCAGCGGCGCGACAACGCCCTGGAGATCCAGGTCAAGGCCATGCTCGCCGACGATCTGCGCATGGAGGAGGACCTGAGCCGCTGGTTCCCGCTCTGGGGCGCTCCGGGGCTGTGAGGGCGCGGTGGGTGCGAGCGTCCTCGGGGGCGCGGGTGTCCTCGGCGAGCGCGGGCGTCCTCGGCGGGCACGGGCGCGGGCGCCTTGCCCGGATCCGCCGAAGCCGCCCTTCCCGCGCCCCGCGACGTGCGTGAATGGGCGCCATGAGCACGACGTCCTCCCCTCTCGTCCCCTTCACGCACGCGTACGACGGCGAACGCCTCAGCGGTGTCCACGCCCCCGCCGCTGGCGGCCCCGCCGACGCCGCGCCCGGCCGTCCCTCCGAGGGGGGCGGCGGCCCTGAGCCCGGGCGGCGCCCCACCGTCGTCCTGCTGCACGGCGCCGGAAACGGCAGCAAGGAACGGCTGCTGCCGCTGCTCGCCGAGTTCGCCGCCCGCGGCTGCCCGGGGCTCGCCTTCGACTTCTCCGGGCACGGCGACAGCAGCGGCGCGCTCAGCGAGCTGAGTCTGCGCCGCCGGTTCGCGCAGGCGGTGTCGGTGATCGACGCGCGGACGCCGGCGGACGGGCCGCTGATCCTGGTCGGGTTCAGCATGAGCGGCCAGACCGTGGCCGATCTGGCCCGGCACTACGGCCGGCGGGTGGCCGCGCTCGGCCTCGCCGCGCCGGCGGTGTACGCGGGCGCCGCCTGGGAGGTGCCGTTCGGCGACGGGACCGGGCCGTTCAGCGCGATCATCCGGCGGCCCGGCGGTTGGCGCGCCTCCCCCGCCCTGGACGCCCTGCGCGCGTACGAGGGCCGGGCGGTGCTCGTCGTGCCCGGTACGGACGCCGTCATCCCGCCCGCCGTCACCGAGGCCGTGCAGGACGCCCTCGCCGCCCGGGCGCAGTTCACCCGCCTCGACCTGCCCGACGCCGATCACGCGCTGGGCCGGTGGCTGCGCGACCATCCCGAGGCGCGGCGGGAGCTGGTGGCCGCGCTCCTCACCGGACTCGGCGACGGCGGCTGGACGGCGACCAGGGCGTGGGTGGCCAAGCAGGTGCCGCCGGGCCGCACGGTCGCCGGCGTCCGCCCGCTCAGCGGCGGCTGGAGTTCGCAGATGCGGGCGCTCACGCTGGACGACGGGGCCTCGCTGGTGCTGCGGACGTTCGTGAAGCCGTTCTTCCGCCGCCACGCCCCCGCCCTGCTGGCCCGGGAGGCCGCCGTTCTCGCGCTGCTGGCCGACCGGGACGGCGTACCGGCCCCCGCGCCCGTCGCCGTCGACGCGACCGGCGAGCACTGCGACCACCCCAGTCTGCTGATGACCCGGCTGCCGGGGCGCGTACGGGTGGACGACGGGCCGGACCTGGACCGGCGGCTGGACCTGCTCGCGGCGCAGCTCGGGCGCGTCCACGCCGTCGTACCGGACGTACGGCCGCGCCCCTACGAGGCGTGGACGCCGCCGGAGCGGGTGCAGGCGCCGCCGGGCGCGGTGTGGGAGCGGGCGGTGGCGGTGCTGCGCCGGGAGCCGCCGGCGTACGAGGGCTGCTTCCTGCACCGGGACTACCACCCGGGGAACGTGCTGTTCACCGGGGACGGCGCGGAGCCGCGGATCGGCGGGGTCGTGGACTGGGTGGAGACCTCCTGGGGCCCCGCCGACCTCGATGTGGCGCACTGCTCGACCGCGCTGGCGCTGCTGCACGGGCCCGAGCACGGCCTCGGGTTCCGGGAGCGTTACGAGGCGCTGGGCGGACGCCCTCTCGCCGACGGGGCCGGCCATCTGTACTGGCGGCTGCTGGACGCCCTGCACTACTGCCCCGACGCGGCCGAACTCGCCGGGCCGTGGCGCGAGCTGGGCCGCACCGACCTCACCCCGCGGGTGCTGGCCGACCGGCTGGAGGCGTACGTCACCGGGCTGCTGGAGCGCTACGGCGGCTGAGCGCGGCGGCCGGAGCGGGCGCGGCCCGGATGTCAGTGGCGTGGGCGAGGATGCCTCAAGGACGACGACCGCACGGAACCGAGGAGGCGCCCATGGGAGAGCGGCACATCGGCGTGGCGGAGCGGCGGGCCCGCCTCGCCCTGCGGCACCGGCTGGCCGCCGGGGCGGGGGCGGCGCGCCCGGAGGAGGTCGCCGAGTGCCTGGTGGCGCTGCACGGCACCGACCCGGCGACGGTGTACCTGGGGGTGGGCGCCCGGCTGGCGGACCCGGCGGGCACGGTGGCCGCGACCGAGCGGGCGCTGTACGAGGACCGCACGCTGGTGCGGATGCACGGCATGCGGAACACGGTGTTCGTCCTCCCGGCCGCGCTGACGGCCGTGGTGCACGCCTCGACGGGCATCGCCGTCGCCGCCCGCGCCCGGACCCAGCTGCTGAAGGACATGGCGGCGGCGGGCGCGCCGGACGCGGCCTGGCTGAAGGAGGTCGAGGAGTCGGCACTGGCGGCGCTGGCCCGGCGCGGCCAGGCCACGGCGGCCGAACTCGCCGAGGACGAGCCGCGGCTGCGCGAGCAGTTCGCGTACGCGCCCGGGAAGAGCTACGAGGGCGTGCACACCGTCTCCTCGCGGCTGCTGCGGCTGCTGGGGGTGGAGGGCAGGGTGGTGCGGGGCCGGCCGCTCGGCTCCTGGACGTCCACGCAGTTCCGCTGGGCCCTCGCGCCCGAGCATCCCGAGCTGGACGTCGCCGACGCGCAGCGGGAGCTGCTGGAGCGCTGGCTGGCGGTCTGCGGACCGGCGACCGAGGCGGACCTGAAGTGGTGGACGGGCTGGCGGACCACGGAGGTGCGGCGGGCGCTCACGGCGATGGGCGCGCTGCGGGTGTCGCTGGACGAGGGCACGGGGTACGTGGTCGCGGACGACACGGAACCGGTGGCCGCGCCGCGGGAGCCCTGGGCGGCGCTGCTGCCCGCCCTCGACCCGACGGCGATGGGCTGGCAGCAGCGTGACTGGTATCTCGCGCCCGAGCTGCGGCCGGCGCTGTTCGACCGCAGCGGCAACGTCGGCCCCACGGTGTGGTGGAACGGCCGGGTGGTCGGCGGGTGGGCGCAGCGGCCGGACGGCGAGATCGTCTGGCGGCTGCTGGACCCGGAGGGGACCGGCCGGGAGGTGGAGACCGCCGTCGCCGAACGGGCCAGGCGGCTCACGGAGTTGCTGGGGGCGACCAGGGTGACACCGCGTTTCCGTACGCCCCTGGAGAAGGAGCTGACGGCGTGACGGCCTGAAAGTCACGCGCTGCCGCGCCGGGTGCCCCGGAGGACCGGAGCACCCGGCGGCGGGTCAGCGCGAGTAGCGCATCAGTGCCCGCACCATGTGGCAGGTGGTGTCCGACGGCGGGTGCACGCCGATGAGTTCGGCGGTGGTGCGGATCGTCTCGTTGCGCGCCTGGCCCGGTTGGACGCCGGAGTCGAGCAGGGCGATGGCGAGCCGCATCGCCTTGAGACGGCGGTTGTGCGTGACGTACCAGTCACGCGGCCGCCCGGCCGGCAACGGCCGCTTGGCCAGGGGCTGGTAGGGCGAGTCGAGCGGGACGGAACGCCTCGCGGTGGACTGGGTCGGCAACGGCTTCGGCTTCAGTGCGGCAGCGGGCACAGGCATCCTCCTGTCGCGTGCGGGCGCCGCGCGGACCCCCCGGCGACACCTTTCGAACACTGCTTCCAGTGTACTGCCGGGCACTGACATCCGGGGCGGTTGGAAGGCCTGCAAAAAGCCTGGTGGAGCCGGGAATTGAGGCCCCGTCACGTACGGTCCTTGAGGTGCCCCTGAGGCGTCAGAAAATCGAACAACATCAGTCGGCCGGAGCCTGGATGTAGTCCTCCAGACGGGCC
This sequence comes from Streptomyces sp. NPDC093260, assembly GCF_040683715.1. NCBI lineage: Bacteria > Bacillati > Actinomycetota > Actinomycetes > Kitasatosporales > Streptomycetaceae > Streptomyces > Streptomyces sp. NPDC093260. The sequence goes on from NZ_JBFBEK010000006.1 coordinate 301,770, forward strand.
ACGGCGAAGCCCTGGCCGCGTATTCGCTTCAGCAGGTCGGCGAACATCTCGGTCATGGTGGCGCCCTTGAGTTCGCTCGGTCCGCGGAAGTGGGCGAGGATGATGTCGCCGGGCCGCAGCTTCTTGTCGCCCGTCTGGTACTGCATGTCGGTGATCTGCATCGACTCCCGCCACCAGACGATCGCCCGGGGCCCGCACTCCCCCACGGCCGTCTTGGTCGCCGTGTCGTACGCGCCGTAGGGCGGACGGAACAGCAGGGGCGCGGTGCCGTACTCCTCGGTGAGGACCCGCTGGGCGCCGCAGACCTCCTCCTTCTGACGGGCGAGCGGGACGGTGTTCATCGCGGGGTGGTGCAGGGTGTGGTTCTGGATGTGGTCGCCCATCTCCTGGAGCGGCTTGAAGTAGGCGTAGTCCGACTTGACGGCGTCGTTCATCAGGAACAGCGTGATCGGTATTTTCAGGTCCCGCATCATCGCTATGAATCGGGGGTCCTTCTCCTGCCCGTCGTCGACGGTGATGAAGACGACCTTCCGCGAGGTCGGTATGTGCGAGAAGACCGGGACGGGCCCGGTGGCGGAGAGCTTGACGGGCTTGTCGGCCGGAGGCTCCGGGGCGGCGGGCAGCGGCTTGAGCCCCCACTTGCGCCAGGTGGCGGCGCTGACGCCCGGTGCGGTGCGGCGGGCTCCGCCCGGGGACGCGGAGGGGTGGGCGCCGGCGGTGGCTCCGGCCCGTGCGCCGTCGGCTCCTCCGCGGCCGTCGCCGGCGCAGCCGCCCGCCGTGAGGGCCACGGCGACGACGCCCGCCACGGCCGCGTATCGCCGGCCGCGGGAGACGGCCGGCCTGCCCGTCGCGTCCTCCGCGCCGGACGCGCCCGCCCGGCTGCCGCTTCCCCTCGCGGCCCCGCCCGTCCCAGCGTTCTTCCCGTTCTTCCCGTTCTTCCCGTTCCACCCGTCGTGCCAGCTCATCGCCGGTCCCCCAGTGTCTGCCGTACTGATCTTGGTCACGGGGAACGGTACGCGGCCGGCCTGGACAGGTGTTCGGTGGCTACCGTGGCCGGCATGGAGATCTGGATCAACCCGGCCTGTTCCAAGTGCCGCAGCGCCATCAGCCTGCTCGACGCCGAGGGCGCCGACTACACCGTCCGCCGCTATCTGGAGGAGGCGCCGACCGAGGACGAGATCCGGGCGGTGCTCGGCCGGCTCGGGCTGGAGCCGTGGGACATCACGCGCACCCAGGAGGCCGAGGCGAAGGACATGGGCCTGAAGGAGTGGCCCCGCGACGCCGGCGCCCGCGATCGCTGGGTGGCGGCGCTGGCCGCGCACCCGAAGCTGATCCAGCGCCCGATCATCACGGCCGACGACGGCTCGGCGGTCGTGGCGCGCACGGAGGAGGCGGTCCGGGGCGCGCTCGGCCGCGGCTGACCGGACCACCGGCCCGGACGTCCTCCCGGCGGTCTCGACTCCTCTGTGACACAGGTTACTTCGATCGTCTTCCGGGACCGCTGAGCGACCTCGTGCGGCATCCCGTACATAGCGGCGTACGCTCCCCTAGCTCTTCAGGAGGCGCGCATGTCGCGCAGGAGAACTCTCGGCACCAAGAAGAAGATCGCCCTGCTGGCCGGCGCGGCGGCGGTGGCGGGCACCGGGGCCTTCGCCCTGGCGGCCACGTCCAACGCCGCACCGCCGCCGGCCCCGCGCACCCTGTCCGCCGGGGACTCGACGGTCTGCCAGGGACTTGCCACCGCCCTCGGCAACAACCAGACGTTCATCGACGGCCAGCGGGCGAACCCGGACGCGCAGTCGGCGGCCCGGATCGCCAACCGCGAGGCGGTCATCGAGGAGATCAAGCGCAAGCAGGCGGCGTCGGGCTGCCCGGTCGGGGAGTCGGCTCAGGACTCCCAAGCGGGCCGTCAGGCGCAGAACGGCCAGCAGGCGGGCGGGGGCGACCAGGCCGCGGGCGGCGGCGACCAGGCCGCCGGGCAGCAGAGCGCACCGCCCGCGCAGGGCGGGACCGGCGCCGGGAACGCCGGGAACGCCGGAGGCGCCGCCGCCGGCCAGCAGGTCTGCACCGGCTCCACCGTCACCCTGTCCGGCGAGGGCGGCGCCCCGGCCGCCTCCAGCAACCAGTTCCCGGCCGGTACGACGCTGAAGGTCACCAACCTGGACAACGACAAGTCCACGACGGTGAAGGTCACCTCGGTCTCCGGCAGTTGCGTCCTGCTGAACGACGCCGCCTTCGAACAGGTCCGGGAGCCGGGCAAGTTCCTGATCCGGCACGCGCGGATCGAGAAGGTGGGGTGAGGCCCGGCCCGGCGCTCGCCCGGTGAGCGTGAGGGGCCCGCCGTCTCCGCCCGGGAGCGGCGGGCCCCGGCCGCGCGTCCGGACCGCAGGACGCCTCACGCCGCGTGAACCGGGACACAGCCGCCCAGGTAACACGGGGTTCACACTCGGGCAACGGACGGGAAATCGGCCGTTGACATGCTGCCCGCATCAACGGCGGCGCCCCAGTGCCGCAGCGCCGCAGCACCCGCAAGTGCGCCCAGCGAGACCCGAAGGACGTGGCCCGTGAGCTTCAAGGCTGAGTACATCTGGATCGACGGCACCCAGCCGACGGCCAAGCTCCGTTCCAAGACGAAGATCCTCGGCGACGACGCCAAGGGTGCCGAGCTGCCGATCTGGGGCTTCGACGGGTCCTCCACCAGCCAGGCCGAGGGCCACGCCTCGGACCGCGTGCTCAAGCCGGTCTTCACCTGCCCCGACCCGATCCGCGGCGGCGACGACATCCTCGTCCTGTGCGAGGTCCTGAACATCGACATGACGCCGCACGAGTCCAACACCCGTGCCGCGCTCGCCGAGACCGCCGGGCGGTTCGCCGACCAGGAGCCGGTCTTCGGCATCGAGCAGGAGTACACCTTCTTCAAGGGTTCGCGCCCGCTCGGCTTCCCCGAGGGCGGCTTCCCGGCCGCGCAGGGCGGCTACTACTGCGGCGTCGGCTCGGACGAGATCTTCGGCCGTGACGTGGTCGAGGCGCACCTGGACAACTGCCTCGAGGCGGGCCTCGGCATCTCCGGCATCAACGCGGAGGTCATGCCGGGTCAGTGGGAGTTCCAGGTCGGCCCGCTCGCTCCGCTGGAGGTCGCCGACCAGCTGTGGGTGGCCCGCTGGCTGCTGTACCGCACCGCCGAGGACTTCGACATCTCCGCCACCCTCGACCCCAAGCCGGTCAAGGGCGACTGGAACGGCGCAGGCGCGCACACCAACTTCTCCACCCGGGCGATGCGCGAGGGCTACGACGCGATCATCACCGCGTGCGAGGCGCTCGGCGAGGGCTCCAAGCCGATGGACCACGTCAAGAACTACGGCGCCGGCATCGACGACCGCCTCACCGGCCTGCACGAGACCGCCCCGTGGAACGAGTACTCCTACGGCGTCTCCGACCGCGGCGCCTCGGTGCGCATCCCGTGGCAGGTCGAGAAGGACGGCAAGGGCTACATCGAGGACCGCCGCCCGAACGCCAACGTGGACCCGTACGTCGTGACGCGGCTGCTGGTCGACACCTGCTGCACCGCGCTGGAGAAGGCCGGTCAGGTCTGATCCACCGCCGCCGTGAGGCCCCGGCAGGGGCTTCGGCACAGGCTTCGCGAGGGGCGTCCACCGCACGGTGGGCGCCCCTTCGGCCTGCCCTCGCCCGGGGCCCGGCGTCCACACTGTGGGACGACGCCCCGGGCGCGCTCACCGCGCCGAGGCGTTGACCCGCGCGGATGCCTGGTCGAACGAGGCACGCTGCGTCAACTTCACGCCAAGGAAGCGTCCAAGCAGTGAGAGGAGGGTCCTCGCCGGGCCGGGTCTCTGCTTCAATGGGGGACATGGCCGGTTTCCAGAAGCAGCACGCGACAGGTCGCCATGACCTCGAGCCGTTCTGGCCGTCCCGTCAGCACCACGACTACGACCGGGTGTGTTGCCGCGCGACGAACGCGCGGGCCCTCTGAAGCCGTACACCCCGGCCTTCGGCCAGCGCGAAACGACGTACGTCCCGCGGCGCGCCCGACCACGAATCGCGGCCGTCGCTCCTTCCGACGAACTCCTCGCGCGAAAGAGCTGACCTCTCATGGCGACCACCCGTTCCCTGACCACTGCCGGCCTCCCCGCCCCCGCTCCCTCGACCGCCGCCCCGGCCGCCGCACCGCGGCACCGGCTGCGAGCCGTGGACCGGGACGAGGTCGTGGACGTGGCGGACTTCCTGCCCCCGGGCGCCACCTGGCTGCCCGCCCCCCAGCACACCCTGCCGGTCCTGCCCGGCCGGCCGCCGATGATCGGCTACCTGGTGCTGGTCCCGGCCGACCAGCAGCCGCATCTGCCGCCGGTCGCGGTGCCGGACCGGCCGGACCAGCAGCGCCCCGAGGCCGTGCCGGCGGCCGCCGCCGGAACCGGCGACCCGCTCGTGCGCATCGACCCGGCGCGCCGCACCGCCGAGGTGGACGGCCGCCAACTCGACCTCACGTACCTGGAGTTCGAGCTGCTGGCGCATCTGGTCGCGCACCCGCACCGGGTGCACACCCGCGACCAGCTGGTCACCACGGTGTGGGGCTACGGCCATGTCGGCGACGGCCGCACCGTGGACGTCCACATCGCCCGGCTGCGCCGCAAGCTGGGCGCCGAGCACCGCCGCACGATCCAGACCGTACGGCGGGTGGGTTACAAGTACGCCCCGCCGGCCGCCGGCTGACCACCCACGCGGCCCGCTCGGAGGGCGGTGCCCGGCCCCTTTCCCGGGGCGCCGGGCACCGCCCTCCGTCGTGCGGCCCGGCCGCCGGGCCGGCCGGGCGGCCCCCGCGGCGCGGCCCCCCCGCCCCGGGGCGCCCCCCCCCCCGGGCCCCCCCGCGGGCAGGCCCCCCCCCCCCCGCCCGCGGGGCGCCCGGGGGCCGCCCCGAGCCGCCGAA